>NZ_OZ253945.1:0-302916 GCF_965267305.1 Hyphococcus sp. | reverse complement strand
AACGTCGCTAGCGCATGAGACGCTGCATCGGCGCGTGAAAGCGCAGTCAAGACGCCATCATCATAGGCCCCGCCGGGCTTCAGCCCTGCAAAGGAGGCGGCGGCGACAGCGACGCTCGCAAAAGCGGCGGTGACGGCGTTCATGAAGATGGTGGCGGGCATGGCGTCCTCTCCTTCGTCTCTCATCCTCAGGAGTAAGCGCCGATCTGGACGGATTAGGGGTGCAAAGGTGATTTCTCTTGGGCGCCTGCGCCTTAATGCGGCCTTATGTTAAGATTTCAGCCCTAATTAGGCCCAAAAGCTCCCTCGCCAGAGAGATCGAGGGTGCGGGCGCAACCTCAAGGCGAACAGACCTTCATCATGATGCTGCCTTCCTTCCTGAAAATGACTTATGGCAGGGACGGCGGCGCTGTATTCCTCACCGCCCGCGCCGGCCGCACCACGCTCAACGGGCTGCGCTGTCTTGATGACCGCGGCGTTATCGGGGTGATCGATTATCCGCGCCTCGCCATCAGCTCGTCGTTCCGGGCGTCGGTGGTTGTAATCTGCGATGTCGAGCGCATGACGCCGGATTATGAGGCGCGCGTCATCGCCATTGTCCGGCAATGGCGGTCGCTGCCGCAGGCGCCCGTCATCCTCAACGCGCCGCCAAAGCCATTGCGCCGCTACGAGCTTCTGAAAAAACTCTACAAGCTGGGAATGAACCAGAAAGACATTCACCGTCTCGACGACCCCTACACGATCGAAGCCGTCCGGTTTCCCTGTTTCATCCGCGACGAAGCCGGGCATCATCTGAACCCGGAGACGCCGCGCCTCCTTCACTCGCGCGACGACCTGACCGCTGAAATCACGAGGCTCGCAGAAGCGGGCGTTCCGCTCTTCGGCAAGATCGCCGTCGAGTTCGAAGACACGCGCGACGACACAGGCATGTACCGCAAGCTGGCCTATTACAAGGCGGGCGGCATGCTGAGCCCGGCGCATTCCTTCTGGAACCCGGAATGGTTCGTCAAATATCCGAAACCCGGCCTTGTCGCCGAACGTCCCGACCTCGTCGAACGCGAGCGCGAGTTTGTCATGTCCAGTCCGCATGAAGCCGAAATCGCCCGGATCTTCGACATTGCAGGGATCGATTACGGGCGCATCGACTATGGCGTGCGCCAGGATGGGGGCCTTCATGTGTTCGAGATCAACACCAATCCGAACAGCGCCGTTCCACAGAATGTCGCGCCGGAAAGACAGCCCTATATCAACCCCGTACAACAGCGCATTGTCGACGCTCTTGCAGACCTTGCGGACGCAAATCCTTGCACGAGGCTTGCATGGCCGCGGGATGAGTTGCTTTACAGGTTGAGACGGCAATTGTGAGTGTGACGAATCGTGACCGGCAGCACCGAAGATAAATCGAGCGTGATTAACTGGCTAAAGGCCTGGGCTGCCGCGATCAGGGAAAACGATCTCGATGCGGGCCGCTCCCTGTTCGCCGAAGACGTGTCCGGTTTCGGCACCATCACCCTGATGACAGACGGCCTCGACGATCTCATCGAACGCCAATGGACCCGCGTCTGGGCCAATACGACCGGCTACGATTTCGACTGGGACAAGGTCACTGCGCGCCTTTCGCCAGATGGTTTGCAGGCGGCCGTTCAGGCGCTGTGGGCCTCCACGGGTAAAGATGAGAGCGGCGGCGACAGAGCCCGCGAAGGCCGCGCAACGATCATTTTAACGCGCGAGACAAAGGGCGACGATTGGAAATGCGTCCACACGCATTTTTCCATGTGGCCGAACAGCGCCGACATTGAACTGCTGAAATAAGTCTAACGAAAGGGCTATTCGGCAGGCTGCGCCGCTGGCTCTGCGCGAGGTTGGGATGCAACTGGCGGCTCGCCATGGATCCGGGTCCACCGCTCCTTGATCATTTTAGATGTCAGGCGCGAGCCGTCCGGCGACCAGCCCGGCGGGCCGAATGTGTAGCCTGCGACTTCCTTCAGGGACTTTGCATTCCGCACATCCTTCGCGATGCCGATCCATTCATGGAAGGAGATCACCAGCGGATTGAACGTGCCGAGATTCTTGATGATGCCGTAACGCGGCTTTTCCGCATCGTCTTCCGGTATGAAGGTGCCGAACATCCGGTCCCAGATGATCAGGATGCCCGCGTAATTGGCGTCAAGATATTTCGGATTGGTGGCGTGATGCACCCGGTGATGACTCGGCGTGTTGAAGACCCATTCGAAGGGGCCCATGCGGCCGATGAGCTCGGTGTGAATCCAGAACTGATAGAGAAGGCTGATCGCGCTGGCGAACGCGACCATGGCCGGATGAAATCCCATCAGCACCAGCGGCGTCTTGAAGAGCAGCGAGCCCAGAATATTGCCGGTCCAGGTCTGACGCAGCGCGGTCGTCAGATTGTAATGCTGCGATGAGTGATGAATGACATGGCTCGCCCAGAACCAGCGGCGTTCATGGCTGATGCGATGCCACCAGTAGTAACGCAGATCGTCAAGCACGAGGCAGAGCAGCACCGTCCACCAGGTGTTGGGAATTTTGAACGGCGTCAGTTCATAAGCGGCGACGAACACGACGCCGATGACGAAAAGACCGCCGAACAAGGGCGCGATCTGGCTGCCGAAGCCCATGAGAAGGCTCGCGGCTGAATCCCGCGCTTCGTAGCGTCCGCGCCCGGTCAGGCGAGCGCCGATGATCTCGATGATCACCAGGATCAGGAACGCCGGCACCGCGTAGCCGATAATATCCGGGTAGTTGAACTCCATGGGCCTATTTTGCCTCTGCCCGCCCGAGTTTGCGAGCCCATTCCGCAGCGCCGTCCGCGGCGATCACCAGCCGCCGGGAGCCGGGATCGGCGGGCCGTATCGTTAACGCGCCGTCACCCGCCTCCGCCCTCACCGCCGCCGCCGGAAAGCGCCGCGTCACGAGATCGATCCCCAATCGCGAGACGATCGCCACATCGCCGCCTGCGCCCTCTGCGATCGCCGCCCGCCCGTCCCGGTCCACGAGCCAGGCGACCGGCCGGAAATCCGGCTCGTCGAAGGCGAGCCGCTCCGCCGCCGCGTCTTCGGTCACCGGCGCCGGCGGGGCGCGAAAGACGAACCACGCCAGCGCGACCATGAAGGCGATGGCGGCGAGAGAAATCAGCGAGTCGATAATCAGATTACCCGTCATGGCGGCGCTACTCTTGTTCTCCGGGCGCTTCTACCGCAGCCGGCGCGCTGACAGGATGATCGGCGAGATGCGCGCCAATGAAATACGGCCAGATGAAAAACGCCAGAAACCCTTTCCAGAAACCAAGCTTCAAAAACCCGATGGAAAACAGCCAGCCGATAAACCACAACGCGCCCAATCCGCTGTGCTGTTCGATTTTTATGTCTTTGTTCATGGCGCGGTCTCCCAGTATCCCCTCAGGCTAATGCCGGCGATCCCCCGGTCTATTGACCTAAATCAATTACTTCGCGCAAGGAATACGGGCCGCCGCGAGCTTGAACGTCTTCACCCATTCGCCGTCCTCACCCTTCGAATAAGCGATGCGCGCCCAGTGATCGGAATCGGCGATCTCGAACTCGGCGCGAAAATCGGGGCGTTCCGGATACACCTGCCACATGGTGAGAACGCCATCGAGAACTTTGGCCCGAAGGTCCTGCACCTGATGGGCGCCGGTGGCGACCCACATCATGTCCCATTCCTCCGCTTCCGGATCGTACATGCGCACATTAATGCCGCGCGGGCTGTCCGCCTGTTGCGCCGGATCCGGATGAAACCATTCGTCGACAATGGCCATGCCGCCAAGGCCGTAATAGCCGTTCCAGCGGGCCGTAACACCGGGCTGCGGCGGCGACCACTGATCGCCCTGCCATGCGTGAAGCGTTATCTTGTAATCGCCGATGAGAAACGCAAATTGCGATAGTTCTTCGGGCGCTGAGGGATGCGGCGCGCCATAATCGCAGCTCTTTGGCGGCTCGACCTCCTGGGCGAGCGCGCCTCCACATAACGACATCGCCATGATCATCGCTGCTGCTGTTTTCTTCATGATGTCCTCCCGGTTTGCTCCTGGCGAAATTATGGCGCGGCCATCCGCCAGTCACGCCGCCGTCGTGGAATACGCAATCGCAACAACGGCCATGGCCGCTAATCCGTCGCCTCAAGCAGTTGCTCGAGATACGGCGCCCAGATTTCTGCAATCGTGTGGGTGCCGTGCCCGCGCGTTTCATCCGTGATCGGCAGGAACACCGCCTCGCCATTCGGGACTTTCTCGATCTCGGTTTCAAGGATGTTAAGCTCCGGCGGATTGACCTGATCGTCGGCGGAATTAACAGCCACAAGCTTTGTCTTGATGTCGCCGAGATGCGGCTGAGGGTTGTAATTGCGTGAGGCGTCGAAGGCGTAAATCGTATCGTTGGGATCGAGCGCGCTTGTGTAGCGCTCGACAAGCTGATCGAGAAACGCCTCGGCTTCCTCTCGCGTCGGCGCCTGTTTTTGGTATTGCAGCGGGCTCGAGACCATGAAGATCAGCGGATACATCGCCGCCTTCATGCCGCGCATAGGCTTATTTTTGTAGTTTCCGCCGTTCCATTCAGGATCGTCCATGATCGCGTCGATCACCATCTTGCGCTGCATGCGGTTGCGGCCCGCGATCTCCACCGGAAGGCTCGCGAGCGGCATCGCGGCGTCCATGAAATCCGGATACATATACGCCCAGACCCATGTGTGCATGCCGCCCATGGATGTCCCCATGACGAGCCGCAGATGATCGACGCCGAGCCCGTCCGTCAAAAGCGCATGCTGGGCGCGGACCATGTCGTCGTAATCGTATTTCGGAAAATCCATTCGCATGCCGTCGGAGGGCTTTGACGAGTCGCCATGGCCGATTCCGTCAGGAAGAATGATGAAATAGTCCTCCGCATCGAGAAGGCCGCCCTTCTTGAAAAGATAGTCAGCAAAGGACGGACGCAAGAGGCTGGCGCCGGAGCCTGTGGTGCCATGCATGATGAGGACGGCGTTCGCCGCGCGCCCGTCTGCATCCCGGCGCAGGGTCCCGATGGTTCGGTAATGAATGGCGAGGTCCATCATGTCGCCGGCGCCGAATTCGAAATCGTCGATGACGAAGTCTCCTTCGACCGGCGCCGGATAGATGTCTTGCGCCCATGCGGCCGAGAGAGGCCAGATGAGGACGGCAAAAATGAGAGTGAAAGACCGAATACGCATGACCCCTCCATGGCTCGGTCAAACCATAACGCACTCCGCCGGAAGCGTCACGGCGAGGCCTGACAGAGCGCCGGCAAAGAAAAACGGCGCGCTCTGGTGAAGCGCGCCGTTTGAATTTCCGGGTCGCGGCGCGGCTTAGCCGACGATTTCGTCTTTGGAGAAGAAGAATTCGATCTCTTGCGCCGCCGTGTCCGGCCCGTCGGAGCCGTGGACGGAGTTTTCGCCGATCGATTCCGCGAATTCGGCGCGGATCGAGCCGGGCTTGGCTTCCGCCGGGTTGGTCGCGCCCATGATCTCGCGGTTCTTCGCGATGGCGTTTTCGCCTTCCAGCACCTGGACGACGACCGGCTCTGACATCATGAACTCAACGAGTTCGCCGAAAAAGGGGCGTTCCTTGTGGACGCCATAAAAGCCTTCCGCCTGCTCGCGGCTCATGCGGATGCGCTTCGACGCGACGACGCGCAGGCCGCCTTCCTCGAGCTTGGCGATGATCTTGCCGGTAATGTTCCGGCGCGTGGCGTCCGGCTTGATGATGGAGAAGGTGCGTTCGAGCGCCATGGGTCTGTCCTTGAGCTATGTGGAAAAATCCGATTTGGCCGGGTTCCTAGCAACGCTTTTGCGCTGCGGCAAGCGTCCGAAGCCCGATAAATAGAGGATTTGAACGCTTGTTAAGGAAGGGGGCGGCCCGGCGTTCCCCGATTGCCCCATCGCCGGCGCGGGCGACGCCCATGCCGCACCCTCATTGGCGTGCAACAAAAAACGGCTCCAATCAGCGTGGGATCGGAGCCGCTCTTCCTGCCTGACCTGACGAAATCGCCAGTCAAGGCAACTTTTACTCGTCGATATTCATGGTCGACGCCTGATCTTCACCGCGGGTCAGAGCGGCGAACTTGCGCAATTCCGACGCGTCGAGTTCATCGTCGCCGTCCTCGTCCGCTTGCTCAAACCTCGCGAGAAAGGCCTCACGGAGTTCAGCTTCGGTCACTTCCGCATCGCCGCCCGCCGCCTGCTGGAAGAGTTGCGCGGCCGAGCTTTCAATCTCCGCTTCTTTTTCAGCGCCCAAGGGCTCATTGAGCTGCATCGCCGTCTGGGTTGCTCCAGCGGTCTCCGCCATTCTTGTCATATCGTCGCCGGCGGCGACATCATCGTCGTCGTTGATCACGTCGGCGGCGGCCGTTCCTTCTTCAGCGTCGCCGACAGTTACAGGATCGTCGACCGGGTTCACCGACATGAGATTCACCGGCTCGGTGACAAAGGCGTCGAAATCGCGAGCCGAGGCGAGCGCAAGTTGCACATATTCGTCACGTTGCAACGCGCCGTCATTGTTGGCGTCAGCGCCTTCGAACGCTCGCGCCGCCAGCGCTTCGATTTCGCTGCGGGTGCGGGTCAGCGTTTGCGTCGCGGTACGCAGCGTCGGGTCTGTCGTATCGGACATCACCGCGTCAGCGCTGCTGTCATAACGCTCTTCGTTCCAGGATTCCGTGTTATCGGCAGCATCAGCCGTTTCGAAACGATCAGCGTCCGTGCCGTAGCCATCTTCCTTATCGGCATAGGCGGTACGGTCAGCATCCTCTTCAACAGCGTCGGTCTCAGCCGTTTCATAGGCGTTGTCGCTATTGCCGCAGGCCGCACCCGCAAGCATCAATGCACTGATCGAAACGGCTCCTAAAAGCTTTTTCATGACAATTTCCTTTGGGTTGCCGCGCTCAGCGCAGCAAAGACTTGCGAGCGCGTTGGTTCGAGATCATCCACGCCAACGCGCGCCGGACGGAAAAATTCCCAAAAAACTACTTAAATTCGCTGTCATGTCAGCGCCCGGCATGAAATCGCCCGCGCCTTGCAGCGCGGGCGATCAGAACTTGTCGAGCTATTACCGGGTCAGGCGGCTTTTTTGTAAAGCTTGTCGCCCGACTTCGCCATCTCGCGGAATTTCTCCGGCGGATTGAAGCGGCTCCCATATTTCTGCGCGAGGCTTTCGGCCTTGCGCACGAAAGTCTCAAGCCCGATCGTGTCGATGTGGCTCATGGGCCCGCCGGTCCAGGGCGCGAAACCCCAGCCGAAGATGGCGCCGAGATCGGCGGATTGCGGATCGTGAACGACGCCTTCGGCGTAACAATGAGCCGCTGGAATAAGCTGGGCGTAAAGCAACCTCTCCTTGACCTCTTCGAGGCTCGGCTGTTCATCCGCGAGCGGATAATATTCCTGCAGCCCCTTCCAGAGATGTTTCTTGCCGCCTTCCGGGTAATCATAAAATCCGCCGCCCGACTTGCGGCCCTTGCGGCCCAGATCTTCGACAAATTTCACAAGCAGTTGGTAAACAGGTTCGCCTGACGGGTCCTGTCCGGTCTCTTTGGCGGTCGCCTTGGCGATGCGAAGCCCCAGCTCCTGCGAGGTCTCGTCGCAAAGCGCGAGCGGACCCACAGGCATGCCGAGCGATTTGGCTGCATTCTCGATCAGCGCGGGCTTGACGCCTTCGGTCACCAACAGCATCGACTCGTTGATGTAAGGCGGCACCACGCGGTTGGTGTAGAAGCCGCGCGTATCCTTGACGACAATCGGCGTCTTCTTGATGAGGCGCACATAATCGAGCGCGGCGGCGAGCGCCTTATCGCCGGATTTCTCGCCCGGAATGATCTCGACGAGCGGCATCTTGTCGACTGGCGAGAAGAAGTGAATACCGATGAACTGGTCAGGACGCTCGGAATGTTTGGCGAGCCCTGTGATCGGCAGGGTCGACGTGTTGGACGCAAAGATGACGTCCTTGCCGATGACCGCTTCGGTGCGCTTGATGACGTCGGCCTTGATGTCCGGATCTTCGAACACCGCCTCGATGATGAGATCGACGTCTTTCAGATCGTCGTAATTCTCTGTTGGCTTGATGCGGGCGAGGAGTTCGTCGCCCTTCTCTTTGGTCACCTTGCCCTTGGAGACGCCTTTTTCGACGATGCCCTGCGAATAGGCCTTGCCCTTTTCCGCATAGGAAAGCTCGCGGTCTAGCAGCACGACCTCCGCGCCGCCTTTCGCCGTCACATAGGCGATGCCGGCGCCCATCATCCCGGCGCCGAGAACGCCGACTTTCTTGATTTCGGTCGGCGGGACGTCTTTCGGGCGCTGTTCGCCCTTCTCCGCCGCCTGCTTGTTGATGAAGAGCGTGCGGATCATGTTACGCGTCTGCGCTGATGACAGAAGTTTCAGGAAGTATTTCGACTCGATGCGGATCGCCGTGTCCATGGGAACGATCGAGCCTTCGTAAAGGCAGGAGAGAATATACTGGATCGCCGGGTAATTGTGGTTCGTTTCCTTCTGCGCCATGGCGTTGGCGCCGATGAAGAACTGCACCGCGCGCGGGTCCATCGCCCCGCCGCCGCCCGGAAATTTGAAGCCTTTCTTGTCCCAGGGCTGGGCGACTTTCGGATTGGCTTTCACCCACTCCTTGGCTTTCGCGACGACCTGGTCGGCGGGCACGACTTCCTGCACAATGCCTTGCGCTTTCGCCGTCGCGGGATCGATGGGCTTTCCTTGCGTCGCCAGCATGGCGGCGTTCTGAAGGCCCGCGAGACGCGGCAGGCGCTGCGTGCCGCCGGCGCCGGGGAGAAGACCCACCTGCACTTCGGGCACGCCGAGCTGGATTTTCGGATTGTCGGCCACCACGCGATGGTGACAAGCGAGCACGATCTCGAGCCCGCCGCCAAGCGCAAGGCCGTTCACCGCCGCCGCAACCGGCTTCGCGAAAGCCTGACCGTTCTGCAGCGCCTTCACCGGCTGGCCGCCGGTTTCGAGCTTGCGGAAGACGCTGTTCAGCGTGAACGCGCTTTCGAATTGCTCTTTCGTTGTTGATGGCGTTCCGCGGCCTGCGCCGCCGCTGCCGAGCATGTTGAGGTCGGCGCCGGCGAGGAAGCCTGACGCCTTGCCCGAAGTGATGACAGCGCCTTTGACCTTGTCGTCAGCGAGGAAGCTGTCGACCCAGTTGGAGAAATCCTCCATCAGGTCCGCATCCCAGACATTCATGGACTTGCCCGGAACATCAATCGTCACGAGGGCGATGCCGTCGCCGTCAACGTCAACTTTGAGAGTTTTGTAAGTCATGTCTTCCACCCGTCCGATTGATTAATTCACGCGCTCGATGATCGTCGCCGTGCCCATGCCGGCGCCGATGCACAGCGTTACAAGGGCCGTCTCCTTGCCGGAGCGCTCCAGCTCGTCGACCATGGTTCCCATAATCATCGCGCCCGTGGCGCCAAGCGGATGGCCCATGGCGATGGCGCCGCCATTCACGTTGATGTCCGAATGGTCGATGTCGAGCGCCTGCATGAAGCGCAGAACCACCGACGCGAAGGCTTCATTGAGCTCCCACAGGTCGATGTCCTTCTTGTCCATCCCGGCGCGCTTCAGAGCTTTCGCCGCAGCGAATTCCGGGCCCGTCAGCATGATCGTCGGCTCGGAGCCGATGGAGGCCATGGCGCGGATACGCGCGCGGGGTTTCAGACCCAGCTTCTTGCCGATCTCTTCATTGCCGATCAGCACCGCAGCGGCGCCGTCGACGATCCCCGACGAGTTGCCTGCGTGATGGACGTGGTTGATCTTTTCGAACTCGGCGTATTTCTGCAGCGCCACGGCGTCGAAACCGGGAAACTCGCCCAGCATCGCGAACGAAGGATTAAGCGCGCCGAGGGACTGCATGTCGGTGTTGGCCCGCACGGTCTCGTCATGATCGAGCAGCACCTCGCCGATCACGTCTTTCACCGGCACGATGGATTTCGCGAATCGCTTTTCCTTCCAGCTCTGCGCGGCGCGCTTCTGGCTCTCGACCGCATAGGCGTCGACATCGTCGCGGGAGAAACCGTACTTCGTCGCGATCAGGTCTGCTGAAATGCCCTGCGGCACGAAATAGGTCTTGAACGCCGTAGAGGGATCCGTCGGCCAGGCGCCGCCGTCAGAGCCCATGGGGACGCGGCTCATGGCCTCGACCCCGCCGCCGATGGTGAGGTCCGCCTCGCCGGCCTTCACTTTCGCGGCGGCGATATTGATCGCCTCGAGACCGGAGGCGCAGAACCGGTTCACCTGAATGCCGGAGGTGGTTTCGGGGTAGCCGGCGTTCAGGATCGCCGTGCGGGTGACGACCGCGCCCTGCTCGCCGACCGGGGAGACGCAGCCGAAGGCCACATCCTCGATTTCGCCCGCATCGATTTCACTGCGATCGCGAATGGCCTGAAGCACCTGCGTCGCCAGTTCGACCGGCGTCACTTCATGGAGCGAGCCATCCGCCTTGCCTTTGCCGCGCGGCGTGCGGACTGCGTCATAAATATAGGCTTCCGTCATGGGGAGCGTCCTTTCGACCTAAGGGGGCCTGCAAACTGAATATCCGGCGCGCATGGGCGCGCGCCCTGTTTCCTCGACGTAGTTAGAACCCGGGGCGGCGCGAGGCAATGGCGCGATGCAGCGCCAATCGGGCCCATTTGGAGCATTTCATTACCCGGCGGGATGCGGTAATCGGGCCCCCGAACAGGCCAATGAAAGACCATGTCCCAGAACGCTTCACTCTCCGCCCTCCGCAGCCGCATCCGCGACCACTATCTCGCCCCGGAAGACACTATCGTCCCAGGTCTCATGGCCATGACGGGGCTCGACGAGGCGACCCGGGACAAGGCGCAGGCCCGCGCCGCGGATTTCGTCAGGACAGCCCGGGCGAACGCCGAGCGCTCAGGGCTGATCGACAAGTTCCTCCAGGAATACGGCCTGTCGACCGCCGAGGGCGTCACCTTGATGCGCCTCGCCGAAGCGCTTTTGCGGACGCCCGACGCGGCGACGGCGGACTCACTGATTGAGGACAAGATCGAGGCGGGCGACTGGGCCGCCCATGCGGGCAAGAGCCCCTTCCCTTTGGTCAACTTTTCGACACGGGCGCTGATGCTCACCGCCGCCTGGCTCGACGATGTGGAGGCCAAAGACCCGCTCCGGCGCATGGTGAAGTCGACGAAGGACGCCCTCGACCGTCTCGGCGAGCCGGTGATCCGCGCCTCCGTCGGTCAGGCCATGCGCGTCATGGGCGAGCATTTCGTCCTCGGCGAGACCATTGGATCAGCGATGAAGCGCGCCCGCAAATATGAAGACAAGGGCTATGTCTTTTCCTACGACATGCTCGGCGAGGCGGCGCATACGGAAGCCGACGCGCAGAAATATTTCGACGACTACAAAAACGCCATCGCCGCCATTTCAAAACATTCGCGGCACGAATACGCCCCCGCCAATCCCGGCATCTCCGTAAAGCTGTCGGCGCTGCATCCGCGTTATGAATTCGGAAAAAAGACGCGGGTTCTGGCCGAGCTTGGCGGAAGGGTTTGCGAACTCGCCATTCAGGCGAAGGCCGCCAATATGGGCTTCAACATTGATGCGGAGGAAGCCAACCGCCTCGATCTTTCTCTCGACATCATCGAACAGTTGATGCGCGATCCCGCGCTCGCCGGATGGGACGGGTTCGGCGTCGTTGTGCAAGCCTATCAGCGCCGGGCGCCCTATGTGCTCGACTGGCTGGCGGCGCTCTCCCGCGAAACCCGACGGCGGATCATGGTGCGCCTCGTCAAAGGCGCCTATTGGGATTCCGAAATCAAGCGCGCCCAGGTCTACGGCCTCGAAAGCTATCCCGTCTTCACCCGCAAGGTGCTGACCGATGTGAGCTATCTCGCCTGCGCCCGGAAACTCTTCGACAATATCGATGTCTTCTTCCCGCAATTTGCAACGCATAACGCGCTTTCCGCCGCCATGGTGCAAGCGATGGCGGGCGAGCATCGCGATTACGAGTTGCAGCGCCTCCATGGCATGGGCGAAGCTCTGCATGATAGTCTGCTAGAGACCGGCGCGCGCTCGCGCATTTACGCGCCAGTGGGCGGACATAAAGAGCTGCTGCCCTATCTCGTGCGGCGCCTCCTCGAAAACGGCGCCAACTCGTCTTTCGTCAATCAGCTTATCGATCCCGATCTGTCGGTGGACGACGTGGTCGCCGATCCCCTGGATGAAATTGCAGAGATCAAATCCTATCCGAACCCGAACATCCCGGCGCCGCGCGACTGCCTAAGAGGCGAGCGCCTTTCTGCAAAAGGCTGGGACGAAA
Source organism: Hyphococcus sp. (assembly GCF_965267305.1). Taxonomy (GTDB): domain Bacteria; phylum Pseudomonadota; class Alphaproteobacteria; order Caulobacterales; family Parvularculaceae; genus Hyphococcus. Next base: position 290,592 of record NZ_OZ253945.1, on the reverse strand, counting down.
CCCATCCGCCGACCGCCGCGAACATGTCGCCGGCCGTACGCAGCGACCTAACGCCGATCTCAGCGCAACCCATCGTCAATGGCGAATTGCTCGCCGGCCCCAAAGCGCCGGTCGTCAATCCGGCGTTCACCAACGATCCTGTTGGCTCGGTGCAAAGCGCTGACGAAAACGCAGTCGACAAAGCCTGCGCCGCGGCGAAGGCATATGCAAACGAATGGGCAGCAACTCCCGCGAAAGACCGCGCGGCTATTCTGAGTCGCGCTGCAGCCATGCTCGAAGAGCGCGGCGAGCATTTCATGGCCATCGCCGTTTACGAGGCCGGCAAGACCTGGCCCGACGCCATCGCCGAAGTGCGCGAGGCCGTGGACTTCCTGCGATACTACGCGGACCGCTGCGAAGAGCTTCAAGGCGAGCCGCTCGGCGTCATCGCCTGTATTTCCCCGTGGAACTTCCCGCTCGCGATTTTCCTTGGACAGGTGAGCGCCGGTCTCGCAGCTGGCAATTGCGTTATCGCAAAACCGGCGGAGCAAACGCCGCTGATTGCGTTCGAGGCCGTAAAACTTCTCCATGAAGCCGGAATTCCGAAAGCCGCCCTGCACTATCTTCCCGGCGACGGTCCTGCTGTGGGCGCGCCGCTCACCGCCCACTCTTCGGTCGACGGCGTCGTCTTCACCGGCTCCACAGAAGTCGCGCAGATCATCAAAAAAAGTCTTATCGCCGCTGGCAAACATGATGCTGCGCTGATCGCCGAGACCGGCGGCGTCAACGCGATGATCGTCGATTCAACCGCGCTCCTCGAACAGGCGGTGAAGGACGTTGTCGCCTCCGCGTTCCAGAGCGCCGGCCAGCGCTGCTCCGCCTGCCGCGTTGTCTGTGTGCAAGAAGACATCGCCGACCGCTTCAACGAGATGCTGGCCGGCGCCATGGCGGAACTTGCCGTGGGCGATCCGTCGGAGCTTTACACCGATGTGGGCCCGGTCATCGACGAGGAAGCCCGCGCAACCATTCAGTCCTATGTAGACCACCTCAAATTCGAAGCGACTTTGATCGCCACGGCGCCGGAAACGGAGCATGGCGTCACCGGGACGTTCGTGCGCCCCGCCGCTTTCGAAATCCACAAACTCTCCGAACTGAAACGGGAAATCTTCGGACCCGTTCTTCATGTCGTACGCTTCAAAGCCGACAAGCTCGACATGCTGGTGAACGACATCAACGCCATGGGCTACGGCCTCACCATGGGCGTTCACACGCGTATCGACGAAACCATGGAGCGCGTCGCAAGACGCGCGCGCATCGGCAATATCTATGTGAACCGCAACCAGATCGGCGCCGTTGTCGGCGTGCAGCCCTTTGGCGGCGAAGGCCTCTCCGGCACAGGGCCGAAAGCCGGCGGCCCGCATTATCTTTCCGCGCTGGTGAAACGGCCTCGCCCGGCTGGCGACGCGCCGGCGCCAATCACCGACAGCGACGAAACCTCGCTGGAAAAAGCGGCGTTGGAAGGCGCCGCCGATACGTTGCGCCCATGGGGCGCCATGGACCGCGCGCCGGTTCTCGAAAAAGCCATGGGCAAGCTGCAAGGCATAGACGCCAGCATTCAAAAGGCGATCCGCGACGCACTCACTCTCTTTACGACGAATACGGAGCTTCCGGGCCCGACCGGCGAATCGAATACGCTGAAACTGCGTCCGCGGGGCATTGCGCTTTGTCTCGGCGGCGCCTCGGAAAGCGACGAGCTCAAACAGATGCTGCTCTGCCTCGCTGCGGGGAGCCCGGTGGTCGCCTTGGAAAGCGACAATGCCAAAACCCTTGCGGCTGCCCTCGCCGCCGCCGGCGCGCCGAAAGGCGTCCTCAGCCTCGGCGGCCCCCACGCTTCGCATGCGTTGCTTCGCGACCGGCGCCTGCGCCTCGTCGCCTATGATGGCGGCGATGCGGGCCGGGCCGCCATCGAAACCGTGCTGGCGGACCGCAAGGGCGCCATCATCCCGCTTCTGTCGAGCCATGACGCGCCCTGGCGCTTTGCGACCGAACGCACATTAACCATCAACACGACGGCAGCGGGCGGAGACGTCCGATTGTTGTCGCTGGACGAATAAGGCTAGACTGGCCGCTTAGAAGCGCGCGGCCGCCTTTCCGGCCTGCTACACTCATCGCACCAAAGGAGCGCTTCGCCGCAGCGCGCTTGGCGCGCGCAAAAGGACACGCCATTTTCCCATGAACAGGCCTGAGACCGTAAAAATGAGCACTATTCCAGTCGATGCGCCCCATGCAGGGCCGTTTATCGCCGAGCAGGGGCGCTCGCGCGAGTGGATGAACTGGATCTTCGCCGACAAGGCGCGGATGTTCTGGATTCTTCAGATCGCGGGCTGGCTCGGCTTTTTCGCCCTTCATATCTTGAGCGTCTCAACCTTCGTCGCCGGACGCTCTTCGGATTCGCTCCTCTATTCCGTCGCTTCCTCGCTGATCGGGTTCCTCACTACCAGCATTCTTGCGCGTCCCATATACCGTTTCGCGCGCCGGCAAGGACCAGCGCTGCTGCTCATTATCGTTCTGACTTCGACCATTCTCATGGCCGTCGCCATGTCGGCCATGAAGGCGCAGACTTTCGGTTATCTCTTCGGCAATGGCTGGATGGATTTGCGCGGCGCGAGCCTCGGCACGACCAATTATCTCCTGCTGATCGTGCCGGACCTGCCGGTGAACCTCTTCCTCCTCGGCTCCTGGGCGGGATTTTATTTCGGCATCAACTATTATCTGAAGCTCAGAAGCGAGATGGAGCGCGCGATCTTTTCCGCCCGCCTCGCCGATCAGGCGCAGCTCAAGATGCTGCGCTACCAGTTGAACCCGCATTTTCTTTTCAACACGCTGAATGCGATCTCGACGCTGGTGCTCGAGCAGGACGGCAAACAGGCGAACTCGATGCTGACGCAGTTGTCGGCCTTCCTGCGCTATTCCCTCGATAACGATCCGCTTCAAAAGACGACGCTCGCCGAGGAAGTGCGCGCGCTGGAGCTTTATCTCACCATCGAAAAGACGCGATTCGCCGACCGGCTGACTGTCGTCTTCGATATCGACGAAGATACAAAGAGCGCCTATGTGCCGTCGCTCATCCTCCAGCCCGCCATCGAAAACGCCATCAAATACGCGATCGCCCAGATGGAGTCTGGCGGCGAAATCCGCATCACTGCGCATCGCGAAGGCGGCATGCTGGCGCTCACCGTCTGCGACAACGGCCCGAACGCGCCGGAAGATCCGAACGCGCTTCTCGACAATGTCAAAACCGGCGTCGGCCTCGTCAATATGCGCGACCGCCTCGCCTATCTTTATCAAAACCGGGCGCAATTTCAGTTGCGTCATGTGGAGCCGCAGGGAATGTGCGTCGCCTTGCGCATTCCATTTGAAACACGGGGATAAGACTAATGAGCGATGAAAAAATCCGCGTCATTCTGGTTGACGACGAACCGCTTGCGCTCAGGGGGCTGAAGCTGCGCCTGCAGAACTATCCGGAGGTTGAGATTATCGGCGAATGCGCCAATGGCCGCGAAGCAGTGAAGGAGATCAAGGCGCAAAACCCCGATCTCGTTTTCCTCGACATCCAGATGCCGGGGCTCGACGGCTTCGGCGTCGTCCGCGCCATGATCGGCGCGCCCGCGCCCTTGTTCATCTTCGTCACGGCCTATGACAAATACGCCATCGATGCGTTCGAGGCGAACGCGCTCGACTATATCGTGAAGCCGGTGGAGGAGGAGCGCCTCAACGACGCCCTGCACCGCGCCCGCGAGGCCCTCAAAAGCAAGGCCGCGGCGAACCGGGAGTCGAAGCTTATCGAAATGCTCGCCTCTCTTTCCGACGATGACCGCGACCGCATCAAGGAGCTGATCAACGATCCCGAATGGACCGACAAGCAACGCTATCCGGAGCGGCTTTCCTTCAAGGACGGCTCAAAAGTCGTCATGCTGGACGCCGACGAAATCGAATGGATCGACGCCGCGGGCGACTACATGTGCATCCATGCGGGCGGCAAGACCCATATCATCCGCGAAACCATGAAAGCGCTGCAGACACGGCTCGATCCCGCGCGCTTCCAGCGCATCCACCGTTCCGCCATCGTCAATGTGAAACGGGTGAAGGAACTGCATCCGCATTCCAATGGCGAGTATTTCCTGATCCTCGACAATGGCGCGGAACTGAAGCTCTCGCGTTCCTACAAGGATGTGGTGGCGCGGTTTCTCTAACGGCGCAAAAGCGCCTCGGCGCGTGCGAGATCTTCGGGTGTGTTAACGTTCAAGAACGCATTCACATCATCGAACGCCACCCGCGCGGCATGCATACTGTCCGCAAGCTCTTTTAGCGGAAACCCATAGCCCTCCGCCGCCGTAGAAAGCGCAGCATGCAACGCGTCACAGCGCCAATAGCCGAAAGTGGGATGCGGCTCCTTCCCATGAACCGCGACGGCGGAGTCGATGCCGCCAGACAGACGTACAAAAAGATCGCCCGGAAGGAACGGTCCGTCCGCCGGGACAGACAGAAACCCATCCGCTTCGGGTTCATTCTCTTCAATCCAACGAAGCGCCGCCCAAAGGCCCGCCGCCGGGCCGCGCGGACCATCATCCCTGTCGGCCACAGCCGTCAGTTCTGTCCCATAATCATGGCCCCCTGAAATCAGAATCCGGTCCGTCTGCGGACGAAGCCGCGCCAGCACATGATCGATCAGGCGCCGCCCGCCGAGCAACAGCTTCCCCTTATCCGCGCCGCCCATGCGCCGCCCCCCGCCGCCTGAAAGGATCACGGCGATGCGGGGTCTTTTATTCTGCTGCGCCACAGCCTAAACCTGACAACTTAAATCTCCTGAAAATCATGCCTTTATACCTGATCTTCTTATTCTTTATCACAGCGGCGCTGTATGCGTCGGTCGGGTTCGGCGGCGGCTCCACCTATAACGCGCTGCTCGTCCTGTCCGGGGCCGACTATCGCATCCTCCCGGCAATCGCGCTTTGCTGCAACATCATCGTCGTCGCCGGCGGAACCTATGCCTTCATGCGCAGCGGCAATTTGCGGTTCAGGCGCATCGCGCCCTTCCTCATCACATCGATTCCGGCCGCATGGGCGGGCGGACGCATTCCGGTTTCCGAAACAGTCTTCATCGGCGCGCTCGGTTTTTCCCTGCTAGCAGCGGGCTTGCATCTGGCGCTCGACCGCAACCGCGACCTCGACGGCGACATGAAACCGGCGGCGGCTTGGCTCGCCTGGATCGTCGGCGGCGGCATTGGGTTTCTCTCCGGCCTTGTGGGCATTGGCGGCGGCATTTTTCTCGCGCCGGTGCTCTATCTCATCCGCTGGGGCCGCCCGAAAGAAATCGCCGGCGCCTGCAGCGTCTTCATCCTTGCAAACTCGCTTTCCGGTCTGGCGGGTCAGCTCATGAAGCTCGGCGACATGCAGGCGTTGTCCATGATCGGCGATTACTGGATGCTGTTCCCGGCGGTCTTCATCGGCGGACAGATCGGTTCGCGCATGGCGAATGTGGGCCTGTCGAGCCTCGCCATCAAACGCCTCACCGCCGTTCTCATTCTCTATGTCAGCGCGCGGCTGCTCCTACGCTGGCACGGGATGGTGTTCTAGCGCAGGCGAACGAACTCGACGTCGTCGCCGTCTCGCAAAGCTGGCGCGTTCACAGGACGCCGGATCAGCGCATTGGCGGCTGCGAAGGGAAGCAGCAGCGAGCTGTCCTGATTTGGAGAGGGCGCGATGGCGCCGTCCTTCTCCTGCGCACGCAAATAGGATTCGCGCCCGCCATTCGCCTCCACCGGCGCGGTCAGCCGCGCTTTCAAAAACGGCGCGGACCATGCTTCGCCCGCAAGACGCCGAACCAGCGGCTGAACGAACAAGGCGGCCGTCACGATCGCAGACGCCGGATTGCCCGGCAGACCGATGACTCTCGCATCGTCCAGCCTTCCGCACCATGTGGGTTTGCCGGGGCGCACGGCGACTTTCGCAAAGCGGATTTCGCCGCCTTCTTTCGCAAACGCCGATTTCACATAGTCATAGTCGCCGACCGACGCGCCGCCCACGGGGATGATGACGTCCGCCTCTGCGCCGCGGCGGAAAAAGTCGCGAATATCGTCTTCGCTGTCGGGCGCGCAGCCGAGATAGACCGCCTCCCCGCCCCAGCTCCGGATCATGGCGCAAAGGGCGTAATGGTTGGAATTGATGATCTCGCCCGGGGCCAGTTCCGCGCCCGGCTCTTTCAGTTCGTCGCCATTGGAAAAGATCGCGACTTTCGGCCGGCGGCATACGGAGACCTCCGCAATATTCGCCGCGGCGAAAAGCGCCCCGTGAATCTCATGCAGCCTGTCGCCCTTTTTTGCGAGAATGTCGCCATGCCTGAAATCGATCCCTGCCGCACGAATGTTGCGCGGCGATTCTTGCGCGTCTTTGACAGCGATGATGTCACCCTCGCGCGTGACATCCTCCTGAATGACCACATGGTCGGCGCCGTCCGGGACCGCGCCCCCGGTGAAGATGCGGACCGCCTCGCCCTTGGCGATTTTTCCCTTGAAGGGATTGCCCGCCGGCGCCTCGCCAATGACGCGCAATTGCGCGCCCACAGCCACATCGTCAAAGCGCACCGCATAGCCGTCCATGGCCGACGCTGCGAAAGGCGGCTGGGTCATCTGCGCCTTGACGTCCTCAGCGGCAATCCGGCCCGGAAGGTCCGACAGTCCCGTTCGCTCGGCGCCGAGCGGACCCGCGCCTTCCAGAACCGCCGCGATCGCTTCCTCGACGCTCAACATGCAATCACCGTTTGAAGTCGCCCGATTTGCCGCCGGATTTCTCGATCAGCTTCACGTCCTCGATCACCATGGATTTATCGACCGCTTTCGCCATGTCGTAAATGGTGAGGCACGAGGTCATCACGGCGGTCAGCGCCTCCATCTCGACGCCCGTCTTTCCGGTCGTCTTCACTTCCGCCGTCACCACAAGAGCATGCGCGTTATCGTCGGGCTCGACTTTTACGTTGAGCCCGGTAATCGGAAGCGGGTGGCACAGCGGGATAAGGTCGCTAGTGCGTTTGGCGCCCATAATTCCGGCGAGTTCCGCGACGCTCGCCACATCACCCTTTTTGACGCCGCCGGATCGCACGGTCTTGTAGCTCTCCGCCGAAAAAACGACTCGGCCGCTCGCAACGGCGCGGCGTTCGGTTTCGGACTTCGCCGAAACATCGACCATGCGCGCCCGGCCTTTTTCGTCGAAATGGGTGAGATCTTTTGGCACTTATTTTTCCGTCAGCTATTTTTCAGTCAGTCGGGGCATGAGTTCGACGAGATTGCAAGGCTTGTGACGGGAATCGAGCTGATAGGAAATGACCTTGTCCCAGCCGTCTTTCACGGCGCCGTTAGAGCCCGGGAGGCAGAAAATAAACGTGCCTTTGGCGAGGCCGCCGCAAGCGCGCGACTGCAGCGTCGAAAGACCGACGCTCTGAAAACTCACCTGGTGAAAGATCACCGAAAAGCCTTCGATCTCTTTTTCGAAAAGCGGGCGCACCGCCTCGACCGTCACGTCCCTGCCCGTCAGTCCCGTGCCGCCGGTGGAGATGATCACGTCCACTTCCGGGTCGTCGATCCAACCGGTAACGACGGCGCGAATCTTTTCTATGTCGTCGCGAACGAGGTCGCGCGCCGCAAGCTGGTGCCCCGCCGCTTCGATCCGCTGCTGCAAAAGATCGCCTGACGTGTCGTTCTCGCTGGTGCGCGTATCGCTCACGGTCAGCACTGCTGCGCGCACGGGCTTGAATTCCAGCTCTTCATTAATTCCGTGCATCAGTCGTCCTTACGCCAGCGTGCGGCGTCCTTATAGTCCGCATCGCGCGGTTCGATCCACGCCTCTCCGCCATCACGCAGTTCCTTTTTCCAGAACATGGCTTCGGTCTTCAGATAATCCATCAGGAAATCCGCCGCCTCGAATGCGTCGCGACGATGGGCGCTCGCGACGCAGACCATCACGATGGGCTCGCCGGCCTTCATCTCGCCCACGCGATGGATAATGAGCGCATCGTCAATCGTCCAGCGCCGGCGCGCCTCCGCTTCGATGTCCGTAATGGAGCGTTCGGTGACACCGGGATAATGTTCAAGATAGAGCGCCCGGACGTCTTCACCGTCCGCCAAATCGCGCACCTTGCCGAGAAAGCTGACGACGGCGCCGGCGCCTTGCGCGCTTTTCTCAAAGGCCGAAAGCTCCGCGCCCGGATCGAAGGACTCTTCGCTGACACGGATCATGTCTTCAGCCGCCGCTTACGGGCGGAAGAAACGCGATCTCGTCTTCATCGCCGATGGCAGCGTTTCGGGCTGACACCATTTCATTGACGATGAACCGCACGGACTTTTCGTTGAGGGCCGCTCCAAGGGACGCCTCCTCGGCGCTCAGCACGTTGACCAGATCGCCGACGGTTTGCGTCTCGGCGCCCAGCCGCATGTCGCGGGTTCGCCCGCCGGCGGCCTCGGCCAGTTTTCCGAAAAAAAGGATGCGCGCCATGGTCAGCCTCCTGTGACGGACATATGCCGTCCAACAGCAGGCGCAGCACCCCGTTCCGAGATGTCGAAGCCGTGGCGCTCGGGTTTTTGCAGCATGGCGCGGTCGAGGGCGGCATTGAGCGCTTCTTCGGGATCATCCCCGCGCAACGCAGCGCGCAGATCGATCTTGTCGCCATGGCCGAGGCACATATAGATCTCGCCAGTGCAGGTGACGCGCACCCGATTGCACCCGGCGCAGAAATTATTGGTGAGCGGCGTGATAAGGCCGAGAATACCGCCGGTCTCTTCGACTTTGACATAGCGCGCCGGGCCGCCGGTTTTCATCTCAAGCGGCGACAAAGTCCATTTCGCGGCGAGCCTGTCCTGAACGGCCGTCAGCGGCAGATATTGATCGACGCGGTCTTCCTCAATCTCGCCCAGCGGCATCACTTCGATCAGGGTGAGACCCATGCCGCGGCCATGGGCCCATTCGATCATCGCCGGAATTTCTTGTTCATTGACGCCTTTCAGCGCCACGGTGTTGATCTTCACCTTGAGACCGGCGGCCTGCGCCGCATCAAGACCACGCAGCACTTCCGAAAGCCGATTGCGGCGGGTGAGCTTTTCAAACTTCACGTCATCGAGCGTATCGAGCGACACGTTGATGCGCCGGACGCCGAGCGAGGCCAGAACATCGGCATGATGGAAAAGCTGCGTGCCGTTCGTGGTCAAGGTGAGTTCGTCGAAGTCGCCTTTTTCGAGGCGCCGCCCGAGCCGAGCCATCAACGTCATGATGTCCCGGCGCACCAGAGGCTCGCCGCCGGTAATGCGGATTTTCTTGACGCCGCGGTCGATGAAAGCGCCGGCGAGCTGCTCCAGTTCTTCGAGGCTCAGCACATCCCGCTTGGGGAGGAATTTCATCTCCTCCGCCATGCAATAGGTGCAGCGCAGATCGCACCTGTCCGTCACCGAAAGGCGCAGATAGGTGATCTGGCGGCCGAATGTATCCCGAAGCGCTTCCATGAGGTTAAGCTACCATGTGGGGCGTCCGGCGAGCAATTCCAGCCCTTTAGGCAAGCCCCACGATCTGGCCGTTCTTGTCGAGGCCGATTTCGAGGGCCGCCGGCTTTTTCGGCAAGCCGGGCATGGTCATGATGTCGCCGCAGACCGCAACGACGAAGCCCGCGCCGGCGGAAAGCCGCGCCTCGCGCACTTCAAGCGTATGTCCCGACGGCGCGCCGAGATTGGTAGGGTCGGTCGAGAAGCTGTATTGGGTCTTGGCGATGCACACAGGAACGTGACCGAAGCCGAGCTTTTCGAATTCCTTGAGGCTCGATGCCGCGGCGGAAGACAGCGAAATCCCTGCGGCGCCGTAAATCTCCTTCGCAACGGTTTCGATCTTTTTCGCGAGCGGCAAGTCGTCCGGATAGAGGAGCTTGCCCTCGCCGCGGCCCTTGTCGAGTTCAGCCTTTACGGCGGTCGCCAGTTCGACGGCGCCCTTGCCGCCTTCCGCCCAGTGCTTCGAGAGCGCGACTTTAACGCCGAGCTCCTCGCCAAGCTTCTTGATGACCGCGACTTCTTCATCCGTGTCGTGAACGAAGTGGTTGATCGCGACGACCGGATTGAGCCCGAATTTTTTGAGATTGGTGATGTGGCGGCGGAGATTGACCGAGCCTTTCTCGACCGCGCCGGCGTTCGGCGCGCCGAGATCGGCCTTGGCGACGCCGCCCTGCATCTTGAGCGCGCGCACCGTCGCGACAACGACCACGGCGTCCGGCCAGAGGCCTGACTGGCGGCATTTGATGTCGAGGAATTTCTCCGCGCCGAGATCGGCCCCGAAGCCCGCTTCGGTCACCACTACATCGGCGAGTTTCAGCGCGGTCTTCGTCGCCATCACTGAGTTGCAGCCATGGGCGATGTTCGCAAACGGCCCGCCATGGATGAAGGCCGGGTTGTGTTCGATAGTCTGAACTAGGTTCGGCTGCAGCGCGTCTTTCAGCAGCACCGCCATGGCGCCGTCGGCGCCGATGTCGCCCGCCGTCACCGGCGATTTGTCGCCGCGGCGCGCAACGATGATTTTGCTCAGACGCTCGCGGAGATCTTCGATGTCATTGGCGAGGCAGAGAATCGCCATGACTTCCGAGGCCACGGTGATGTCGAAACCGTTTTCGCGCGGCACGCCATTCGCGGGCCCGCCGAGACCGATGACGATGTTCCTGAGCGCGCGGTCGTTCATGTCGACGACGCGGCGGAAAACGACGCGGCGCGGATCGATATTCTGTTCGTTGCCCCAGTAGATGTGATTGTCGATCATCGCCGCGAGCAGCGAATGCGCCGAGGTGATCGCATGGAAATCGCCGTTGAAGTGAAGGTTGATGTCCTCCATCGGAATGACCTGCGCGCGTCCGCCGCCAGCGGCGCCGCCCTTCATCCCGAAACAGGGTCCGAGCGACGGTTCGCGCAGGCACACCATGGCGTTGACGCCGATCTGGTTGAGGCCGTCGGTGACGCCGACGCTGGTCGTCGTCTTGCCCTCGCCCGCCGGGGTCGGCGTGATCGCGGTGACGAGCACCAGCTTGCCGTCTTTGCGGTCTTTCACGGAATTGATGTAATCGAGGGAGACCTTCGCCTTATGATGGCCATAAGGGACCAGCGCTTCCGGCGGCACGCCGAGGCGCTTTTCCGCGAGCGGCAGGATGGGGTCCATCTTCGCGGCGCGGGCGATCTCGATATCCGGCGCGCCCGGCGCGGGCAAATTGTCTTGCGTCATGCGATTTCAGCCGGTTTTCCGGCCCTCCCTTTTTGAGATTGTATGTATAGCATACATTTATGGGGCGGCGCGAACAAAAGTCTTTCCGTCTCGGCAATAGAGGGTGATGTTCGCCTCCTTAGCTTTTGCGATTGCGAAGGAGGTGGGGCCGGAAACGCTGGCCACAGCCTCGACGCCCACTCTCGCGCATTTTTCTATAATTTCATAGGAACAGCGGCTCGACATCAGGACGAAACCGGAAGCGACATCCGCCTTCTCGCGCGCCAGGGCGCCGATCAGTTTATCGAGCGCGTTATGGCGTCCCACATCCTCTCGCACCATTGCAATGGCGCCGTCCCGGGCCGCCCAGGCGGCGCCGTGAACGGTTTTCGTCGCTTCGTTCAAAGGCTGATGCGCACGCAGATCGCCCAGCGCGCGGGTCAACGACTCCATCGGAATGTCGGCGGGCGTTTCCGCGACTTTCGGCAGCGTTTCAAAAAACGTCTCGGCGTTTTCAAGACCGCAGACGCCGCAGCCGGCGCGGCCTACCAAGTTGCGCCGCTGCTGACGAATATCGAGACGTTCAAGTCTTTCCGGCGCAATGGAGATGTGGAGTTCTACGCCCCGCATGCTCTGATGAATGTCGACCGCGCTGATCTCATCTACTTCATCGACGACGCGTTCGGTCAGCGAAAACCCGACCGCGAAATCCTCCATGTCGGCGGGCGTCGCCAGCATGACTGCGTAGTTGCGCCTGTTGTAGACAAAGGCGACTGGCGTTTCGGTCGGGACGCGCCATGTCCCGCCCGTGATGCTCGTTTCACGGTCAAGAGGCGGCGCTTCGCCGAACCTGCGAAAGACGGTCACACGCTATTCCGCTGGCTCCACCACGCCATCCGTCAGGATGCGGCGAAGGGCGGGCGTTGTCGCTTCATATTCTTCCTGCCACGGCGACTTGTGGTTCGCCGGCGCAACCTCGACCGCCGTCACCTTATATTCGGGGCAGCTGGTGGCCCAGTCGGAATTTTCCGTCGTCACCACATTCGCGCCCGTCTCCGGATGGTGGAAGGTCGTATAGACAACGCCCGGCGCCATGCGGTCCGAAACCAGCGCCTTCAGCGTGATCTCGCCCTTGCGGCTGCGGATCGACACCCAGTGCCCGGTCTGGACGCCGCGCGCCTCCGCGTCGGAAGGATGGATTTCCAGGACGTCTTCGGCGTGCCAGTCGGAGTTGAAGGTGCGCCGGGTCTGCGCGCCCACATTATACTGCGACAGGATGCGGCCAGTCGTGAGGATGAGCGGGAACTTGCGGTTCGTCTTCTCAGTGGTCGGCACATATTCCGTGACGACGAAGAGGCCTTTGCCGCGCACGAAGCCGTCGATATGCATGATCGGCGTGCCATCCGGCGCCGCGTCGTTGCAGGGCCACTGCACGCTGCCGCGCTCATCGAGCATCTTGTGCGACACATGGGTGAAGGTCGGCGTTAGCTCGGCGATCTCGTCCATGATCTCGGCGGCGTTCTGATAATTCATTTCCGTATAGCCGAGCGCATTGGTCAGCATCTGCGTCGCTTCCCATTCCTGAATGCCGGTCTGGGATCGCATGGCCGGGCGCACGCGATTGATGCGGCGCTCGGCGTTGATGAAACAGCCGTCTTTTTCAAGGAAAGACGTGCCCGGGAAAAACACATGGGCGAAACGCGCCGTCTCGTTGAGGAAGAGATCCTGAACGATGATGCAGTCCATGGCTTTCAGCGCCGCTTCCACATGGAGCGTGTTGGGGTCGGACTGGGCGATGTCTTCGCCCTGCACATAAAGCCCCTTGTAGTTTCCGGCGATGGCCTCGTCGAACATGTTCGGAATGCGGTAGCCCGGCTCCGCATCCTGCGGACGGCCCCAGGCCTTTTCAAAAAGCTCACGCGTCGCATCGTCGGAGACGTGGCGATAGGCGGAAAACTCGTGCGGGAACGAACCCATGTCGCACGAGCCCTGCACGTTGTTCTGGCCGCGCAGCGGGTTCACGCCGACGCCGCGGACGCCGATATTGCCGGTCGCCATGGCGAGGTTCGCCATGCCCATGACCATGGTCGAACCTTGGCTGTGTTCGGTGACGCCGAGGCCGTAATAGATCGCGGCCTTGCCGCCGGTCGCATAGAGCCGCGCCGCAGAGCGGATATCTTCGGCCGGCACGCTAGTGACTTTCGAGACTTCTTCCGGCGAGTTTTCAGGCTGTTTCACGAAGTCGAGCCATTCGCGGAAGGATTCGAGATCGCAGCGCTCCTTGATGAAGGCTTCGTCAATCAGACCTTCGACCGCCGCCACATGGGCGAAGGCGTTGACCATGGCGACGTTCGTGCCCGGCAGGAGCGGCAGGTGATGGGCCGCCTCGATATGGGGCGTCCGGACAAGGTCGATGGCGCGCGGATCGATAATGATCAGTTTGGCGCCCTGACGGAGACGACGTTTCATCTGCGAGGCGAAGACAGGATGCGCGTCAGTCGGGTTGGCGCCGATGATGAGAATGACATCGGACTCTTCGACGCTGTCGAAATCCTGCGTTCCCGCAGAGGTGCCGAAAGTCTGCTTAAGGCCGTAGCCGGTCGGCGAGTGACAGACGCGCGCGCAAGTATCGATATTGTTGTTGCCGAAAGCGGTGCGGACCATTTTGACGACCGCCCAGACCTCTTCGATGGTGCAGCGGGAGGAGGAAATGGCGCCGATCGATTTGCGGCCGTATTTCTCCTGCGTCGCTTTCAGTTTCTTCGCGGCGAAGTCGACCGCTTCCTGCCAGCTCACTTCCCGCCAGGGATCGGTGATCTTTTCGCGGATCATGGGGCTCGTGATGCGATCCTTGTGAGTCGCATAGCCCCAGGCGAAACGGCCTTTCACGCAAGAATGGCCGTGATTGGCCTTGCCGTCCTTATAAGGCGTCATGCGGATCACCTGATCGCCCTTGAGCTCAGCCTTGAAGGAGCAGCCAACGCCGCAATAGGCGCAAGTCGTCAGCACCGTGCGGTCGGGAACGCCATGATCGACGACGGATTTCTCCTGAAGCGTCGCCGTGGGACAGGCCTGCACGCAGGCGCCGCAGGAGACGCATTCGGAATCGAAGAAATTGGCGCCGCCGACCGCAACGCGAGACTTGAAGCCCCGCCCCTCAATGGTCAGCGCCAGCGTTCCCTGGACTTCGTCGCAGGCCCTGACGCAGCGTGAGCAAACGATGCATTTCGATGGGTCGTATTCGAAATACGGATTGGAAACGTCCTTCGTCAGCTTGGTGTGGTTCTCGCCTTCATAGCCGTAGCGCACTTCGCGCAGACCCACGGCGCCCGCCATGTCCTGAAGTTCGCAATCGCCATTGTCGGAACAGGTGAGGCAGTCGAGCGGGTGATCGGAGATGTAAAGCTCCATCACGCCGCGGCGGAGTTTCGCGAGCCTGTCCGTCTGGGTGCGGATCTTCATGCCGTCGCGGACGGGCGTGGTGCAGGACGCAGGCGTGCCTTTGACGCCATCGATTTCAACGAGACAGAGGCGGCAAGAGCCGAAGGACTTCACCATGTCGGTGGCGCACAGTTTCGGTATGGAGATGCCGATGTTCTGCGCGGCGCGCATGACGCTTGAGCCTTCTTCGACTTCCACATTGAAGCCGTCTATCTCCACCGTGACCTTTTTATCGGTCTTCGGTTTCGGGGTGCCGTAGTCCGTTTCTTTCAAGAGGGCCATGATCGCCTTCCTATTCCGCCGCCGCTTTGGCGGGTTTGATCCCGAAGTCTTCCGGGAAATGTTTCACTGCGCTTAAAACCGGGATCGGCGTCATGCCGCCCATGGCGCAAAGCGAGCCGTCCACCATCAATTCGCACAGGTCGTTCAGGACCGTGAGATTCTTGTCGCGGTCGGCGCCCGCCTTGATGCGGTCCATGGTTTCGACGCCGCGTACCGAGCCGATCCGGCAGGGCGTGCACTTGCCGCAGGATTCCTCAACGCAGAACTCAAAAGCGTAGCGGGCCTGCTCCAGCAAATTGACGCTGTCATCATACACCACAAGACCGCCGTGACCAACGCCAGCGCCATTGGCGGCCATGGTTTCGTAATCCATTTTGAGATCGAAAAGGCGGGGCGGCAGATAGGCGCCAAGCGGCCCGCCGATCTGCACGGCGCGGACGGGTTTGCCGGTAAAGGTGCCGCCGCCGATCACTTCCACGAGATCGCGCAAGGTGACGCCGAAAGCGGTCTCGTAAAGCCCGCCCTGCTTTACGTTGCCGGCGATCTGAAACGGCATGGTGCCGGTCGACTTGCCCATGCCGTAATCGCGATAGAATTGGGCGCCTTTCTCAAGGATCGCCGGAACCGAGCAAAGCGAGATGACGTTGTGTACCAGAGTCGGCTTGCCGAAGAGGCCTTCGAGCGCCGGCAGCGGCGGCTTTGCGCGCACTTCGCCGCGTTTTCCTTCGAGGCTGTTCAGCAGCGACGTCTCTTCGCCGCAGATATAGGCGCCGGCGCCCATGAAGACTTCAATATCGAATGCTTTGCCCGAACCGCGCACATCAGCGCCGAGAAGACCGGCCTTGCGGGCATTCGCAATCGCTTCATTCAGAACACGCGCGGCGATGGGATATTCCGAACGCAGATAGATGAAACCTTTGGTCGCGCCGACGGCGATCCCGGCGATGGTCGTGCCTTCGATCAGGGTGAAAGGATCGCCCTCCATGATCATCCGGTCAGCGAAGGTGCCGCTGTCGCCTTCGTCGGCGTTGACGACAATGTACTTTTGGTCCGCGTTTGCGCCCGCAACCGTCTTCCACTTGATGCCCGCGGGGAAGCCTGCGCCGCCGCGGCCGCGCAGGCCCGACTGCATCACTTCCTCGCAGATCGCGGCGCCGTCCATCTTGAGCGCTTTGCCGAGCCCCGCATAACCGCCATGGGCTTCATAATCGGAAACGGAAACAGGATCGGTCACGCCGCAACGCGCAAAGATGAGGCGTGTCTGGTTTTTGAAAAACGGAATTTCTTCGACAGGCCCGACGCATTTCTCATGATTGCCGCCGCCCGTCACCGCATCGAGAAGCGCCGCTGCTTGCGTCTCATCAACCGGCCCATAGCCGATGCGCTTGCCGTCTTTTTCAACTTCCACAAGCGGTTCGAGCCAGTGCATGCCGCGCGAGCCCGTGCGCACGATCGTCAGGTCGAGTTTTCGCTTCGACGCTTCCGCTTTCAACACATCGACAAGATCATCGGCGCCCATGGCGACCGCAGCGGAATCAAGCGGAACAAAAAGTTTCAGCGCGCTCATGAGACGCTCTCCTTTTTGGCTCGCTCGACCTTAGCGCGCTCCACGGCTTTTTCGATTTTTCCGGTATCCGCCATGCCCACAAGACGGCCATCCACCATCGCCGCCGGCCCCGTCGAACAAAGGCCCAGGCAATAGACCGGCTCCAGCGTCAGATCTTTCGATGCGCTCGTCTCGCCCATTTTCAACGCGTATTTCTTTTCAACGGCGGCGATGAAGTCGCGCCCGCCAGCGGCCTGGCACGCTTCCGCCGCGCAAAGCCGCACGACGGTTTTGCCCTGAGGCTCGCGTTTGAAGTCGTGATAAAAACTGATGACGCCTTTCACTTCCGCGCGCGTCAGATTGAAAACGCGCGCCGCCTCGGCTTCCGTTTCCTCCGGCAAATAGCCGTGCACCCGCTGCACTTCGTGCAATGCGGAAATCAGTCCGCCGGTGCGGCCGACAAACGGTTCAATCAGGCTGGCAAGGGTCACGCAGGTCTTGTCTCGTAGCTACGGGGTTGAGTCGTAACATAAATTCTTGAAAGCCCCTTATCAATGCGGGCACAAGGGTTGTCGGATTTGCGAAGCCTCACCCGACCGTTTCTTGCGCCTTGCGTTTTATCTCCGCCAGCAGCGCGGCTTGCGCCTCGGTGGGGCGCCAGTTTCGCCGCATGGTTAACCCAATGGTGCGGACGACTTTGCTCACCGGGTGCGGCCGCGAGATAAGCATTTTCGCCGCCTTTTCATACCGGATTTGCTCATCGGACAAAAGCATCAGCCGGTCCGAATTCATCAAGATGACGCGCGCGGCGCTAAGGGAGTTACACTCAATAACATCCTCAGGCGGCGGCGCGTTCAGGGCTCTAAACATCGCGTCGAAGTGAACGCGCAGAGGCGAGGTCGCCCGCGGCGCAATCCAGGGAAAAGACATCAGCAGCATTCCATCAAGGATCTCTTCCGCGGCGGGATGGCCAGCGCGCATCACGATCGATAAGGAATCGTCGAACAGGGATTGTTCAACCACATCTTTCAGCGCGGGGTTTTCCCGCAAGGCGCCAACCAGCAGATCCGCCTCGCCGCGCCGCAACGCAATCAGCAGGTCTTCATAGGCGCCGTCGATAATCGAGACCTTGTGATCTTCATGCGTCGCGGAAAACGCCGCGACGGCGGCTGGAACCAGATGGGCGCGCGCCAGCGGCATGGCCCCAATGACGGTTCCGCCCGCTTCATGGCCTTTAGCTCCGGCGATTTCCGCCGCCGCCTGACGCAACTCGGAAAAGGCGAGACCCGCCTTCAAGGCAAGGAGTTCCGCCTGTTTCGTCGGCCGCACGCCATGGCTCGTCCTTTCAAACAACGTCACCTTGAGCGCTTTTTCGAGATCCTTGGCGGCGCGGTGGACCGTCGGCGCGGCGTAGCCTTCGGCGCGCGCGGCGCCAGAGAAGCCGCCATGGCGGACAATGCTGACAAGGGTTTCAAGACGGCGCGCCGACATCGCCCGCAGAACCTGCTCAGGATTGGCCTTCAGGCCGGCCGCTTCTTTTAAACCTTCAGTCAAAAGCCCAATGGCTACCGACCCGCGCGACCGAAGCATTTCTCCTTCCGCCGTAGCGGCGATGCGATCACCCCTACGCGCCGTCAGATCGGCGCCGTAATGCTCGCCGAGGCCTTTCAGCGCTTGGCTCGCGGCGGGCTGGGTCAACCCCAGGGCCGCAGCGGCCCTGGTCACGGAGCCGCGCTCAATGACGTCGAGAAAAACCTGTAGGTGCCAAAGATTGGGCGGATGCATGGGGCCGGCCTAAATTATTGCCATTAGCATTTTCTTATACCTGTGGCTGATTTTCAATTGGATTTTCTGGCCTCCTTGGGTGCATCTCATGATCCCATAAGGCAAAGAATAATCAGGGAGCGGCCCATGGGCGTTGTCGTCACCAACATCAAGCGCACAGACAAAGCGGTGGTCGACGCCTTCGCCGAGGGACGGATCGGGGTCGCCACCGTGCATGAGGCGCAGGGCCGCAAAGGCCTCCTCGCCGCAGACATCAATCCCATCTATAAAGGCGCGCATGTGGCCGGCACGGCCATCACCATTTCCGCCCCTCCCTGCGACAACTGGATGATCCATGTCGCTGTCGAACAATGCGAGCCCGGCGACGTTCTGGTGCTGGCGCCGACCTCTTATTCCGACGCCGGTTACTTCGGCGACCTTCTCGCGACGTCGCTGAAGGCCCGCGGCGTCAAGGCGCTGATTATCGACGCCGGCGTTCGCGACACGAAAGACCTGACGGAAATGGGCTTCCCGGTCTGGTCGAAATGCGTTTTTAGCCAGGGCACGGTGAAAGAAACGCTGGGCGATGTGAACATTCCAGTCGTCTGTGCGGGCGCGCTAGTCAATCCGGGTGATCTCATCATTGCCGACGATGACGGCGTCGTTGTCGTCACTAAGGAAGAAGCGGCCGACGTTCTGAAGAAATCGCAGGAGCGTGAAGCGAACGAAGAGTCGAAACGCCAGCGTCTCGCCGCCGGCGAACTCGGTCTCGACATCTACAAGATGCGCGAACGTCTCGCGGAACGCGGCCTTAAATATATCGATCAGAAAGACTGGCTGAAATCATGATGACCGCGATCCCTTCGACCCTGATGCGCGGGGGCACCTCGAAGGGTCTTTATTTCAATGCTAAAGATCTGCCCGCAAACGAGGCGCTGCGGGACAAGGTTCTGCTCGCCGCCATGGGCTCGCCCGACATACGCCAGATCGATGGCGTCGGCGGCGCGCATCCCCTGACCAGCAAGGTTGCGATCATGTCGCCTCCGTCGCGCGACGATGCGGACATCGATTACCTTTTCCTGCAAGTCGTCGTAGATAAGGCGGAAGTCTCCACAAGCCAGAACTGCGGCAACATTCTTGCTGCTGTCGGCCCGTGGGCTATTGAGAACGGTTTTGTGGAAACGCAAGACGGCGTCACTTCCGTTCGTATTCACATGGTCAATACTGCCTCCATCGCGGTCGCTCATGTGCAGACCCCGCGCGGACAAGTGGAATATGAGGGCGAAGCGCGCATTGACGGCGTTCCCGGAACCGCAGCCGCCATTCCCATCGACTTTCTCGATGTCGCCGGGTCGAGCTGCGGCGCGCTTTTGCCCACCGGCAACATTATCGACGAAGTGGATGGCGTTGAACTCACATGTGTAGACAACGGCATGCCCGTGGTCGTCTTACGCGCGTCGGATTTCGGTCTCTCCGGCGCCGAAAGCCCCGCTGACCTTGAGTCGAATGATGACCTCAAGAAGCGTATCGAAAGCATTCGGCTTCAGATCGGTCCGAAAATGAATCTCGGCGACGTCGAGAAAAAGACCGTGCCGAAGATGACGCTGATCTCAGCGCCGCAATCGGGCGGCGTCGTCAACACACGCAGCTTCATTCCTCATCGCGTGCATGAAGCCATCGGCGTCCTTGGCGCGGTGAGCGTCGCGACCGCCTGCATGCTGCCGGGATCGGTCGCAGACGGCGTCGCGCATGTTTCCGCCAGCGAGGGCGAGCAGCGTCTTGAGATCGAACATCCCACCGGTTTTTTCACCGTCGACATGGATGTCGAGGTGAAAAATGGCGACGTCAACGTCAAACGCTCGGCTTTGTTGCGCACGGCGCGCAAACTGATGCGCGGCGAGGTTTACATTCCCTCCAAGGTCTGGGACGGCCAATGAGCGGAACGCCAGCCATATGCCTGATCGGCTTCGGCGAGGTGGGCCAGATTCTCGCCGCCGACCTCGCGCAGAAAGGCGCGAGCCTCTCGGTTTGGGACATTCTTTTCGACGGCGATGACAACGCTGCGTCAAAGGCGGCGGGCTCCATCCGCAAAGGAAAAAACGCCGAAGACGCGGCGGCAAACGCCGACATCATAATCTCCGCGGTCACGGCAGCGCAGACGATGAACGCCGCCGAAAGCGTCGCCGGATCGCTGAAACCAGGAGCAGTCTATCTTGATCTCAATTCCGCCTCGCCGGGTGTGAAGGCGAAAGCCGCAGACCTCATCAACAAGGCGGGCGGCGCCTATGTTGAAGCCGCAGTCATGTCGCCCATCGGACCGAAGCGCGTCGCCTGCCCCATGCTGTTCGGCGGACCGCACGCCGAAGCCTTTATCCCCATCGCCCGCGATCTGGGGTTTGCGGGCGCGCAAGTCTTCTCCATGGCTTACGGCAAGGCGTCCGCCGCCAAAATGTGCCGCAGCGTCGTCGTCAAAGGCGTCGAGGCGCTGTTGACGGAATCGCTTCTTTCCGCGCGCCATTACGGCGTCGAGGAAACGGTCGTCGCGTCGCTTTCCGATCTCTTTCCCGGACCCAACTGGGAAAAGCTTGCCGTCTACATGGTTTCGCGCGCCCTTGAGCACGGGAAACGCCGCGCCGAGGAGATGCGCGAAGTCGCCAGAACCGTTGAGGATACCGGTCTTTCTCCCCTGATGAGTTTGGCCTGCGCCGAGCGACAGGATCGTTCGGCCGCCTTCGCCTATGCCTTGGCCGAAGCTGCGCTGCCTCAGATGCTTGACGCAATCCTTAACGGCGCAAGCCCGGAGCGACCCTTATGATGATTATTGACTGTCACGGACATCAGACCATCGTGCCGAAGGCGCATACGGATTTCCGAGCCGCGCAGAAAGCGCGGCTGAAAGATCCGTCGCTGCCAAAACCCATGCAGCCGGAAATGAGCGATGACGAAATCGCAGAAGGCATCGAAACGAACCAGTTGAAGCTCATCAAGGAGCGCGGCGGGGATATGACCATCTTCTCTCCGCGCGCCTCCGCCATGGAGCCCCATGTGGGCGACGCCGAGACGGCGCTCGAATGGTCCATCGCCTGCAACAACCTCATCCACCGGGTGACGCAGCTTTACCCCGACAATTTCATCGGCGTCTGCATGCTGCCGCAAATACCGGGCGGAGCGCTCGACAACTCGATTGCAGAGGTCGAGCGCTGCGTAAAAGAACTGGGTTTCATCGGCTGCAATTTAAATCCCGACCCGTCAGGGGGGCACTGGAATGCGCCGCCGCTCACCGACAAATACTGGTATCCGATTTACGAAAAGCTGGTGGAGCTTGAAATCCCGGCGATGATCCATGTGTCGGGATCGTGCAATCCGGCGTTTCACGCCACCGGCTCCTACTACATCGCCGCCGATACCAACGCCTTCATGCAGTTCATCCAGGGCGATCTCTTCAAGGATTTCCCGGAGCTGAAACTCGTCATCCCCCATGGCGGCGGCGCCGTTCCTTATCACTGGGGGCGCTATCGCGGCCTCGCTGACATGTTAAAACAGCCGCCGGTCGAAACCCATGTGATGAAGAACGTCTATTTCGACACTTGCGTCTATCACCAGCCGGGCATCGATCTTCTGTTCGAGGTGATCGAGATCGAAAACATTCTGTTCGGGTCGGAGATGGTTGGCGCGGTGCGCGGCATCGACCCGCAAACGGGCCATTATTTCGACGACACCAAGCGATATGTGGACAATTTGGGTTTGTCGAAGGATGACCTATATAAAGTCTACGAGGGCAATGCGCGACGCGTTTATCCGCGTCTAGACAAATTTCTGAAGGCGAAAGGCAAGTAACGCCTCATGAGCGCGGCGAGCGAAATATTTGAGAAAACGCCCGGCTGGCTCGACTGGTTCCAAGGCCCGTCGAAGCCGAAATTCACGCCGCCGCCGGGCGCCGTTGACGCGCACTGCCATGTCTTCGGGCCAGGCCATGAATTCCCCTTCGCGCCGGAGCGCAAATACACGCCCTGCGACGCCTCCAAGCATCAGCTTTACGCCTTGCGCGATCATCTCGGTTTTTCGCGCAATGTGCTGGTGCAGGCGACTTGCCACGGCGCCGACAACCGCGCGACCATGGACGCGGTGATGAGCTCCGGCGGCAAAGCGAAGGGCATCGCTTCCGTCAAACCTTCTGTCAGCGATGAAGAGCTGGAGCTTCTCAACGCCAACGGGATCAAGGGCATTCGCTTTAACTTCGTGAAGCGGCTCGTCGATCCCTTGCCGCCGGCTGTGCTCGCGAAGCTTGTTGAGCGCATCAACCGTTTCGGCTGGCACATCGTCATTTATTTCGAAGCGCCGGAACTGCCCGAGCTTTACGACTTCATCTCAAATATCAATACGATCGTTGTTGTCGACCATATGGGACGACCGGATGTGACGAAGGATGTTGACGGACTGGAGTTCTCGCTTTTCCAGAAGCTCATGGAAGAAAACGATCACATCTGGTCGAAGGTGACCTGTCCCGAACGCCTGTCGCAATCTGGCCCTCCCACTTATGACGATTTCGTTCCTTTCGCGCAGCGTATCGTCGAACGCTTTCCCGACCGCGTGCTCTGGGGCACAGACTGGCCGCACCCGAATTTGAAATCCCACATGCCTGACGACGCTTGGCTCGTCGACATGATCCCGCGCATTGCGCCGACCCAAACGCTTCAGCAAAAACTTCTCGTCGACAATCCCATGCGGCTCTACTGGCCGGAGGAGACAACTCAGTGAAACAGAATATCCATGAATATCTCGCCGAATTTGACGATATTCCCGGCACGCGGGTTTACACGACATCGCGCGCGCGTAAGGGCTATTGGGTGAACCAGTTCGCCATGAGCCTGATGAAAGACGAAAACCGCAAGGCGTGGCTCGCCGACGAAAAGAAATATCTCGAAGGCTGGCCAAAGCTGACGGACGAACAGAAGCAGGCGTTGCTCGATCGCGATTACGACAAGCTGCTCGACCTCGGCGGCAATATCTACTTTCTCGCGAAGGTCTTCTCGACAGACGGGCAGTCCTATCTTCAGGCGGTTTCCACCATGACCGGCATGAGCCAGGAAGATTACAGAAACATGATGCTCTCCGGCGGGCGCTCGCCCGAAGGCCTGCGCTCCAAGAAGAAAGGTTACTAGTTTCATGGCCCGTATTACTGCAGGCGTCACGTCCAGCCACGTCCCCGCCATCGGCGCGGCGATCGATCTCGGCAAGACGGGAGAAGATTACTGGGTGCCAGCCTTCGCCGGTTTCGACTGGACGAAGGAATGGATCATGAAGCCGGAGAACAAGCCGGATGTGGTGATCCTCGTCTATAACGATCACGCCTCTGCGTTCGACATGAATCTCATTCCGACTTTCGCCATCGGCTGCGCGGATGAATTCCAGCCGGCGGACGAAGGCTGGGGGCCGCGTCCCGTGCCGGTCGTCAAGAATCACGCCGATCTCGCCTGGCATATCGCGCAAAGCTGTATTCTCGACGAGTTCGACATGACCATCATCAACAAGATGGATGTGGACCACGGCCTCACCGTTCCTTTGTCGCTGATGTTTGGCGACGTGAAGGAATGGCCCTGCAAGGTGGTGCCGCTCGCGGTGAATGTCGTCACCTATCCGCCGCCGTCCGGCAATCGCTGCTACAATCTTGGGCGTGCGATTCGCGACGCGGTCGAGAGCTTCCCCGAAGATCTGAAAGTTCAGATCTGGGGAACGGGCGGCATGAGCCACCAGCTTCAGGGCACGCGCGCAGGTCTCATCAACAAGGAATGGGACACGGCGTTTCTCGACGACCTGACAAAAAATCCAGAGCGTTTGAGAAAGATGCCCCACATCGAATATCTGCGCGAAGCGGGCTCGGAAGGCATTGAGCTTGTCATGTGGCTGATTATGCGCGGCGCGCTTGGCGACAATGTGAAGGAACTGCATCGGCATTATCATGTTGCCGCATCGAACACCGCGCTCGGGCATATTGTGCTCGAACCTGTAGAATAGACGCAACAGAAAGGACCGAAACGATGAAAGTTGTGCTCGCCGGCGCCGGCGCCTTCGGCCTCAAACATCTCGACGGGATCAAAAATATCGACGGCGTAGAGGTCGTCTCCGTCGTCGGCCGCAGATTGGAGCCGACGCAGAAAGTCGCTGACGATTACGGCATCCCGCACGCCTGCACCGATCTTGCTGAGGCGCTCGCCCAGCCGGGCGTCGACGCTGCGATCCTCTGCACGCCGACGCAGATGCACGCAGAACAGGCGATCCAGTGCATGGACGCCGGCAAGCATGTGCAAGTCGAAATTCCCCTCGCCGATTCATGGGCCGACGCCGAAGCGGTGATGAAAAAACAGAAAGAAACCGGCCTCGTCTGCATGGTCGGCCACACGCGCCGGTTCAACCCGTCGCACCAATGGGTCCATAAAAAGATTACCGCGGGCGATCTCTCCATCCAGCAAATGGATGTGCAGACCTATTTCTTCCGCCGCAAGAACATGAACGCCAAGGGCGAGCCGCGTTCCTGGACCGATCACCTGCTCTGGCACCATGCAGCGCATACGGTCGATCTCTTCCAGTATCAGACCGGTGAGAAGGTTGTCGTCGCCAACGCCATTCAAGGGCCGATCCACCCGGAACTCGGAATCGCCATGGACATGTCGATCCAGTTGAAATCGGAAAAGGGCAAAATCCTGACGCTGTCTCTGTCGTTCAACAATGACGGGCCGCTCGGCACCTTCTTCCGCTATATCTGCGACAACGGCACCTATATCGCCCGGTACGACGATCTCGTGAACGGCAAGGAAGAGCCGATCGATGTCTCGAAAGTCGATGTCTCCATGAACGGCATCGAACTTCAGGATCGCGAATTCTTCGCCGCCATCAAGGAAGGGCGCGAGCCGAATTCCAGCGTCGCGCAGGTGCTGCCCTGCTACAAGACGCTTTACGATCTTGAGGAGAGCCTCAACGCGCAAGGATAAGCCGCAGTACAAGCAAGGATATCGCCGTGACGACGAAAAACCGCCGCCTCGCAGGACGCGCCGTCAATCCTATCGGGCTTGGCTGTATGAATTTGAGCCATGCCTACGGCCACCCCCCTTCGCCTGAAGATGGTGTGAAGCTGCTTCATAAAGCCATCGACCTTGGAGTCGATCACTTCGACACGGCGGCGCTTTACGGTTTCGGCAAGAACGAAGAGCTCGTCGGCCCCGCGCTCAAACCCTATCGCAACGATATTCTGCTTGCGAGCAAATGCGGCATGCAAGGGATCGACGGAAAGCGCGTCATTGACGGCCGGCCGGAAACCTTGCGCAAAACCCTTGAAGACTCGCTGCGCCGTCTGCAAACCGACCGGATCGACCTCTGGTATCTGCACCGCTACGACAAGCTGAACAATATTCCTATCGAGGAGAGCGTCGGCGAAATGGCGCGTATGATCGATGCGGGAAAAGTCCGCGCCATCGGCCTCTCCGAGGTTTCGGCGGAAACGCTGCGCAAGGCGCAAAAGGTTTATCCCATCGCCGCCGTTCAATCCGAATATTCACTATGGTCGCGCAACGCCGAAATCGGCATTATCGACGCTTGCGCGGAGCTTGGAGCCGCCTTTGTCGCGTTTTCGCCTGTGGCGCGCGGTTTTCTCACGGGCGCTAATCTCGATCCCGATAATTTTGCAGAAAAGGACATTCGCCGGGGGATGCCGCGTTTTCAGCACCCGCATTTTGAAAAGAATGCAGAGCTGCTCCCGGCTTTTCGCAGTATAGCAAAGGAGGCCGACTGCACGCCGGCGCAACTTGCTATCGCCTGGACGCTGCACAAGGCGCCGCACATTCACGCCATTCCCGGAACGACCTCGCTTTCCCATCTTGAAGAAAATCTGGCCGCGAGCGCCGTCTCCTTGAGCGAGGATACGCTCTCTAAAGTCGAAGCGCTTATCAATCAGGAAACGGTTTCCGGGCCGCGTTACCCGGCCGGAACGCAAGCTGAAATCGACACGGAAGAATTCGCCTGAACCGCTCAGGTAAGCCAATAAATTAAGGCAGTTTCTCACCGGAAGCCGAGTTCGGCTCCTGCCGCGAGCCCCTTCCCTGCCAGTGGCGCGGGAAACGGCCGTAACCGCCTTTCTTCCAAGACAATTGAAGAGCCGGCGCAGACCTATTGCGGGCCCGGACAGGAAGGCGCTAAGCGCTTTGCAGGAGCGGCAGGGAATGCGCAATTACACAAAATTTTATATCGGCGGCGAATGGGTCGACCCGAAAGGAATCAAACCGCTAGACGTCATCAATCCGGCTACGGAAAAACCCGTTGGAAAAATCACCCTTGGCGCGCCGGAAGATGTGAATGAGGCGGTAAAGGCGGCGCGCAAGGCCTTTGAAAGCTGGAGTCAGACGGGCATTGACGACCGCATCGCCATGGTGATGAAAATCGCCGAGATTTATAAAAAGCGCGCTGGGGAGATTGGCGCGGCCATCTCGGAAGAGATGGGCGCCCCCGTTTGGCTCGCCGGCGGCCCGCAGGCCATGTCCGTCCTCGGTCATTTGATGACCTCCGTCGAGGCGATGAAAACTTTCAAATTTGAAGAGGACATAGGCGGCAGCCGGGTTGTGAAAGAGCCAATCGGCGTCTGCGGCTTCATCACGCCCTGGAACTGGCCCATGAACCAGCTTGCGGCGAAATTCGCGCCGGCGGTGCTGACGGGATGCACCATCGTTCACAAGCCTTCGGAGATTGCGCCCTTCTCCTCCTATCTCTTCGCAGAAGTCGTACACGAGGCCGGCCTTCCCGCCGGCGTTTATAACCTCGTCAATGGCGACGGGCCGACCGTCGGCGCGACGATCTCGTCCCATCCCGGCGTCGATATGGTGTCTTTCACGGGCTCGACCCGGGCCGGCGTCGAAGTCGCCAAGGCGGCGGCGTCAAGCGTCAAACGCGTTCATCAGGAGTTGGGCGGCAAATCGCCGAACATCATTTTGGAAGACGCCGATCTTGGGCCCGCTGTCGCCGGCTCTATCGCAACGCTGATGATGAATTCCGGCCAATCCTGCCTCGCGCCGACGCGCATGATCGCGCCGAAATCGAAAATGAAAGAGATCATCGACCTCGCCGCGCAAGCCGTTGCGGACTGGACGCCAGGCGATCCGGCGACGGCGAAAATGGGACCGGTCGTTTCCGAGTCTCAATGGAACAAAATTCAGGGCCTCATCGAAAAAGGCGTTGCGGAGGGCGCAACCCTCGTCACCGGCGGGCCGGGCAAGCCGGAAGGTCTTGAAACCGGCTACTATGTAAAGCCCACGATCTTCGCCGACGTCACCAATGACATGACCATCGCCCGAGAGGAAATCTTCGGGCCGGTGCTCGTCATCATCGGCTACGACACGGAAGAAGAAGCGGTCAGGATCGCCAACGACACCGAATACGGTCTCGCAGGCTATGTGCAGAGCGGCGATATCGACCATGCGCGCAAGGTCGCGTCGAAAATCCGCGCGGGCTACATCAACATCAACAATTCCCAGATGGATTTTTCCGTGCCCTTTGGGGGCTACAAACGCTCAGGCAACGGCCGCGAGTTCGGCGCGCACGCTTTCGACGAGTTTCTCGAACTGAAGTCCATGCTCGGCTATAACCCCGCGGCGGCTTGATATTATGGACGGCGCCCTTGTGCGGAGCTCTCAACAAAGGGCACCGCTTTCCAAATTTGAACTGGTCGGCCTTGTCGCCTCGGTCATGGCGCTGACGGCGCTCGCCATCGACATGATGCTCGCGGCGCTTGGAGACATCGGCGCCGATTTTCATCTCACCAATGAAAACGACCGCCAGCTCGTGGTCGCGGTGTTCATGTTCGCCTCGGGCGCGTCACAGCTTTTTTACGGCCCGCTGGCCGACCGTTTCGGACGCCGCGCCGTTTTCCTGTGGTCGCTCGTAGGCTTTCTCGCCGCCTCGCTCGTTTGCGTCGTCGCGACGGCCTTTTCGTTTTTCATCGCTGGCCGGGCGCTGCAAGGGGTCGCAGCAGCAGCGGGCCGCGTCGTCGCTGTCGCCCTGGTGCGCGATCTCTACAAGGGCCGTGAGATGGCGAGCATCATGTCCATGGCGATGACCGTCTCTGTCATTTCGCCGATCATCGCGCCGAGCCTCGGCCAGCTTATTTTGTTCGTCGCGCCCTGGCGCTGGGTCTTCATCGTCCTCTTTGCGTTCGCGGGCCTCCTCCTCGCCTGGGTTTTCTGGCGTCTGCCCGAGACACTGAAGGAAGAGGATCGCCGGCCTTTAAGCTTCAGCGCGATTAGAAACATGTTGGGCTCTTACCTCTCGCAGCGGGTTGCGGTCGGATACACCATCGGCACAACATGCATCATGGCCTCGCTGATGGCCTATCTCACGTCGTCGCAACAGGTTTATGTGGAGACATACGGGCTCGGCGCGAAGTTTCCCCTTGCTTTGGGCGCCGTCGCCTTTTCGGTGGGCGTCGCCGCAATGGCGAATGCGCGAATGGTCCGCCGTTTTGGCGCGCGGCGCCTTTCCCACAGCGCCATTATCGCCTTCGCCGTGATTAACGCAGCGAACGCGCTTTATCTCTCCATGACGGATGGCGGAACGCTCGCCGGTTACATGGCGTTCCTCATCGCCGCCTATTTCATGATGGGGCTCATCAACGCCAATTTCAGCGCTATCGTGATGGAGCCTATGGGCGCGATGGCGGGAACGGCGTCATCCTTTTACGGCTTCATCACCATGACCGGCTCGGCTTTGTTCGGCGGCCTCGCGGGACGGCTATACGACGGTACGGCGATCCCGATCGCGACGGCGTTCGCGGTGTTCGGATTAATCGGCGTCGCCGCCGTCTTTATCGCTGAACGCGGACGGCTCTTCATCGAACCGCCCGCTTCTTCCGGTTAGAAATCGCCCCAGACGTCCTGCACCACATCGATGATGAAGCGCATCTTCGCGGCCTGCTGCTCCACCATGATGTCGTTGCCATGCTCGGTCGAGGAAAAGCCGCATTGCGGCGACAGGGCCATCTGGTCGAGGGGCATGAACTCCGACGCCTCATGGATCCGGCGCTTGATGTCGTCTTTAGATTCCAGCTCGCCAAGCTTTGAAGAAACAAGCCCGAGCACAACCGTCTTGTCTTTCGGGACGAAGCGCAGCGGGCGGAAGTCGCCCGAACGGTCATCATCATATTCAAGGAAATAGCCGTCCACATCGAGTTCGTTGAAGAGCACTTCCGCGACCGGCTCATATCCGCCTTCCGCCGCCCAGGAGCTTTTAAAATTACCGCGGCACAGATGGACCGCAACGCGCATGTTGGCGGGCCGCGTCTTGATGCATTCATTGATCCATTGCGCATACATGCGCGGCAGGGCGTCCGGATCTTCGCCCCGCTCTTCGGCGGCCTTACGGTGCTGGGGATCGCAGAGATAAGCGAGGTTGGTGTCGTCAAGCTGCAGATAGGTGCAGCCTGCGGCCCCTAGCGCCTCGATCTCCTGCTGATAGGCTTTCGCTACATCCTCATAGAACTCGTCCATATCGGGATAGGCTTTCTCATCGACGGCGTTACGGCCGCCGCGGAAATGCAGCATGGTCGGCGAGGGAATGGTGATCTTCGGCGTCTGGCTCGTCACCGACTGAAGGAACTTGAAATTTTCGAGTTCGATGGCGCGCGCATGGCGGATCTTGTCGTTGATCTTCATCGCTGGCGGCGCAAAGTCGAGCTCGCCCTTTGCGCTTTTGAACTTCTTCGACATGCCGCCTTCCTCGACTACGCCGTCGAGCTGCACGAGGAAGTCCACATGGAAATAACGGCGGCGGAATTCGCCGTCCGTAATGCCTTTGAGGCCGAGATCTTCCTGGAATTTGGCGACGCCTTTGATCGCCTCATCTTCGACAGCGCGAAGCTCGGCAGCCGAAATCGCGCCATCGCGGAATTTGGCGCGCGCCTCCGTCAGCTCTTTCGGACGTAGGAAGCTGCCCACATGGTCGGCGCGAAATGGCGGTGTCTTCATAACAAGGCGTCCTTTCGAAATCTCTTTTAAAACAGCGGATTAAGGCAAAAAGCGCGGAAACCGCCGGGATGCGGACGGGGATGAGGGAGTTCAAAATCCCACTTCCGTCCCACCGGGTTTCAACGCACATCGCAGCCAAAAACAAGGGGTAGTAAAACTACCACTCACTTTTCTTTATATGTTTATATGGCGCCCTTAGAGCCGCTCGGCGTGCCAGCGCAGATGGTCTTCGATGAAAGTCGCGATGAAATAATAGGAATGATCGTAGCCTTCCTGCATGCGCAGGGTGTAGGCCTGCCCCGCCGCAGAGGCGGCGTTGGCGAAAATCTCCGGCTTCAATTGCTCCGCGAGAAAATTATCCGCCGTACCCTGATCGATTAGGATATCCGTTTTGCTCTGATGTTTCGTAACCAGCGCCGTCGCATCGTACTCCGCCCACTTAGCTTCGTCAGAGCCGAGATAATTCGAAAAGGCTTTCTTACCCCACGGAACCTGAGACGGAGCAACGATCGGCGAAAAGGCGGAACAGGTCTTGAATTTGTCCTGGTTTTTCAGGTGAATGGTGATGGCGCCGTGCCCGCCCATGGAATGGCCGAGAATGCCGGACCGCGCCGCATCGACCGGGAATTCCTTTTCGATCAGCGCCGGCAGCTCCTTGGCGATGTAATCATACATCCTGTAGTGCTTCGACCAGGGCTCTTGCGTGGCGTTGAGGTAAAATCCGGCGCCGAGACCGAAATCATAGGCGCCCTCCGGATCGTCCGGCACGCCTTCTCCGCGCGGGCTCGTGTCCGGCGCGACAATGACAAGGCCGAGCTCGGCGGCGACGCGCTGCGCGCCCGCCTTGGTGATGAAGTTCTCTTCGGTGCAGGTGAGCCCCGAGAGCCAGTAAAGCACCGGAAACGGGCCTTTTCCGTGCTTTTCCTGAGGCGGTGTATAAACCGCGAATTTCATGTCGCAGGAAAGAACCGAGGAGGAATGGCTGTAAACGCCCTGCGTCCCGCCGAAGGATTTCGCCGCTGATTTCTTCTCCATCCCATGCCCTTTCAAAATAAAATCGCGCGGCCATTTCTAGCCGCGCGACGCTGAAGATCAATGCTTCGCGCTTATTCCGCCGCGAAACAATAGGTGCAAATCTTGTTGCCGTCGGGATCGCGCAGATAGGCGGCGTAAGCCGTCGGCGTAAAGGTGCGCGGGCCCGGCTCGCCTTCGCATTTGCCGCCGGTTTTGAGACCCGCTTCATGAAAGGCGTGCACCGCTTTGCGGGTCGGCGCCGCAAAACCGATCGTGCCGCCATTCGCATAAGTCGCAGGCAGACCGTTCGCAGGCTTCAGCACCAGAAACTCCGGCGCCTCCTTGCCCCACATCACGCCATTCTCGCCCAGCGGCCCCATATTTTTGAGCCCCAGCGCGCCCAGCGCCGCATCGTAAAACTTGACCGCGCGCGGCAGGTCGTTCGTCCCTATGGTCACATGCGTAAAGATCGCCATCTTCTGTCGCTCCAAATGATCCGAGCGCTAATCCTGCGCCCGGAAATCAGCAGCTGCTCCTTCACGTCTGTCGCCGTCAGCAGCCAGGCGGCGGGACGACAGTTCCGTTTCGATCAATAGACCACAACGGAACGGATCGATTTGCCCTCATGCATGAGATCGAAAGCCTTGTTGATGTCTTCAAGCGGCATGGTGTGGGTGATCAGGGGATCGATCTCGATCTTCTTGTCCATGTACCAGTCGACGATTTTCGGCGTGTCCGTGCGTCCGCGGGCGCCGCCAAAGGCCGTGCCTTTCCAGACGCGGCCCGTGACGAGCTGGAACGGACGGGTGGAGATTTCCTTGCCCGCTTCCGCGACGCCGATGATGATCGACTGGCCCCAGCCGCGATGACAGCATTCAAGCGCCTGACGCATCACATCCGTGTTGCCGGTGCAGTCAAAAGAGTAATCCGCACCGCCGCCAGTCAGTTCAACCACTTTGTCGACGACATTACTGGCGCCGACCTCTTTGGCGTTGACGAAATGCGTCATGCCGAAATCGCGAGCGATCCCTTCGCGCGCCGGATTGATGTCGACGCCGATGATCTTGTCAGCGCCCACGAGCCGCGCGCCCTGAATGACATTGAGGCCGATGCCGCCGAGACCGAAGACGGCGACATTTGCGCCCGGCTCGACGCCCGCGGTCCAGACGACGGCGCCGACGCCGGTCGTGACGCCGCAGCCGATATAACAGGCCTTATCGAAGGGCGCGTCCTTGCGGATTTTCGCAACCGAGACTTCCGGCAAGACAGTGAAATTCGAAAAGGTCGAACAGCCCATATAATGATAGAGCGTCTTGCCTTTCCAGGAGAAGCGGCTGGTGCCGTCGGGCATGACGCCCTTGCCTTGGGTTGCGCGCACCGAGGTGCAGAGGTTCGATTTCTGCGAGAGACAGGTTTTGCACTGACGGCATTCGGCCGTGTACAGAGGAATAACGTGATCGCCTGGCTGAACGGAGGTGACGCCTGCGCCCACCTCGCGCACGATGCCGGCGCCTTCATGACCGAGGATCGACGGGAAGATGCCTTCCGAGTCCTTGCCTTCCAGCGTATAGGCGTCCGTATGGCAGATGCCGGTCGCCATGATTTCTACGAGAACCTCGCCCGCTTTCGGCCCTTCCAGATCGACTTCCTCGATCACCAGCGGTTTGTTCGGTTCGACGGCGATGGCGGCTCTCGTTTTCATGTCTTCCTCTTTCAATTTCCCGCGAAAGGCGGCTCACTGGTCGCCGCCTCATAGCATATTTCCCAAGTTTTTAGAGCATTTTGTCCGAAAACAACGGGGCCCTGATCCGTCCAGCGCATGAATTTTCCACAGGGCGGAAGCCGAACCCCTCCTCTGTGAAATGGCTCCATTTCAATAGACTGACTCTAGAGCGCCGCGGCGATGTCGGCACCTTCGCGCAGGGCTTTGAGTTTCTTCCAGGTGACGTCGGGATCGATTTTGCCGTAGCCGGCGAAGGTGCCGAAGCCGCAATCGGTCGAAGCGATGACGCGCTCCTTGCCGACGATCCCGATAAACCGCTCCAGCCGCTGGGCGATGAGTTTCGGATGCTCCACATAGTTGGAGCAGGTGTCGATCAGCCCCGGCGCCAGTTTCTTTTCATCGGGCAGTTTGGCGTCGCGCCAGACGGTCCATTCATGTTCATGGCGGGGGTTCGCCGCCTCGAAGAGGATCGTCGCCGGCCGCGCTTTCAGAATGATGCCGATGACCTTCTCAAGGTCGATATCGCAATCATGGGGCCCCTCGTAATTGCCCCAGCAAATATGCATGCGCAGCCGCTCAGCGGGAATGCCTTCCGTGGCGGCGTTCAAGGCCTCTACATTGGCTTCAGCTATTTTCAGAAACTCTTCATCGCTGGCGTTCTGGTAACCGGTGTGACGCGACATGGCGAGGTCCGGACAGTCGAACTGCAGATCGAAACCGGCCTCGATGATGGCGTCATATTCGGGCCGCATCGCCGCCGCGAGATCGGCGAGATAGGCTTCGTGGCTTGGATAATGCCTATTCTGTTGAAACGCCGTGATGAGGCCCGGCGAGGCCGCGTTCATGAACGCCTTCACGCCCTTGCCGTTTTTTTCAAGCGCTTTTTTGAACCGGCGAATATCTTCATGGGCCGGCTCGAGATTTTTCAGCTTCACCGGCCCGATGCAGGAAGCGCGCGTGAACTCCTGCGAGCCCATGATGGCTGCTAGCTTTTTCGCAAGCTCCGGATGCGCCGCCAAATCTTTCGCAGGCTGACGGTCCACATGGCCGCCGAAACCTTCGAGGCGTTCACGCATATAAGTTGAGTAGCCGACCTTGCCGAGTTCGCCGTCGCTGACGATGGTGACGCCCGCCGCGACCTGTTTTGCGACCGCATCGTCAATCGCGGCTTGCACAACCCGCTCGAATTCATCCACGTCATAGTCTTCGCCATGGTCGCGGGCGAGCAGCGGCTTTACGAGTTCGGGACCGCGCGGCAAGCTGCCGACATGCGTAGTGTCAATATGAGTCAAGAAGCTTCCTCTTATTTATTTCTGGAAATACGCGACGCCGCGCACTTCGTAGCTGACGCGCGTATTGGCGCCTTTCCGGCTGGCGTCATGAAAAGCTGTGTGGGGCGTACGCCAGGCGCGGCTGTGATCGGAATCGTGAAACTTGATGAAAACGACCTCATCCTTCGTCATGTCCGGAAAATACCACCAGCGATGATCGGGATTGTGAAAAAAGATTGTCGCCGCGACCATCTCTTCTTCGCCGGGGATCGGATCGAAACGTCGTTCATAGGGCGGGATTTCGTCCACATCCACTTTCGTGTTTGAAACCCCCTCATTATCGTTGACACTCGCCGCCTCGCACAGCGCCAGGGGCCAGTCCTGCGGCGGATCGCTTAATACGCGCCACAGGCTGAAAATGATAAACCTGTCGAAACCCAGACCGTCAGGCGCGGTCTTTTCATAAAGCATCTTCGCAAGACGGTTCGACGTAAAATTGTTGAAATCAACATGCGCCTCGGCTGCCGGCGGCTGAACAATGGCGCTGGTCTTGCCGCTGGTGCGCAACTGCCCGCCCATCAGCGCCACATGATCGGCGCCGGTCATGTCCATGGCAATTCGTTTGACTTCATCATCGTAGATGGCGGCGATTTTCGCTTTGTCTTCAAAATCGTCCAGCTTGGTCGGGTAAGACGCAATGGCAAAGCCGTGCTCATCAAGCGTAAACGGCTTCGCCGCCTCGCGCGCATTGCGAATGACAACCGGATAGGGCTCGTATTCGCCTGTGTTGACCTCCTCCCCAGGCGCCCAGAAGCGCCGGTTGATGAGAGAGGTCGGTTTTAAATAGGAAATTTCAGCGTCAACGCTTTCGCTCATGACCATCTCCTTGCGGCGTCCCGGCCGCTTCAGTCTTTATAGCCTTCCCGCGCGCGGCTGTTGTCGATCTTGATCGGCTTGCCAGTCACAGGATGCGGATAATGAAACGGCACGATGTCCGTCGCCGGCCAGAGCCGGGGCGCGGGGTCGATAAGGGAATCGGGACCGAGCGGATCTTCCGGATAAGTGACCGTCGCCATCGGGATGAAATCGATGGGCGTCTTGCCCCACCCTTCCTGAAACGTGCCATGCCAGTGCGGAAAATAGGCGAGCCGCGCGATCTTCCAGACGCCGTCTTCGCGCACATACTGGTTTTCGTAAATGCCGCCTTCCCACCACTGGCGCTGCTGGCCGGCGGCGGTTTCGTGCGTCCCGGCCTGCATCATGGAGCGGCCGCGCACTTTCGCGGTTTTGCGATCCGGCGCGACATCGACGATCATCTGCAGCTGCGGGTGATCGAGCAGCCAGCCATAGCGCGGGCCGTTGTGGTTGTCGGTAAAATGCGTGCGGAAGCGATCGATATAAAGGCGCTTGACCCCGGCTTTTCCCTTATAGATGCCGCCAAGAAACCAAACCTCGCCGTCTTCAGCGAAAAGATCGACGACTTCGTCATACTGCGACTTGTCGATGAAATAGCCATACGCATACTGCAGCTTGCGGACGTCATTAATGTCCTGCTGAACGCCGAGATCATGCTCCAGCGTTTCAATGCGCTTTTCCAGCTTCGCCAATTTGTCGCTGTCCGTCATGCAAATCCTCCCTTGCGCGGTTCCGGAATTATAGAGCGATCCCCGACCAATTCCAGTTTCCAGTCCGTCATCCAACAGCTTGGGACGAACGCTGAACGCCTTTAAGCGCAACATCATGCGCCATTCCGCGAAGCCTTCCGCGTTGGACGGTGAGATCGCTTCCCCGATGCTTATGATCGATGCCAGACGGGACAAAACAGCCTTAAGTAAGGGAGCTACACAATGCGAGATTTCAAAGGCAAGACCGCTTTCATCACCGGCGGCGCCTCGGGCGCAGGGTTCGGGCAGGCCTGCGTTTTTGGAGATGCAGGGTGCAAGATCGTCATCGCCGATATCCGCCGCCCGGCCATCGATGAAGCGCTAGAGAAACTGAAAGCCCGCGGCATCGACGCCCACGGCGTGGAATTGGACATCACCGATCGCGTCGCCTACGCCGAAGCCGCCGATGAGGCCGAAAAAGCCATGGGGCCGGTGGAGCTCCTCTTCAACACGGCGGGCGTCTCTATTTTTGGGCCGCTCGAAAAAGCTACCTATGACGATTATGACTGGATCATGAACGTCAATTTCAACGGCGTCGTTAACGGCATGCAGACATTCGTCCCGCGCATGATCGAACGCGGCAAGGGCGGCTATATCACCAATACAGCATCACTCGGTTGTTTCGTGGCGGCGAGCGTCGCCGGGATTTACTCCGCCTCGAAATTCGCCGTGCACGGCATCACCATGGCCATGCGCGACGCGCTGACGCCTTATGGCATCGGCGTGTCGGTGCTCTGCCCAGCCAACATCAAGTCGAATATCGCCGAGTCCGTCGACACGCGGCCGGCGCATCTTTCTAATTCCGGCTATGACGTCGATGAAGACGAGCTGAACGCCCTGCGCGAGATCTATTCGCAAGGGATGGAGCCCGAAGAACTGGCGCAGCACACAAAAGCTGCGATGGAGAAGGATCAGTTCTACATTATTCCTTATCCGGAATCGCGGCCCATGCTGGAAATGGCGTTCAAACAGGTGATCGACGCCCTGCCGCCTATGGACAGCGACAAGGAAGGCCAGGAAAAACGCCACAAGGCGATGATGCGTTACCGCGATGCGCGCGCCGAAATGGACGCCAAACGCTACGCCAAGAAATGACCTTTAAAGACCGGGCGTAGGCGGCGCCGCCTGCGCCCGTTTGATCGGCGCGGTTTCGGTGAGCGCCGTAGCGCAGATTCCCGCCGCAATGGCGAAACCGAAAATAATCCAGAGTGGCGCCGACAATCCCCATCGATCCGCCGCCAGACCGGCGAAGAAGGGCGAGAGCACGCCGCCAAAGACTTCTCCCGTCGCCATGACAAGGGCGAGCGCCGTCGCCACATGCGTCGACTGAATGGTTTCCGACGGCACAGTCGCCATGAAGAGCGGGAAGCATCCGTTAAGCGCCCAGCCGAAGAAAAAGATCACGGCCAAGATCCAGGGCGAGCCGTCAAAGAACATGGCGCCGAGCGGGAGGATCACGCCCAGAAACGGGATCGCCACTAGCACAGGCTTGCGCCCGATGCGGTCCGAGAGTCCTGCGACAACGAAACTGCCGATCGTCGCCGAAATTCCGAGCGTTCCCATGAGCCAGCTCATGACGCCGGGATCGACGCCCTTAACTTGTGTAAGATAAAGCGGCATGAACGCCCAGGTGATGACGAGATACGATACAAGCAGCACCGAGACGACCGAGCAGACGACAATGTTCTTGTAGGAGAATGCCTCCTTGAGCGTCAGCCGGTCGGAGGCGCCTTTTACCTTCGGCTCCTCTGGAGGTTCGTCGATGAACTTCCAGATGAGGAGCGCCGTGATGATCCCCGGAATGCCGGCGAGGAAAAACGCGTTGCGCCAGCCCCAGGCGGCGGCAATCGCCACCAGCACGACCGGCGCCACGAAAGAGCCAAAGAAATTCGAGCCGAAATTCTGCATGACGCCCATGGCGAGACCGCGATGGCGCGGGTCGACCTCGCGCACGACGAGCGTTTGAGAAATCGGATTAATCGGCCCTTCCGCCGCGCCCATCAAAAGGCGTGCGCCGAGAAGCATCAGGAAAGACGTTGCAAGTCCGGAAAGCACCGAACAGAGAGAAAAGATGACAATGGCGACGAGGAGAAACCCCTTGCGGTTCGCCGCCCTGTCCGATGCGGAGCTGATGAGAAAGCCGCCGATCGCCCAGGTGAGCGACAACGCCGACGCCAGAATGCCCACATGCGTGTTGGTGAGATTGAGGTCCGCCTGAACGAACGGCATGAGAAAGTTGAGCGCATTGCGGTCAAAGAAGACGATGCCGAAATTGAGGCTGAGAAGCCCAACTAGAACCACCTGATAGGCAGCGCCGCGCTTTACTGTCCGAAGCGGCGGTTTTCCTGTCGCCTCAGGCGTCGTCTGTCCTGCCGTCACGTTTCCCTCGCCGATAACATTGTTCTTTTGCGCGTCACGCTAGCCGCGCTCATGCGCCTTGGCAATTAAGGGGCGTTGGGGTGTTTTCCGGATTATTCCTCATCAGGACAATCTGACTTCGCAAATTCGCCCGCCCTGAAAGCTACCCGGTCCAGGCGTCACGCAGTTTGTGCTTCTGAACCTTGCCGGAGGGCGTGCGCGGAAGATCGTCGACGAAGCGCACATGCTTCGGCGCTTTGTAGGAGGCAAGGCGCGACTTCACGAAGGCGATTACGCCTTCCGGAGTCATACTGGCGCCGCCATCTTTTAAGAGAATGATCGCCGCCCCCACCTCGCCCCATTTTTGATCGGGCACGCCGATCACCGCGCAGTCGAGAATTTCCGGCATCTCAGCGAGCACCGCCTCGATCTCGACAGGGTACACATTTTCGCCGCCGGAGATGAACATGTCCTTGGTGCGGTCGACGATGTAGTAAAACCCGTCTTCATCCTTGCGCGCGGAATCGCCGGTTTTCAGCCACTCGCCTTCAAAGCTTGCGGCGGTCTCAACCGGTTTGTTCCAGTAACCCGGCGTCACATTAGGCCCGCGCACCCAAAGCTCGCCGATTTCGTTTGGCTCTGCTTCAATGCCTTCCGGCGTCATGATTTTGCCTTCCGTGAACGGCGACGGCATGCCCACCGAACCCGCTTTTTCTCTGATGATCCGCACATCATAGGGCGGCATGCTGAAAGCGGAACCGATCTCCGTCATGCCGAAGCCGTCGACCTGGGAAACGCCGTCTTCCGCCCAGGCTCTCACCGCCGCCGGCGGGTTCGGTGCGCCACCCGTCTGGATGGCCGTCAGATGCGCCAGTTTTTTCATAGCGCCCGGCGGATTTTTCTCGCGCATTAACGCCGCCATCTGGGTCACGCAGAAATAATGCGTGACGCCAAGCGCCGGGTCAGTGAGATTCTTGAACGTATTCACCGGATCGAATTTCTGCGAGACGAGAACCGTTCCCCCGAAAAACAGCGGCGTGCGCGAAACGGCGAGAAGACCAGCAACGTGGAACAGCGGCATGTCGCAGAGAAAGACAGTATTCCTGTCAACAGCAGATGACTGCGCAAAATTGAGCGCGGAATAAAGCACTGTTTTATGGGTGAGGATTACGCCTTTTGATTTGCCCGACGTTCCCGATGTATAAAGCAGCGTGATCGGATCATCATCGGCGGCTTGCGTATTCGCAACGAACTGTTCCGATTCATCCTTGGCGAAACTTTCTCCCGTCTCCGCAAGCCGGAATTGGCGGGACGGATCGACCATGCCGAAACCCGGCTCCGCCAGCGCTTCGAATTCCGTTTGCCAGATCAAGACCGATGGCTGCGCGTCTTCGATCAGTGCGCCGATTTCAGGCGGGGCGAGGCGCCAGTTCAGGGGCACGAAAATGAGGCCTGCGCGGGCGCAGGCGTAATGAACGAGCAGCATGAAGGCGCTGTTGCGCGAAATCATGGCGACGCGCTCGCCGCGCTTTCCATTCGTCGCTTTCAACAGGAAAGATGCAATCTGGGAAATACGTTGATCTGCATGCCGATAATCGTAAGACTCGCTCGTTTGGAGATCGACAATCGCCTTCTTCTCCGGCGTCGCCTGCGCATGGAAGTGAACCAGATCGTGCATGAAGAGGCTCTCCGATATTCGCGATTGCTCCCGCGCTTAGCATAAAGCCTACACGATTTCAGCGCGTATTTTCATTAATAAAGACTTGGCGAATAACATCCGGGCGCGCGCCGCCGCCGCTGAAATGAAAAATGCCCCTGGCGACGCTTTCGCGAGCCAAGGGCCTTCTCTGATCGATGCGGTCATCGAAGACTGACCGCTGAATTTTCAGTGCAGCGGCTGTTTGTCGGCGATGCTGGCGTTGCGGTATTCACGCGGGGAAACGCCGTAACGTTCACGGAACACCCGCGCGAAATGCGTCGTGTTGTTGAAACCCCAAGCGTAAGCCAGTTCCGTAATGGAGCGGTGACGCCACATGGGGTCTGCAAGCCGCTTCTTGCATTCTTCAAGGCGCCGGCGGCGGATAAAGCCGGAAATGGTTTCATCTTCTTCCGCAAACAGCATGTGAAGATACCGCGGTGAAATCCGGAAGGCCGCCGCAATCGACGCAACCGTCAGTTCGGGATCTTTAAGGTTGGATTCGATGTAGCAGCGGATATGGCTGCGCCGCGCAGAGGCGACTGCAGAATCCGCGATTCGCGATCCAAACGCCTCCATGCAGGAGGTTGCGAACATGTCGAGCAGATTGTTGCCGACGCGCTCGCCGATTTCCATGTCCATGCCGCTTTTCACCTGATGCCAGACGCTTGAGAGCATGCCGGAAAGCGTCGCGGACAATCCTTCGCTTCCGCTGAGGCGTTGGCCAAGCGCGATCTCCGGCGCAGGCAGGCGGCGTTTCACGTCATTCGGTGAGGCGATCATCACCAGCGTCGAAGCGTTGGTTTCATATTCCAGCGTGTACGGAAGAGCGCTGTCGCAAAGCACCATGTCGCCGCGCTTCAGGAAGGCCTCGCGGCCGTCCTGCGCGACACGCAAGTCGCCTTCCAACTGAAGATGGAAAAAATAATGCCGTTCCCGGCTCGAGGCGGCATGGCGGGCCGTCCGGGTCACGGTCGCGGGGCTCGCCGTGACATTGGCGAGGAAGATATCGCCAAGTTGAACGCTATCCACCGCGCCTTCAAATTCGTCAGGACTGAACGGCCTGGTCTCTAACGGGGTGAATACCTCGGCGACGATATCGTTCCAGCGCGTCACTTTCGAGGCGCCGGCGAAATCTTTGGTCGACAGGTGCAGCATAGTACGACTCCTCCCGATGGATCATTTTTTGTTTGTTTTGTTATGTCCTATCACATTTCTCAGCGACAGGCAATTTTGTATGCAAGACAAACATATTTTTCGCCGCCGCGCGAGCGAAATCGTTGCTGCAGCGCAACGTCATGCTGCGCCGCAGCAACCCCGCAGAAGGCAGGTTTCTTCGGCGTTGGTGGCGCTTGCAAAGGCCGTTGAAGGCGATATCCCTGACCTCGTACCGCTTTCGGGGTTAAGGAGCTTTCACAATGATTCAGCGAGTGTTTCCGCCTTTTGGGGGGAGCCGGCCCGCCATCATGGCCATAACCGCCAGTCTTGCTCTGGCCGGTTGCGGAGGGTCAGAGGCGCCGGATGCCGCCGTTCCAATGGAAACCCAAGCGGTTGAAGCTTCGCCGGCGGCTCCCGCGGAACACGCAAATGTGACGTCGGCGCGCCTTCTCGCGGCGGATCAGGAACCGGGACAGTGGATGTCGCACGGCCGGACCTACAGCGAGCAGCGCTTCAGCCCGCTCACGGAGATTAACCGCAACACGATCGGCCGCCTCTCCCTAGCCTGGCATCAGGACCTCGACACCAATCGCGGGCAGGAGGCGACGCCGCTCGTCATCGACGGCGTGATCTACATCACCACCGCTTGGTCGAAGGTGAAGGCGTATGACGCCGCAACCGGACGCGAACTCTGGGACTACGATCCGGAGGTCCCCGGCGACACGGCGGTCAAAGCCTGCTGCGACGTCGTCAATCGCGGCCTCGCCGCCTGGAACGGCAAGCTTTATCTCGGCACGCTCGACGGACGGCTCGTCGCCCTCGACGCCGGCACGGGCGAAGAACTCTGGAGCAAGGTCACTGTCGACCGCTCGAAACCTTACACAATCACCGGCGCCCCGCGCGTCGTCAAAGGCAAGGTCATTATCGGCAATGGCGGCGCCGAATTCGGCGTCCGCGGCTATGTGACCGCCTATGACGCCGAAACCGGCGACATCGACTGGCGATTTTACACCGTGCCCGGCGACCCGGCGAAAGGGTTTGAAAACGACGCCATGGCGCTGGCCGCCAAAACCTGGAACGGCGAATGGTGGAAACTCGGCGGCGGCGGCACGGTCTGGGATTCCATGGCCTACGATCCCGAACTCGACCTGCTTTACATCGGCGTCGGCAACGGCTCGCCCTGGAACCAGTCTTTCCGCAGCCCCGGCGGCGGCGACAACCTCTTCCTGTCGTCCATTGTCGCGCTCGATCCGGACACGGGCGACTATGTCTGGCACTTCCAGACGACGCCGGGCGAGACCTGGGACTACACCGCGACCCAGCAGATCATTGTCGCTACGCTCGACATTGACGGCGCGCCGCGCAAGGTGGTGATGCAGGCGCCGAAAAACGGTTTCTTCTACGTCCTGGACGCCGCGACCGGCGAATTCATTTCAGCCAACAACTTTGCGCC
Organism: Hyphococcus sp.; assembly: GCF_965267305.1. Classification (GTDB taxonomy): domain Bacteria; phylum Pseudomonadota; class Alphaproteobacteria; order Caulobacterales; family Parvularculaceae; genus Hyphococcus. The sequence goes on along the minus strand of NZ_OZ253945.1, from coordinate 247,967 downwards.
GGTCAACTGGGCCACTGGCGTCGACCCTGAAACCGGCCGGCCGATTGAAAACCCTGAGGCGCGCTTCGACAAAACCGGCAAACCTTTTGTCGCCGTGCCCGGCCCCGGCGGCGCCCATAGCTGGCACCCGATGAGCTTCAATCCCGAGACCGGTCTCGTCTACATCCCGGTCAATATCGGCGGCTTCCCGTATTTTCCGGATCCCAACTACAAGCCCGAACCGCGCGGCTTCAACAATGGCGTCGACTTCGGCGCGGCGGCCCTGCCCGCCATTCCGGAAGTCAAAGAGGCGGTCAAAGCAACCGTCGGCGGACGTCTTGTCGCCTGGGATCCCGTCGCGCAAAAGGAAGCCTGGGGCGTCCCCTATCCCGGCGCCGGCAATGGCGGCACGCTGACCACGGCCGGCGGCATTGTTTTTCAAGGCACGAAAGGCGGAAATTTCGCCGCCTATGACGCCGCGACCGGCGAGCAGCTCTGGTCTTCGGATGCGCAGACCGGGATTGTCGCGGGTCCTGCAACCTACGAAATCGATGGACGCCAGTATGTCGCCGTGGTGGCCGGATGGGGCGGCGTCGAAGCGCTGGCGCCTGGCGAACTCGGCGCCATCGGCGCGACGACGCCCAATTACAGCCGCCTGCTTGTCTACGCCCTCGACGGTGAGGACGCTCTGCCGCCGGAACCGGTCCCAGCGGTCCAGCATCTCGCGCCGCCGCCGCTCGAAGCCTCAGCGGAAACGGTTGCAGAAGGCTCCTATCTCTATGGCCGCTACTGCGCAGTCTGCCATGGCGACGCCGCGCACAGCGCCGGCCTTCTGCCGGACCTCCGCTACTCCGCGATTCCGCACGATCCGGAACAGTTCGCCAATGTCGTCCTTGGCGGCGCGCTCAGCGAGAACGGCATGGTCTCCTTCGCCAGCGTGCTCGACGAAGACGGCCTCGAGGCGGTGCGCGCCTACATCATCGCGCGGGCGAATGAAGATAAAGAAGTCTTCGGCGAATAAGCGCCCGAAAACAAAAACGCGCCGGACTTATCCGGCGCGTCTTTCCTTAAGCGAAATTGTCTGGTCGTTTATCGTTCGTTGATCTCATCAAAAATCGGGTTGCGCAACAAGAACGCAATCGCCTTCGCCCGCTCTTCGTTGATAGGCTCGTCGGGGAAGGATTTGAGGATCGCGTTGAATTTTTCTTCCGTCCCTTTTTTGAACTCCGGATGGGTGAGAATGTAAAGATCGTTATTCAAGACGCCTTTTAACACACGCTCCCCGCACTCTTCGGCGCTCATCCACAAGTCCGAAACGGGGCGCTCCGAAAGCTGCTGCTCGGTTTCGAGAAGACCGGTGTCCTTTTTATATTTGTCCGGCCGGATTTTTCCGGTCTGGGCGATGTTGGATTTGACCGGACCCGGACAGAAAGCCGAGACGCCGATATTGTCCGGCGCAAGTTCGCCGCGAATGGATTCCGAAAGCCCCAGCATCGCAGCCTTCGCCGTGCCGTAAATGGAAAACGCGGTCACCGGCACCAGCGCCGCCTTGGACGCCGTGTTGACGATATGCCCGCCCTCGCCATGTTTGCGGATATAGGGCAGCAAAATGTGAATGCCGTTTATGACCCCGCCGATCATGACGCCAAGGCCCCAGTCCCAATCGTCGAAGCCGAGTTTCGCCAAGGGCCCGCCAACGCCCATGCCCGCATTGTTGAAGAGCATGTGGATTTTGCCGAATTTCTCCTCAGCCTGCTTTGCGGCGGCGGCGTAGGCCTCACGGTCGGTGACGTCGAGCTTCAGGCAAAGAACACGCTCAGGATCGTTGAAAAACTCCGCAGCGCTCTTCAGGTGATCGTCGCGCACATCGGCCAGCACCAGATTGGCGCCGGCGTTGTAGAACGCTTTCGCAATGCCGAGACCGATGCCGCTCGCGCCGCCGGTGATGAATGCTGTTTTTCCTTTTACGTCTTTCATGAACCTGCTTGTCCTTTTGACGACCCTATAATGTGACGCGTTCGCAAATCTTGCGATCCTGGTTGGTCTTCATTGACCTTTCAGGAAAACTCCAATCGCCACCCATGGCGAAGCCTGTCTCGACAGGTGGTGAAAAGCGCATGAAAGGGGCGATTTAACGTCTTTTCAAATGCCGGGGCGACCGCCAAAGTAAGGAATATGAGCGCTACTGTTAAAGGTGAAATCAACTACGCCAAGCCCATGGAGGGACGGCCACGGTTTCATGCAAACGACCAGTCGCGCGACATCCTCAGCCTCGATCCGCAAACCGTCGAAATTGTCGACGGACGGCAATCGCCGCCTTCCCTCGATCGCGAAGGTTTCGCGCTTGTTTCGCATCGCAGCAAAGTCCAGGACTTCCGCGATCCAGCGTTTGACGATCAACACAAGCGCGAAATCGAAGAGCTGATCGTCAAGCTGACAGGCGCCGACAAGGCTATTGTCAACTCGCCCGGCGTGTTGCGATTTGGCGAAAAATCGGCGGAGAGCGGCCAGCTCAACAATTCCCGGCCGGCGCGGTTTATCCATATCGACATCAATGACGAAACGGCGGTGCAATTTGCACAATCGTCTGCGCCGCATGGCGCGAAGGTGAAACGCGCCGCGCAATACAATGTCTGGCGCGTGCTGACCCCGCCCCCGCAGGACGTGCCTCTAACGATTTGCGATTCGCGCACGCTTGATCCTGAAGACCTCATTGAGGCGGATGCGATCTTCGACATGAAGGGACAGCCCGATTGGTCCTTCACGGCGCTTCTCGTGAAGGCGTCGCCGCGACATCGCTGGGTCTGGTTTCCGGACATGACGCCGGACGAGGCGCTCGTCTTCATCACCAATGACAGCGACCCTTCCAAACCTCATCACACGCCGCACAGCGCCTTTGACAATCCGCTTTGTCCGGCCGACACGCCGCCGCGCGGCAGCATAGAGATGCGCGCCATCGCTTACTGGTTTGAATAAACCTCGTCTTGGAGTTTCGGCATGAAAGACTTTCCAAAAACCGTCGACTTCATGTTCCTCAACACGCCTGTCGGCGAGGAATATTCCCTGAAGGGGCTGGTGGTCGAAGGCGAGATTCCGGCCGATGTCCGGGGCGCGTTTTTCCGGGCAGTGCCCGACCCCGCCTTCCCGCCGCTCTACGAGGACGACACGGCGATCTCCGGCGACGGCATGATTTCGCGTCTGTGGTTCAAGAAAGACGGTTCTGTCGATTTCGACATCAAGTATGTGCAGACACCCCGTCACAGAGCCGAAGTCAAAGCCGGCAAAGCGCTGTTCGGCCGCTATCGCAATCCCTACACGGACGATCCGTCGGTGAAAGGCGTCAACCGCACCGTTTCCAATACGACCCCGATCTGGCATGCGGGCAAGCTGTTGATGGCGAAGGAGGATGGCCGCGCCCATCGCGTCGATCCGTTTACGCTTGAAACAGTCGGCTCCTATGATTTCGGCGGAAAGTTAAAGTCGGAGACGATGACCGCCCATGCGCGCGTCGATCCGGAAACCGGCGAGCTATTCTTTTTCGGTTATGAAGCGGACGGCCTTGCGTCGACCAAGGTCGCCTATTGCATTGCCGACAAGAATGGCGAGCTCATCAGCGAACAATGGTTCGATGCGCCCTATTGCGGGCTGATGCACGACTTCGTCATCACAAAGAACTACGCGGTCTTCCCTGTCTTTCCGACAACGGCGGATCTCGGAAGGCTGAAAGACGGCGGCGTTCACTGGGTGCACGAGCCGGATCGCGAAAGCTGGATCGGCGTGATGCCGCGTTATGGCGATGTAAAGGAAATGCACTGGATCAAGGGCCCGAAAGGGGTTTCGGTGTTCCACTTCATGAATTGCTTCGAGGATGAAGACGGCCGCATTCACCTCGATCAGCACCTAACCGAAACCAACGCGTTCGAATTCATCCGCCGCCCGTCCGGCATCGACATTCCGCAATGGGAGATCAAAGGCGGACTGGTGCGCTGGTCCTTCGACCCCAAAGGCGACGAGATCACCGAAACGCCGCTGGGGCCGCCGGGCGATCTTTGCCGCATTCGCGACGCCGACCAGGGCCGGCCTTACGACCAAGGCTGGTATCTCAGCATGAACCCGGAGATGAAAGGCCCGCCTCTCCTCGGCGGACCGGTGGGCGCGGCCTTCAATGCGCTGATCTCGGTCAACCCGCAAACAGGCGCTCTAGAGATGCTCGCCCTGCCGCCGGGGCACGCGATCAGCGAACCGGCGCATATTGTGTCATCCGAGAAAAGTCATCCCGGCTGGCTGCTCTTCATTATCGACCGGCAAACCGGTGAAGACGATTTCGAGCATGAAGCCTGGATTGTGAATGCGGGCGACATCCAGAAAGGGCCGGTGGCGAAAATCAAAATCCCGCACCGTTTGCGCCCGCAAGTGCATGGCTGGTGGGCGCCGCAGGATCAGCTCGATAAGGCGGCGGCCTAGGTCAAATCGTCAAGGCTGATTTTGCGGCCCGCCGCGGCGGCCTTGTTGCCCTCGCGCCGCAAACGCTCGATCTCAAGGCGGCCTGCCGGTGCCTCTTCGTCCGGCAATGCCGCCATGCTCGTCTCGTAGATTTCCTGAATATCCGGTCCGTGTTCGGGATGGGTCAGGATCAATCCGCGGTTCTCGGTTATGCCTTTCAGGATTTTCTCACCCACTTCCAGCGGCTCCATGCCGAGATCGAAGGCGGTCCCGAATTTCTCAAGCTCGGCCTTATTCACCTCGCCAAGACCGCTGTCCTTGAAACTCTCAGGACGTTTGAGCGCGGAATCCCAGGCGTTGGTTTTCGTCAGCCCCGGACAACACAGCGATACGCCGATATTGTAGGGCGCAAGATTGTAGCGAAGACATTCGGTGAGGCCGCGCACGGCGAACTTGCTGGCCGTGTAAATCCCCGCCTGCGGGCCGGAGATGAACGCCGCCATGCTCGCCACATTGACGATATGCCCGCCCTCGCCATGAGCCTTGATCTTCGGAATGAAGCTGACGAGCCCGTTCACATTGCCGCCGAAATTGACGCCCATGATCCAGTCATAGTCGTCATAGGTCGCCTCGTCAGTAGGCCCGAAGACGCTGACGCCCGCATTGTTGACGAGCACATGCACCTTGCCGAAATTCGCCTCAACCTCATCTGCAACTTCGGCGAAGCGCTTGCGGTCGGTGACGTCTAGCTTCAAGAACAGCGGCGCCTCGCGGCCTTGTTCCTCAAACCACTTCGCAGCCTGAGCCCTGTAGTCTTCGTTGCGATAGCTCAGCGCCAGGCGCATGCCAGCATTGGAGAAGGCTCGCGCGACGCCGAAACCGATGCCGGAGACCCCGCCGGTGATGAACGCCGTTTTTCCCTGCCAGTCCATGAATGCCTCCCGGCGATAGTGGTTTGCTGCGCCCCCCATGCTATCCATCGGAGGTAGCGCGAATGATAACCGGGAGGACGCCGTGAGTGAACTTGATGATATGAAGTCAGAGCTTGCTGAACTGAAAAATCGGGTGGGCAAGATCGAGGACCTCAACGCCATCCGCAAGCTTCACTATGCTTACGGCTATTACATCGATTTCTGCCAATATGACGAAGTGGTCCAGCTTTTCGCCAAGGATGGAGAAGTCATCTTCCTCTCAGGCATCTACAAAGGCCATGAGGGCGTCGCACGCCTCTATAAGACCTGGTTCCAGAATTTCTTCACCAAAGGCAAACCAGGGCCGGAATATGGCTTCCTTCTCGATCATTTTCAGATGCAGGACATCATCACCGTCGCCGATGACCGCAAGACCGCAAAGGGCCGCTTCCGCGCCGTCCTGATGGGCGGAATGCATGAAAGCCGCGAGTATATGCCTGAAGGTCTTCCGCAACAGTTTTACGAAGCCGGCATCTATGAAAACGATTATGTGCGCGAAGACGGCGTCTGGAAGATCAAGCGCCTCGACTACATGGTGCAGTGGCAGGCGGAGTATGAAAAGGGCTGGGCGCACACAGAAGCGCATTTGCAGCCGGCCGTTGAAACCTATCCGAAAAATCCGTTGGGCCCGGACGAACTCCTGCCGGCGCCGCGCCAGACCTGGCCGCACCGCCATGACGTTCCTTATCACTATGCACACCCAGTGATGGGGGCGAAGCTCAATGGCAAGTGAAAAACTTCCCGACGGCAGTGAAAAGGGCCTGCGCGGCCACATGGTCGAGCGCGGCGTCAGAAAACGCATCGGCCTTGCGCCGCCCGCCGGCGATATCGACCGCAACGCGCCTTACAAGCGCATCGCCACCGAAGAGGCGTGGACCTTTCCCGAATTGGTCGAGGCTCAGGTCAAGCTCCTGAAAAGCGCCAATGCGCCAAATGATCCCGCGCTGCGCATGGGCGGCATGTTCGCGTCCATGCCGGAACTCCAGAGAATGCTCTGCGATCTCGGCGATCTGCGCATTTCGCATATGGACGAATACGGCATCGACCGCCAGCTTCTCCTCTTGACCGCGCCGGGCCCGCAGGTTCTCGAGCCGGAAGAAGGGACGCGCCTCGCCGCGCGCTCGAACGATATCGCTGCGGAAGCCTGCGCAAAACGCCCGGACCGGTTCTCCGCCCTCGCCGCTTTCCAGCCGCAGGACCCGGACGCCGCCGCGCGGGAGATCGAACGCGCCATGAAAGAGCTGAAACTTAACGGCGCAGTATTGAACTCGCATTTCCGCGGGCATTTTCTCGACGAGCCGCAATGCGATCCCATTCTCGCGGCGCTCGAGGAAAACGATGCGGCGCTCTACATCCACCCCACGGCGCCGTTTGAAGATCGCGTCTATGCGGCGCGCGGCATGACCGGGGCGCTCGGAGGATTTCCGCATGATGTCTGGAACCACACGATGGGCCTCGTTCTTTCGGGCGCCTTCGACAAATATCCGAAGCTGCGGCTCGTCATCGGACATCTCGGCGAGTGCATGCCGCTTCACCTCTATCGCTTTGACTGGATGCAATCGAACGCCGACGGCGTGTCCGGCCTGCGCGGCGGCCAGCCGGCCGTCACGCTGAAACACCCGATCAGCCACTATTTCCATAACAATATCTGGATCACGACGAGCGGCGTCGGCTGGGAGCCAGGCATCAAGTTCTGCATGGACGTGATGGGGCCGGAGCGCGTTCTCTACGCCATGGACTATCCCTATCAGCAATCCTCGGACGAAGTCGGCGCTTATGACCGGATGGATATTCCGCCCGCCCATAAGAAAATGCTGATGCAGGAGAACGCTGAGCACGTTTTCCGGCTGCCGAAAGACTAGCCTGCGACCCCATTAGCGGTTAGCTGTTACATTCGAACAGTGCAGTACAAGGCTCTAAGTGAGCTTTGTGATGAGCGAAGCACTAATCCGGCCGCTAGACGCGTGGTCTCATGTATGAAGCGGCCGGTCGGCCTGAGGGGGAACGAAAATGCTTGAGTTACTGGCTGGTTTAGCGATGATCCTAACGACGGCCGCCGACGATGAAGCGGTCGTGCGGAAGATGATCGAAACAAAATACGCTAAGGAAAACGCCTGCGACGCGACGTATGCGGAAGACTATGTGACGGACGACGCAACCGAATATCTTCCGAATTACCTCAGAGCCATGCCGAAAGAACCTGAGAGCGAAATCAGGGATTTCGAGGCGTTCTGCGCAGCCGGCGGGAAAAGCCTGAATGAGCCTGACATTCAAATGATCGAGCGCATCGCGGATGACGTTATTCTCGTGACGGGGATCGGCTCTATCGAAGTGACGCGTCCGGATGGAACGCTTGACTATGACGGGGAGTACTCGTTCACGAATATCTTCGTCAAAACCGTCGACGGCTGGCGCGTGCGCCACCTCCATGTCGCGCCGATCATTCCCGACTTGCCCACCGTCCCGGCGCGCGACTGACGAGGCGAAGGGCGCCGGTGAGTCCGGCGCCCGGGAAGTCGTCTAAGCCTTCGCCGTGACGATCCAGGCGGCGGCGTCGAGACGCACGGAGCCATCCTTGTAGAACGGCTTTAACGCTTTAACGATCTCGGTCCGGGCCTTTTCTTTGACGCCCGGACCGGCTTCCTCAAGCGGCTCGCCAAGGGCGAGCGCCGACAAAACGAAGTCGGCGGCGCTCTCGGGTGTCGCGCCCTCGCCGCCCAGCAATTGCTCGCCCTTCCAGAGCGTGCATTCGACATCTTTCCAACCGGCGCGTTTCAACAGCGCTTTCGTCGCCTCAGGGTCGGCCATGCGGAACGGGCCCGGCCCGTCCGCAGCGCGTTCCGGCATTTCGACATACTTGCCCACAGTAGCGCCGACCATGCCGATCCACGGGTTCTGGTCCGGCGGTCCCCAGCAGGAAAAGGTGAAGTCGCCGCCCGGCTTCACCCAGCGCCTTATATTTGCGAAGGCCTTATCCGGATCTTCGAAGAACATAACGCCGAAGCTGGAAAAGGCGCGGTCGCGCGGCGCATCGATCATCGCTTTTTGCGCATCGGCGCATTTGAAATCAACATTATTGACCCCTGCGTCGGCCGCGCGCTTTTTCGAATGCTCGATCAGAATTTCGGCGATGTCGACGCCAAGGACGGCGCCCGACGGCGCCACGGCCTTTGCAATCTCAACAAGGCTTTTGCCGCCCCCTGAGCCGATCTCCACCACCTGCTCGCCCGGCTTGAACGCGGCCGTCTTCATCAGCGCGGCATTGATAGGCGATATCATGGACTCGAAGGGAACGAGATATTTCAGCCAGCGTTCGCCGACTTCGCCATTCCAGTCCTCGATATGCTGATCCGTCATGCTTCTTGCTCCCTTTGCGCCCGATGCATGTTGAGCATTCTCACGCTCCAGGGCTACACAAAATGAGAAGGATCAATCGCAGGAATTCGGACAGGTTTTAATGTGCGCTGCACAATCGTTTGATTGAGCGAGGAGCCGAAGTCGTGACGTCTTGTTTTCTTTCCCTGTGCGGCAGCCGCCAATTGTCATTATTGTCTAAACTGCAGCCAGCATCTGCACCGGGGCGTTTTTCGCTCCAGCGCGACAAATGACGAGAAACGCTCATGAGCGATGTGACGCTATATCACTGGGAGCCCAACGCTAATTCCGGCAAGCCCATGCTGGCGCTGATGGAAAAGGGGGTTGAGTTCAAAAGCCACTATCTGGACCTGCTAAACTTCGACCAGCACCAGCCGGAGTATCTCGCTATCAACCCGCAAGGCACGATTCCGGCCATGACCCATGGCGACCGGGTGCTGACGGAATCGACGGCGATCATGGAATATGTGGACGCCGCCTTTGCCGGGCCCAAACTCATGCCCGATGACCCGAAAGATCAATGGCGCATCCGCTGGTGGATGAAGTTCATGGACCAGTGGCTGGCGCCGTCCTTCTCCATGATCGGCTGGAGCGTCTTTGTGGGCCCCATGGTGCGCAGCAAGGACCCGGACATGCTGAAAGCCGCCATCGACCGCATCCCCCTGCCCGAACGGCGCACAGCCTGGCGCAAGGCGATTTACGGAACCTTCGGCGAAGCGGAAATGAAAGAGTCCCAGCGCCGCGTCGCCGTCGGCATCAGCATGCTTGAAGAAGAACTGTCGAAACGGGAATGGCTCGCCAGCGATCAATATAGTCTCGCCGATGTTAACGGGTTTAACATTGCTTACGCCCTGCCGCTGTCGCAGCCGGAACTCTCGAACGACGAAAAGACGCCGCACATTCTCGAATGGCTGCGCAAGATCTATGAGCGCCCGGCGACGAAAAAAACCTGGGCCATGGGCAAGACCGATATGGTCAAGCGCGTCAAAATTCTGGAGCGTTCCTAATGTCGATGGTTCTTTATCACGGCGAGCCAAACGGACCGTCGCTCACCGTCCTCGCAGCGCTGTTTGAAACCGGCCATGACGCCGAACTGCGCCCCATCGACCTGACCATGGGCGAACGCCATAACGGTGCGGTTCCCCATAGCGTCGAAACCGACATGAGCATCGAGGGCGAAGGCCCGGTTCTCGTGGTTGACGGCGAACCCATGGCGGATTCGGTATTTCTCGCCTGTTATCTCAACGATAGCGCGAAAGGGTCGCCAATAGCGCCTGAAGACCCGTTTGCACGCTGGGAGATGATGACCTGGTGCCGCCAGATCATCGAACGTGTGGCGCCCGCCGCCGCCTATCTCGGCGTGAAGGCGCATCTCGCAGACAAGCTTTCTGCGCTTGAGGGCCCGGCTTTCGACAAACTTACGGCCCCGATCAAAAGCGAAGATCTGAAGACGCGCTGGTCCGAGATTCGCGCCGTCGCCTTTGCGGACGATAAAATCGAAGACTCGAAAACCAAGATCAAGGCTGCGGTCGACAAAGTCGAAAAACAACTTTCCGACGGGCGCGACTGGCTTCTGGGCGACTTCTCCATCGCCGACCTTGAGACCTATGCATGGCTCGCCGGCATGCGCGAGATCGAGCCGGCGGCGTTCGACGGCGCGGACCATGCCGGCGCCTGGCTGGGCCGGATGAAGACGCGCCCGTCGGTCGCGCGCGCGCTTGCTTTGGGAACAACCAAGACGCCGCAACAGGTCTGGGCGCCGGGACCCGAGATCAATCGCTGGGGCTGATTATTTTCCCCGCGCCGCAGCGCGCGCCTTGCGGTAGTTTTCGCGCCGGCCGCGCTCGAAGGCGAGACGCTCGATGGGCGCATCGCCGGGCGGGTAATCCGCAATGATCTCGTCGAAAACTTCCCGCAATTCATCCCTGAACTCGGGATGAGTGAAGATATAGAATTTGTTATCTCGGATAGATTGCAGCGTCTTCGCCGCAACTTCATCGGGCTCCATCCCAGCTTCATGAACTTTCGCCAGCTGCGCATTGAAGGAAGCGTCTACAGGTTTGCCTCGAGCGTTCAATGCTTCGGGGCGCACATCATCGCTGGCGTAGATGTGCGTTTTGACGAGGCCGGGACACAGCGCCGAAACGCCGATTCCGTGCGGCGCCAGGGAATAGCGCAGGGATTCCGAGAGGCCGCGCACCGCAAATTTCGCCGTGTTGTAAATCCCCGGCACCGGACCGGCGAGAAAGCTCGCCATCGACGCCGTGTTCACAACATGGCCGCCCTTGCCACGCTCCTTCATGCGCGGCACGAAGATCTGCACGCCGTTGATGACGCCGTGAAGATTGACGCCCAGCACCCAGTCCCAATCGTCATAAGTGCTCTCGTCAATCGTCTGGAAAAGATTGATTCCCGCATTGTTAAACAGCAGCGACACAGGGCCTAGGCGGTCTTCCGCCTCATCCGCCGCGTCGGCGAATTCTGCTCGCGACGATACATCCATGCGGATGCCGACAGCCTGCTGATTGTCGAGAGTTTCGAGTGCAGCGTCGATCGCTTCCTGTCTAATATCGGCGATCGCGACCTTGGCGCCCTCGGCGAGCAAAGCGCGCGCGAGCCCGAGGCCAATTCCATTGGCGCCGCCCGTGATGAAGGCCGTCCGCCCGGCGAAGTCTTTCATTGTTCCTCCCAGACCCGCTAGAGGGGTGTGATGGCGCGCCAATCTGCGCCCCGCGTGCGCCTTCTTTCCGGACGCTTCACGATTGATGTTATATTCACTACCATATCAGCGGGACTTGCCCATCGGCATTCGGGTAGATTTCGCCTGCGGAAAGGATTTACCGCCCACAGCAACGCATGCTCCCGGAGGACGAATGACGGACGCCGACAGAATAGCAAAACTAGAAGCGCAAGTAGCGGCGCTGACCGAACGCATGACGCGCGCCGAGGACGAACAGGCGGTCCGCAAGCTGCATCATCTTTATGGCTATTTCATCGATAAATGTCTCTACAGAGAAGTCGTCGATCTTTTCACCGACGACTGCGAGGTTCATTTCTTCGGCGGCATCTTCAAGGGCAAGGAAGGCGCGGCGCGCCTTTATATCGAGCGCTTCCAAAAGCAGTTCGTGCATGGCAATAACGGCCCTGTGGACGGCTTTTTGCTTGATCACCCGCAGCATCAGGATGTGGTCGATATTCAGGAAGACGGCGTCACCGCCCTCGCCCGCTTCCGCTGCACCATGCAGGCGGGGCGGCACAAATCATTTGGCGAAATCCGCCAGTGGTGGGAGGGCGGTCTCTACGAAAATACCTACAAGAAAGTCGATGGCGTCTGGCGAATTCATATTCTTAATTATGTGCCGCAATGGCATGCCGATTTCGAAACCGGCTGGGCTCACACTCGGCCGAACTATGTGCCTTTCCTGAAGACGAAATATCCTGAAGATCCCACGGGACCGGATGAAATCAACGAGGATGTCTGGCTGTGGCCGACCCATAAAGTCGTGCCATTCCACAACAAACACCCTGTCACCGGTGAAGAAATCAAGCCAGAACGCTGGCAAGGCGATATTGAACGCGAACAGAAAGCGAAGCAGAAATGACGGCCTATCCCGAACTCTACATGATCATCGACGGCGAACGCATCCATAAGGGCTCGCGCCGCACGCACCGCGTGGTGAACCCGGCGACGGAAGAGACGCTGGGCGAATTGCCGCTGGCAGATTCTGCCGATCTCGACCGGGCGCTGGAGACCGCCGACAAAGGTTTTAAGATCTGGCGAAAGTCGACGCCGCAGGAGCGCGCCGCCGTCTTGCAGGGCGCCGCGCGCCTGATGATGGAGCGCGCCGACGACATGGCGCGCATCGCCACCATGGAGGAAGGCAAGCCCTTCCACGAAGCCCGCATCGAAGTGATGATGAATGTCGGGCTCTTCAACTTTTACGCGGGCGAGTGCCAGCGGCTTTACGGCCGCACGCTGGTGCGGCCAGCGGGCATGCGTTCGACCGTGACGAAAGAGCCGGTCGGCCCAGTCGCCGCTTTTTCTCCATGGAATTTTCCCATCGGCAACCCTGGCCGCAAGCTTGGCGCGCCCATCGCAGCGGGCTGTTCCGTCATCATGAAATCGGCGGAGGAAACGCCAGCGTCAGCGCTCGCCGTATTGCAGGCGCTGCTTGATGCTGGCCTTCCCAAAGAAGTGGCGCAAGCGGTCTTCGGCGTGCCCGATGAAGTCTCACGCCACCTTCTCGCTTCGCCGATCATCCGCAAACTTTCCTTCACAGGCTCGACGGTCGTCGGCAAGCATCTCGCGAAACTCGCCGCCGAAGACATGAAGCGCACCACCATGGAGCTTGGCGGACACGGGCCGGTGCTCGTCTTTAAGGACATCGACCTCGACAAGGTGCTCGATACGGTCGTACCGCAGAAATACCGCAACGCCGGACAGGTCTGCGTCTCGCCCACACGCTTCATGATCCAGGAAGAAATCTATGACGACTTCGTTTCCGGCTATGTGAAACGCGCGAAAGCGCTGAAAGTCGGAAACGGTCTCGATGACGGCGTACAGATGGGGCCCATGGCTAATCCGCGCCGTCCCGACGCCATGGAGCAGCTTATCGGCGACGCGGTATCGAAGGGCGCAAAGCTCCATACCGGCGGCGAACGCATCGGCAATCAGGGTTTTTACTATGCGCCGACGGTGCTTTCTGATGTGCCGCAGGCAAGCGAGATCATGAATACCGAACCTTTCGGCCCTGTGGCGTTGTGTAATCCGTTCAAGTCGGAAGAAGACGCGATCACCGAAGCGAACCGCCTTCCCTATGGCCTCGCCGCTTATGCCTGGACGCTAGATTCAGCCCGCCAGAAACGTCTTTCCCATGAGATCGAAACCGGCATGCTCGGCATCAACACGGTGATGATCGGCGGAGCGGATTCGCCTTTCGGCGGCGTCAAATGGTCGGGACATGGCGCAGAAGATGGACCGGAAGGCGTCGAAGCATGCCTCGTCACCAAAGTCGTTCACGAAGGATAATCCATGACCCATGAGTTAAAGACCGGCGGCGATCGCGGCTATTTGCGGATCGCGACGGAAGAGGCTTTCGCCACGCAGGAGCAGATCGACGCCTATCTGCGCATGGTGAAGGACGGAACCGCCGACAAGGGCATGGTCTCACTCTGGGGGTTTTACGCAACCTCGCCGTCGCAGCGCGCGACGCACATTATGGAGTGTCTTCTGGACCTTGATGATCTGCGTATCAAACACATGGACGAGACAGGGATCGACATCGCGATCCTGTCGCTCACCTCGCCCGGTGTTCAGCCCCTGCCGACCGACGAAGCGAAGGGCATGGTGTCCCGCGCGAATGACTATCTGGAAGCCGCCGTCGCGCGCCATCCGACCCGTTATGTGGGCATGACGTCGATCGCGCCGCAGGATCCCGAATGGAGCGCGAAGGAAATTCACCGCGGCGCCGAGATGGGGTTCAAGGGCGTGATGGTCAATAGCCACACCCAAGGGGAATATCTCGACGATCCGAAATACGACCCGATCTTCAAGGCGCTCGAAGCGACCGGCCAGCCGCTTTACATCCATCCGCAAACGCCGCCGGACGCGATGATCGATCCCATGCTGGAAGCGGGACTCGACGGAGCCATCTTCGGCTTCGGCGTCGAGACCGGCATGCATCTCCTGCGTCTTCTCACCATTGGCATCTTCGACCGCTATCCGAAGCTGCAGATCATCGTTGGCCATATGGGAGAAGCGCTCCCCTACTGGCTCTACCGTCTCGATTACATGCATCAGGCGGGCGTTAAATCGAAACGCTATGAACGGATGAAGCCGCTGAAGAAAACTCTCGCCGATTACATGAAATCGAATGTCTATGTCACCACCAGCGGAATGGCGTGGGAGCCGGCGATCAAGTTCGCGCAGTCCGTGCTTGGCGAGGACCGCGTCATGTACGCCATGGATTATCCCTATCAATTCGTCGCAGACGAGGTGCGCACGCACGACCTTCTCGACATACCGCCCGAAACCAAGAAAAAACTCATGCAGACGAACGCCGAGCGGGCGTTTAACCTGAAATAGTCCGGGCGGGGAAAACAGACATGGCGGCGAAAGACATGAGCGATGTCGGCGCAGTGAAACTCGGCGGCCGGACCGCGTGGTACGCGCTTTTCCTGGTGACGCTGACGACCGCCATGTCCATGGTGGACCGCCAGATCCTCGCCATCCTCGCGCCGCGCATCAAAGCGGACCTCAATATCGGCGACGCTGAAATGGGCGTTCTTTACGGCGCCGTTTTCGGGCTCTTTTATTCCGTCTTCTCGCTGCCGCTCGGCCGCCTTGCCGACGGCTGGGTGCGCACGAAACTGTTGAGCATTTCGATTTTCGGCTGGTCCGTCATGACCGGGCTCGCCGGCTTCGCGAACAGCTTTGCGACGCTCGCCATCTCGCGACTTGGCGTCGGCATCGGCGAAGCCAGCTCCCAACCGGCGGGCATGTCGCTTCTGGCAGATTACTTCCCGAAAAAACAGCGCGGCACAATTACCGCCGCGATGGCCATCGCGGTCGCGCTGGGCCTTGGCGGCGCGCTCATGCTTGGCGGCGCCATCGCCGACTGGTGGGACGCAGCCTTCGCAGAAGGTGATGCGCCTTTAGGGTTTAAAGGCTGGCAGGCCGCTTTTATCGTGGCCGCAGCGCCCGGCATACTCTTGAGCTTCTTGTTGTTGCGTCTGCCTGAGCCTGTGCGCGGAGCTGCTGACGGTGTTCTCCAAAAACCCGATCCCGCCCCATTTAAAGCCAGCCTGGACACGCTCGCCGGCATTTTGCCCGGATTTGCGTGGCTCGAATTCGCGCGCCGCAAAGCGCCAGCGAAACTCTGGATCATCAATATCGCCGCCGCCGCCGCCATCATCGCGTTAGCCGTTTTTCTAACCGGCTGGACCAACAGCCTTCGCCCAGTGAATCCGATCGCTCTTAAAATCGGCTCCCTCGAATTGACAGGCAATGCGTTGCAATGGTCCATTACCGGCGTCGGCGCTTATATTGTCATCTGCTGGATGCAGTCATTGTTTCTGCGCGACAAGCCCGCTTTCGCTGTGATCGTCAAACAGCCTTCCATGGGCATTCTGATCGCCCTCGCTTCGTTGCAGACTGTGTTGAATTACGGCGTCATGTCATGGACGGCCGTCTACGTCATCCAGCATTTCAACCGTTCGGCGGCGCAGGTTGGCGCTGAATTCGGTCCGCTCATCACCATACTGGGAATTGTCGGCCCGCTGATCGCCGGTCCGGTTTCGGACTGGGCCAACGCGCGCTTCAAAGGCGGGCGCCTCTATGTGACGCTTGCCGCGTTGGCCGTCTCACCCTTCCTCGCGATCGCCGTTTACACAGCCCAATCCATCGGCGCCTTTTACGGCTGGTTCGTCTTCTATTCGCTGGTCCTCACCATGTGGCTGCCGCCGGTATACGCGTCGCTCCTTGACCTTGCTTTACCGCGCATGCGCGGCATGGTGATGAGCTATTATATTCTGATGATGACAATCACCGGCATGGGACTCGGCCCCTATGCCGTCGGCATGATCAGCGATGTCAATGAAGGCAATCTCGGCGACGCAATTTTAAGCGTTTACTGGGTGGCGCCGGTGATCGTTGTCCTGATTGTGACGCTTATCTGGCGCATGCCAAAGGATGAAGCAATCATGCTCGACCGCGCGAAAGAGGCGGGAGAGCCGGTTTAGAGAACCCGCCAGACCCAGAGCTTGATGCCGAGCTTGTAGCGCGCCCCGGCGCAGACAAAGACCGACTTGTTGAGCCAGTCATATTTGCCTGTGGGCGCAATGAATTCCGGGATCGTGCGGAAATAATATTCCGCCGGATCGACTTCTTCGCCCGACATGAGGCGTTTCATCACTTCCGGTGGCCCGTGACGAAGCCCGCGATTGCGGATCTGGATGACGACGCCGTCATCGGTCTTCATGGCGTAGATCGCATCTGCGACGGTGACGCCGTCATGGCGCGTCAACTGCCAGTCGGCGGCGTTGCCGAGCAACTCGCCCTTGATCTTTGGGCCCTCAACAGGGCCTGAGAAAATCGGAATGATCCGGCGCGTTCCGTCCGGCGTGTCGCCGATTGGGATCGGCTCGCCTAACTCGCCGCCCGCCTCGTAAACGAATTCAAGTTCCGGCTTGATCATAAGGCTCAGGCCGCCATGCCAATGTCATCGGCGTCGGCCCAGTTGCCGTGCAAACCGAAGCGAAGCCGGATCGGAATTTTCACTGTGGCGATCGGTCCCTTCTTGATGTCGAGCGCATCGAACACGAGGAGATCGCTGCGATGCTCTTCAAGACGATTGCACACCATGACGATCCAGCCGTCGCCTTCAGGCGCGTCTTTCGAGCGCGGAATGAAACACGGCTCCTGGAGCGTGGAGACCGGCCCGCACCACCATTTCTGTTCCTCGCCTGTCTCGTGATCGACCTTCCCGAGCGTGTTCATGAGGAATCCGCCGGCGCTGCCGCCTTTGAGCTCGCAGGGCTTTTGCATGTCGACGACCAGCATCCAGCCATGACGGTACTTTACGCCGGTGTAGCGGTCGTCGATGCGCGGAAATTCGCCGAACATGTCGGTAAGTTTCGTCTGGCTCTCGAACTCTTCCGAATTCGAAGACATGTTGACCGTCCAGCGCGTCAGATAGCTTGACGCCTCCATGGGATTGAACGGCGCGCCGTGAACATCCGGGAAGAACGGGAACATATTGTTCTTCGCCTGCGGCGTGTCGAAATGGATGCGATCTCCTTCCTGATAGGCGTTCATCACATGGCTGGCGAAGCAATTATCCGTCTTGAACCAGCGGATATCGTCCTTGGTCGCGCCTTTGCGCCGGGGCAGAACGCCGAAATAGACCGGCATTGTCGTGTCGAACCCGAAATGCGGCATGCCCTTTTCAAGACGCTCCCAGTTCGACGTCGAGGGCACCACATGGAAGAGCGCGTAATCTTCGGTAATCGCGAAGTCATGCATCATCGCGTAATAGGGATTCTCGAACCAAACTTCGTAAAGAAGCTTACCGTCCGGCCCAATCTCATAATAGGTCATGTCGAGCGTCAGGATGCCTTTTGACGCATAGCCGAAGGCCGCCATGTTGCCTGTCTTCGGATCGATTTTCGGATGCGCGGTGAAGGTCTGGCCCGTCATGCCGCCGAATTTGGTGTAGCCTTCGGTCTCCAGCGTGACCGGATCCATGACCAGCGCTGGAGAATCTTCCTTCAGCGCATAAAGCTTGCCGCCGTAAATCCAGGCATTGGTGTTTGCGGTGCCGCGGATTTGTCCTTTCACGGACGGATCGTCGAACAACGGATTGCGGTATGCGCCAAAAAGCGCCTTGCCGGCCTCGTTTTCGAGCTTCCATTTGTCGGTCTTCGCCCAGCGCTGGCGAAAGCTGACCTTTCCGTCAGAGAAGCGAAACTGTGTAATCATGCCGTCGCCATTGAAGGCGATGTCGTCGCCGAGAAGCGGCGGATATTGGGGATCGGGCTGCACCCGATAAAAAGCCCCTCGCATCTCCTTCGGGACCTCCCCTTCAATGTCGAGATCGTATATATCGGCCTCGATCCGCGAGGGAGTGTTGAAGCCGGTAAAACTCATCGTATCGGGGAAATGAACCATGGCTTCCTCCTTTTCTAGAAGTGTATATGCTAGGCTCAAGGGAGCCAAGGGACAGGGGCGTGACAAAACGCAATCAAAATAAGAGAAAAGCGCAGTCCGTCATTGACGAACATCAAGAGGGCGAATTGGACGATATCGGAGAGATCGACGACATTGTCGGTTTCCATATTCGTCTCGCCTACACGTCCGTTTACCGGCACTTCATGGACACGTTTTCAGACCTCGACATGACGCAGAAACAGGTGTCAGTCCTGTGGCTTGTGGACGATCATCCGGGGATTGCGCAGACCGATCTTGCAAAACGGCTGCGCATGGATCGCGCAACGGTTATGGCGATCATCAACCGGCTTGAAGGGCGCCGCCTTTTGCGGCGCGGTCAGTCCGCCAGCGACGGGCGGAAGCAGACGCTGAAGCTCACGCCGACGGGACAAAAAGTCCTGATCGACGCCAAGAAGGCGGTGCATGAACATGAGGAATGGCTGAAACAGCGTTTCACCAAACAGGAAGTCCGCACCCTGATCGAGTATTTGCGGCGCATCCACGACTGAAAAGCCAGCCGTCAATTCTTTGAAGCTTCAACCGGCGGCATCTTGTCGGCGCCAATGGCGAGGGCCCGCTTTACCGCGGGCCGCGCTTCAATGCGGACATACCAGCTTTTGACATTCGGATAATGATTGATATCGACGCCCTGCCAGGCGTAACGGCGAACCCATGGGAACGCGGCCATGTCGGCGATGGAATATTCGCCAGCGAGAAACTCGCAATCCCCGAGGCGCTTATCCATCACGCCGTAAAGACGGTTCGTTTCCTTTGAAAAGCGCTCCACGGCGTAGGGGATCTTGTCTTCCATGTAATGGACGAAATGATGCGCCTGCCCGGCCATGGGGCCAAGGCCGCCCACCTGCCAGAAGAGCCATTGATCTGTCTCCGTGCGGGCCCTTTCATCTTCAGGGTAGAACTTGCCTGACTTGCGCCCGAGATATTGAAGGATGGCGCCCGACTCGAAAACCGACAGCGATTTTCCGTCAGCCGCGGCATGATCGACAATCGCCGGCATCTTATTGTTTGGCGAAATCCTGAGGAAATCCTCTTTGAACTGATCGCCTTTGAAGATGTTCACCCATTTGATGTCGTAATCGAGTCCGCACTCCTCGAGCATGATAAGGATTTTGTAACCGTTCCCTGTCGGCCACATGTGAAGATCGATGCTCATAGACGCTCCGTTCGAAAGCTGGTCGCGCCGAGCCTATTCCGCAGGCTGAGCCGCAGCCTGTCGCGAGCGGCCCAGAAAGATCAGCGCCAGGGCGGCGAAGATGGAGCCGAGCGCCATAAAGATCGCCACCATGGAAAGCCCGTAGCCGCTTTCGAACAGAAATCCGGCGACCACCGGTCCGAGGGCCGCGCCGCCGCGGCCGACGCCGATGACAAAGCCGGTGCCGCCGGCGCGCACTTCCGTTGGGAAGGCGTGGGCGAAAATAGCGTAAAGGCCGACAATGGCGGCGTTGATAAAGAACCCGGCCGAGCAAGCGATGATGGAAAGCTGTTGGAGGTCGGGCCCTACTTGACCGAAGAGCGTCACCAGAGAGCCGCCTACAAACATGGCGCCAATCACGAGCCCTCTGATGCCGAAGCGCATGGCGAGAAGCCCAAGCACGATGGCGCCCGTGGCGCCGCCTACATTCGCCCAGACGAGCACGCCGCCTGCCGTCGACGGTTCAAAGCCCATATCGACGACGATTTTCGGAATCCATTTCAGATAGAAATAGAATGTCATGATATGCGCGAAATAAGCGAAGGTCAGGATCGTCGTCGTGCGCGCAAGATCCGGACCGAAAAGGCGGGCGACACCGATTTTCGCTTTGGCCTCTTTCACAGGCGGCAGCTCCGACACCGTCTCGTGGCCCATGCGCTTTAAAGTTGAATTGATCTTTTCAAGCGCGCCATTGGGTCGCTTCTGGGCTAGGAATTCGACTGACTCCGGCAGGAAATACCAGATGAGCGGAATAAAAACCGTCGTCATCATAGCGCCGAAGATAAAGACCGCCCGCCAATCGTAATGCGCAAGCAACATGGACGAAATCGTGCCGCCAATAACCGCGCCGATTGGATAGCCCGCCGCCATGATCGTTACGGAAAGGCTTTTGCGTTTGGCGTTTGAATATTCTGCGACCATGGCGTTCGTCGCCGCCAGCACGCCGCCAATCCCGAGCCCCGTTGCGAAACGATAGACCGAGAGAATTTCGATCCCATTCGCCGTTGCGGCCAGCCCCATGCCGATCGCCATCGCCGTGAGGCAGACGAGAATGGTCGGCCGCCGTCCGACAACATCCGCCACGCCGCCGATCACCATTGACCCGACCGCCATGCCGATGAGCTCCATGGACAAGACGATGCCAAGCGCCGCGCGGTCGACGCCCCACTCCTTAGCGATGCCTGGCGCCGCAAAACTGATGGACAAAACGTCAAAGCCGTCGAGCGCGTTCAAGAGCACGCACATGCCCACGGCAATGACCTGAAAGGTTCCCATGGGCGAGTTCGCGAGAATCTCGCGCGGGTCTTTTAAGCTCATCGTGATTTCATCCCTGTGAGGCTTTTTTGCAGTTATATCTTGTTCAGCAGGCGCAGCAATGTTTTGCGCTCGCTTTCCGTCAGCCTTTCGAGGACCCGGCGCTCATTAGCCATGATGCGCGCTTTGCAGTTCTTGAGCATCGCCTGTCCCTGCTTCGTCAGGAACACCGAGACAGCCCGGCGGTCAGCCTCGTCCGGAATGCGTGTCAGAAGCCCCATCGCCTCAAGTTCGGCCATCAGCGGCGCCATATTGGCGCGGGCGACGCCCAGAGCCCTGCCGATCTCGCCCTGGCGGATGCCCGGATTCTCATCGACGACGGAGATTATCGAGACCTGAACCGGCCGCATGCCCGTGCCGGCCATGGCGGCGGCGAATTCGGACATGAAGACGTTCGAAACCTGCCTCAGGCGATAGCCTGCGAGGCTGTTCAAAAACTCGGTGCTGACATCCGGAGAACGGTCATCGAGAAGCTCCAGCACGGGCTTGTTCGTTATGGTCATCACCGGCATGATCTCTCCCCCGGCTCGCCATCAGGCGGTTGAAATTTAGCAGTTTCGGCCAATCCGCTCAATGAGAGGTCTCCCAGCCTTCCCCGGTGAACCACTCCGCCAGCGCACCATTAACGGACTGAGGCGCTTCAAACGGCGCCATATGCCCGGCTTCTTCGAATATCGCCATTTTCGCATCGCCATTGAGGCGCGCGAGAATGTCTTCATGCTGATCAACCGGGCTCCATTCATCCTGTCGCCCGACGCCAACGAGGACCGGACAGTTAATAGCCGCAAGCGCCGGCATCGTATCGGGACGCGTCAACAGAGCCTGGATTTGCCCTGCAAACCGCGCCGGCGTGAAGCCCGCCACCATCTCGCGCAGCGGTTTTAAAAACCCATCGTCCTGCCGGAATTTAGGATGCACCATGGGCGGCAGCCAAGCCTCGCACAACGCGTCCATGCCTTCGTTGCGTGCAAGATTGACGAGCCGCATGCGCTTTTCATGTTCCGCCGGCTTGACGGCGTGAATGCCTGTGTCGAGCAGCGCGAGGCGTTCGACTTTCCCCGGCGCCATGCGCAGCGCTTCGAGCGCCACGCGCGCGCCCATGGAATGGCCCGCGAGCGCAAAGCGTTGCGGCGCCGCTGAAAGCGCCCTTTCCGCCATGCCCGTAATGCTGTCCGCATCGCCATAATCGGCGACAATGACGTTGGCTTCAGAAGAAAACCGCTGAACCTGCGCGCGCCAGACCGTCTCATCGCAAAGAAGGCCGGGCAATAAAAGGAGCGCAGGCTTCGCGGCAGTCATCGCATCACCCCTTCGTTACTTCTTCTGCTTCGAGGTGTCGTAGGAGCCGAGGCCCGGCTTGTAGGTCTTGTCGTCGAGGAACTGCTTCATGCCTTCCTTGCGCGCCTCGCCGTCGAAATAGTTCAAGGCCTCCTGGGCGCGGATGAGATAATCCTCGGCGTTCTCATACGTCATCTCGCCGACCCGGCGCATGGCGTCCTTCGTCGCTTTCAGCGTCCACGGATTTTTCTCGAGCAGCTTCTTCGCGACTTCCGCAACGCGCGCTTTCAATTTGTCCGCCGGCAAGGCTTCGTTGACGAGCCCGGCTTCCGCCGCTTCCCTGCCGGTCAAATTCTCGCCCAGCATGGCGTGATACATCGCCTTCCTGAACGGCATCAGCTCGAACGCCACTTTCGTCGCGCCGCCGCCCGGCAGGATGCCCCAGTTCACTTCCGACAGGCCGAACTGCGCCTCTTCATCCGCATACGCCAGATCGCAGGCGTAAAGCGGGCCGTAACCGCCGCCGAAGCACCAGCCATTGACCATGGCGATGGTCGGTTTCTGATACCAGCGCAGGCGCTTCCACCATGTATAGGCCTCGCGCTGCGCGCCGCGCGTGCCGGCGAGCCCTTGCGCTTCGGTCTCGCGGAAATATTCCTTGAGGTCCATGCCCGCCGACCACGCCGTCCCTTCGCCGGTCAGGACGAGCACGCCGACATTGTCGTCGAACTCCAGTTTATCGAGCACCCGCAACATCTGCCGGTTGAGTTTCGGGCTCATGCAGTTGCGCTTCTCCGGGCGGTTGAACTTCACCCAGGCGATGCGGTCGACGACCTCGTAGGCGACGGTTTCTTCTTCTTTGCGCTCTTCAGTCATGACAAATTCCTGTCGCTCTTGCTGTCCCGAACTGACGCGCTGGCCGCATTCCGCGGCGGGCAGATAGTTATATGTCATTACTATCTTCGCTTATCATGCCGGCAAAGCCCGGGGGGCGCTCAGACGGTGCGAAAATTTGCGCTTTTTTGCGAACTCGCATGAAAAAGGCGCGCCCCGGGGTTGAGGCGCGCCGCATTTGTGAACCCGGTCTCGCTAAAGCGCGATGATGACCGATTTCGTTTCCATATAGGCTTCGACGCCGGTGCTGGATTGCTCGCGGCCGATGCCGGATTGTTTGTAGCCGCCGAACGGCAGCGCCGGATCGATCATGGAGTGGCAATTGCCCCAGACCGAGCCGGACTTAATCTTAGACGCGAGGCGGTGCATGGTCGAAAGATCCTTGGTCCAGACGCTGGCGCCGAGACCGTAAAGCGTGTCGTTCGCCGCCTTGGCGACTTCATCGATGTCATCGAAGCGCTGCGCGACGAGAACCGGTCCGAAGATTTCCTCGCGCACGACTTTCATATTCGGATTGACGTCGACGAGAATTGTCGGATTGACGAAATACCCTGCATCGGAAGGAGAGTCCCCGCCCTTGACGATGGAGGCGCCTTCCTTCTTGCCGGACTCGATAAAGCCCATAACGCGCTTTTGCTGTTCATCGGAGACGAGCGGACCCATGCGGTATTCCGGGCAGAGCGACGGACCGGGCGCCCAGTCGTCAGCATGCTTTGCAACGCCTTCGACGACTTTGTCGAACACTGACTTATGCGCAAACAGGCGCGAGCCAGCTACGCAGATCTGGCCCGCATTGAAGAAGATCGCGCCGGCGGCCCCGGCCGCAACGCTCTCCACATCGACATCCGGCATCACGACGACCGGCGACTTGCCGCCAAGTTCGAGCGTGACGCGCTTCAATGAGTCGGTGGCTGCACGATTGATGATCTTGCCGACTTCTGTCGACCCGGTGAAGGCGACCTTGTCGACGTCGGGATGAGTCGAGAGGCGCGCGCCCGCGGTTTCGCCAAGGCCGGTGACGACGTTAATGACGCCCGGCGGGAAGCCCGCCTGAACCACAAAATCGGCAAGCCGGAGCGCGGTCAGCGACGTCTGTTCCGCCGGCTTCAGGACGATGGTGCAGCCTGCGGCGAGCGCCGGGGCGATCTTGCCCGTCGCCATGATGAGCGGGAAGTTCCAGGGCACGATCTGCGCGGCGACGCCGACAGGCTCCTTCCTGACATAGGCGTGGAACGCGCCCGACGGCGCCGCCATGGGATCGATCTGAGAACCACTGATCTTGGTCGCCCAGCCGGCCATATAATGCAGCATCCCGGCGGAAGCGGGAATGTCCATGCCGGCGGCGACGCCGGCGTTCTTGCCGTTGTCGATGGCTTCGAGTTCAGCGAGTTCTTCCGCATGCTCCGTAATAAGGTCCGCAAGCTTGTGGATCATCTGCTCGCGCGCGATGGGCGGCAGGCCGGTCCAGCGACCGTCGTCAAAGGCCTGCCGGGCCGCGGCGACGGCGCGGTCGATTTCCTCATTCGAGGCGTCGGCGATCTGGCTGACGACCTTCCGGGTGGAAGGGTCGATCACGTCGATGGTCTTGCCGGTCTTCGATTCGACCCACTCATTGTTGATGAACAGCGACGGCCGCCGGGCCAGCGCTTTTTTCGCAGCGCTTGAGTATTCAGGCTGAACCATGGAGTTTTTCGGCATCACATTCATGGGAGCGGCTCTTTCCTTTTGTTCGGCTGCCATGGGGAGCGATCAGGACATCGAAACCAGAAGCCCTGCATTGCGCCCCGCATGGAGAGAATTTCAGCGATAAAATCACGGCCTTAATATCACAGACGACGCTTTGCATAAAAGCCGCGCCGGCGTTTTGCTTTTCTGGAGTGAAATGGGCGCCCTTTTGGTGGCGTCGGTTTTCCCTGAGCACAAAAGCGTTCATTGTGCGCCGCAATATGACTCTGGGTCATAGCAAAATCTTGCGCGGTCAAGCGATGAAAACGAGACTCCGCGTCAGAGCCGAATTTGTAACAAGCGCGTGAAAATCCCGGGGAAATAGTTTATGATGTAAAGAAAAATATCCAAAAACTTGCCGCGCGCTCTTCGCCGCGCGGCGGATCGGGGTGAAACGCCGGATGGCCGCACAGATCGAGCATATCCTCACCAATCAGCTCCCCCAACTGGAGCGTCTCGACTTCTGGAACCGCATCGCCAGCGAGACCTTTTGCGGCCTCACAGTCGATTCCGAGCGCGAGACGTTCGACGCAGAAATGTGGCGCTGGTCCATGGGCGATCTCACCATGATCCGGCCGAAATCCCCCAACGCCGTCGTCCAGCGCAACGCCCGCATCGCCCGCAGCGGCGGCGACCGCGTGATGCTGCATTTCCAGCATGCCGGCAGCTGTCTTCATACGCAGGCGAATAAAATCCGGCACCTGAGAGCGGGCGATTCCATCCTCACCGACAGTTATGAGGATTATCGGGTCGAGCTTTCCCACGACAACGATATGCTGGTCGTAGAGATGCCGCGAGGCGCGCTTGTGGAGCGGATGCCGAATTTGAACGACGTTTTGTCTTCGCACCGCATTTCCGGCGAAACGCCCTCCAGCCGCGTGCTGCATGACTTTATTCTTTCGCTCTGGCGCCAAGGCGATCAGAGCAACGCCGATCCAGCCTGGGTCAAAGGCATCACGGATGTGTTCTACAATCTCCTGGCCATGGCGCTTACTGACCGCAACCTCCGTGTGGAAAGCGATGCGCGGCTCATCAATCGCCTCACGGCGCTTGTCAAAGCGCGGCTCTGCGATCCGGAACTCAGGACTTCCAGGCTCGCTGAAGAGCTGGGCGTTTCGATCCGGACGGTTCAGAACGCCTTCGCCGCCATCGGCGAGACCCCGTCCGCCTATATCCTCAACAAGCGCCTGCATCTCGCCGCCGACCGGCTTGTGGCCGCGCCGGAGCTCAGCGTCACAAGCGTCGCTTACGAATCCGGATTTAATGACTGCAGTTATTTCACCCGCTGCTTCAAGCAGAAATTCGGCGTTTCACCGACGGCATACCGCGCCGCACACTAAAGCCGCCACACAAGCGCCGGCCTTGCCGGCGCTGTGGCAAGACCACAACATCAACTGTCATTGCGCGTAACTCCTTCCGGGCTTCGTGATTGTTCAAGACGGCGTCCGCAAATAAGGGGACGCTCTGTCTCAATAATGCTTGATCCCGCCGCATAACAAAAACACGGCGGGGGATGGGAGGGAATGTTTGTCTTTCCGACCTGGCCGCCGCGCCTTCGCACACACGAACGGGCGCTTGGGATGCAGGAAATCCCGCCAGTCAGGAAGACGGTCTTTCCCTGATAAATATCGCCAGTCTCTTTGATCGCGGCGCCCCAACCGGCGCCGACGATAGAACATCGAGCCTGTCGATGGTTCAGAACGACAGCAGGATTCCCGCCGAACGTGGCGGGGACGAGGCAACGCATCCCGGGAGGTAAAACAAGATGAAGTATAAATTGTCTGCAAGCATAGGGGCGATGGCGATGGCGCTGACAGGCGTCGCCAAGGCTCAGGTCGACACGATTACGGTGACGGCGCAAAAGCGCGAAGAAAACGTGCAGGACGTGCCAATTGCGATTTCCGCTTTCGACGGGCAGTCGCTGCAGGAGCGAGCGATCACCAGCGTCGCCGGTCTTTCGAACATCACGCCGAACGTCTCGCTTGACGCCGGCACGCCATTCTCCGGCGATCCGGCCGTTATTTCCGCTTATATCCGCGGCATCGGCGCCAACGATTTCGCTTTCAACATCGATCCCGGCGTCGGCGTCTATCTCGACGGCGTTTATCTCGCCCGCTCCATCGGCGCCAACCAGGATCTTCTCGACGTGGAACGCATCGAAGTGTTGAAGGGCCCGCAGGGAACGCTGTTCGGCCGGAACACCATCGGCGGGGCGATCTCCATCGTCACCCATGAGCCCGGCGACGAGTTCTCGTTCTCCGGCGATGTGACAACCGGCAGTTTCGAGCTGCTGCAGGTGCGCGGAACGGTCGACATTCCGCTGTCGGACTCGCTGAAATCGTCGGTCAGCTTCTCGATGAAGGACAGCCGCGGCTACATGAAGCGCATGCCCTACCCCGGTTTCGAGAATTATAATGTCGAGCCGATCCAGTCGATGCGCGCCGCGATCTACGGCAATGAAGGCGACTATGAAGGCGGCATCGACGCCAAGAACGCCCGTGTGAAATTGCTCTACGACAATGGCGGGCCGTTCCGGGCGACGCTTTCGGGCGACTATTCCTTCTCCAAACAGAGCCAGCTCGCCAACAAGGTGATCGCCACCAATGGCGCCGTCTTCGCGGGCACCTACAACTGCGCCATTGAGGGCATTCAGCCGCTTCCGGGCGACATGTCCTGCGGCGGCGGCCCACCGCCGATCGCCTATAATGGCGGCATTGGCGGCCTTAACTGGGTGGCGGATCTGCCGGCGCTGTTCGGCGTCAATACGGATATGGATCCCAATAATGACCGGCTGCCCTACGACGACCGGTTCGTCACCGACGATATCGACACGACCTACGCCAACGGCAACAACGTGGCGCGGCTTGAAAATTACGGCGTCCACCTGACGCTCGATTTCGATCTCGCCGAAAACGCCGCCGTCAAATCGATTTCCGCCTACCGCCATCTCGACTGGGATGTGGGCATGGATCTCGACGGCTCGCCGCTGAACTTCCTGCATACGAGTTTTACGACGGATCAATGGCAGTTCAGTCAGGAGCTTCAATTCACCGGCTCGTTCCTTGAAGACCGGGTGCGTTATGTCTTCGGCGGCTACTACTTCGTCGAGGAAGGCGACCTGCACGATTACGTGACGTTCGCGGAAGGTCTCCTTCAGGTTGACGGACCGAACTATCTGAAGACGAAAAACTACGCGGCCTTCGGCCAGATCGATTTCGATGTGACGGAATGGCTGACCATCACCGCCGGCGGACGCTACACGCACGAAAAGAAACAGTTTGAGGGCGCGCAATCGGACCGCAACGGCCTCAACTACAAGATCGCACAGCAATTCGGCGATCCGAATTGCTTGACGCTGGTTCCGACCATCTCGGAAGCCTGCCGCATTGCTCAAGGCTTCCCCGTATCGGGCGAGCCTCTGCGCTATTACGTGGACGGCCTTCAGGAGAAAACCTTCGACGACTTCTCTCCGAAAGTCAGCGTCCAGGTGAAGCCCGCAGACGGATTGATGGTCTACGGCAGCTATTCGCAGGGTTATCGCACCGGCGGATGGACAACGCGCCTGTCGAACCCGCTTCCGACCGCGCCGGATTTCGACGAAGAGGAAGCCACCAGTTGGGAAGTCGGCTTCAAGTCGACCTTCGCCGACAACCGCATCCTGCTGAACGCGGCCGCCTTCACGACGAAATATGAAGGCATCCAGCTCAACTTCCAGCAGGGCGTTTCGCCGACGGTGCAGAACGCCGGCGATGCGCGCATCAAAGGCCTCGAGGTCGAAACCGTGTTCGCTCCGGGCAACGGCTTCTCGGTCAACGCTTCGGTCGGTCTCATCGACGCGGAGTACACCGACGTCCTCGGGCCCGCCCAGGTCGCGGCGAATCCGCTGCAGGGCGGCATCTTCCCAGGCGCCGATCTGCCGAAAACGCCGGACTTCCAGTTCAATGTCAGCCCGCGTTTCGAATTCAATCCGGGCAATGGCGCGACGGTGATCCTTCTCGCCGACTACACGCACACCTCGTCCATGTGGAACGACACCGAGCGCACTTTCCTGCTCGAGCGTCCCGCAACGGACATCCTCAATCTCAGCGCGACCTATCGCGAGCCTGACGGCCGCTGGTATGTCACCGTCGGCGGCACCAACCTTACCGACGAACGCTATCTCACCACCGGTCAGGCGCAGATCGCCGGCGGGCAGATTTACGGCACCTACAGCCGCCCGGCTGAATGGTACGCACGTCTTGGCGTTGACTTCTAACCTTCCCATGACGCCCTGGCGGGACCTTCGGGTCCCGCCTTTTTTGTTTTATGCGCACAAAGGCAGTACCTTAGGGGCGACTGTTACTATGCGCACCCTGTGACGTAAGGAGGACGCGATGGCCGAGGCAGCAACGACAGAATTCTGGAAAGACATCAAACCGATCAAGGATGTCTTCAAACCGGAGTCCATGGGCGACGCCTATATGTCGAAGATCGCCGAGGGCGATGAACGCTACTGGGTGCCGATTTCCGAGACTGTGTCGTCGAAGCCGGTCTGGATTTCGCCGCAGCGGAATATGTGGGCCGACGTTCTGATGGCGAAAGAAGCGGGTCTTGTGAACCGCCACTACCACCCCCACCCGATCTGGGCCTACACGATTTCCGGTAAATGGGGCTATCTCGAACATGACTGGACGGCGACCGCGGGCGATTTCGTTTTTGAATCGCCCGGCGAAGGCCACACGCTCGTCGCCTATGACAGCCCCGAGCCGATGAAGGTGTTCTTCGTCGTCACCGGTCCGCTGATCTGGCTCGACGATGACGGCAACGGCGTCGGCCACTATGATGTCCACGACTACATCGCCGCCGCGCGCGAGCATTACGACAAGGTCGGCATCGGCGCGGATTACGTCAAAACCCTGTTCCGGTAGGTCATGCGAGTCAACGCTCTCGATCACGTCAACATCCAGACTCTTAAACTGAAAGAGACAGTGGGCTTCTACGCCGATGTTCTCGACCTCGAAGCGCGCGACCCGCCGCCGCCGCTCGATCCGAAACTGGTTCAGTGGATGTATGACGCCGAAGGCCGCGCGATCTTCCACCTGACGACGCCGGGCTCCATCATGGGTGACGGCGGCCGGCGCGAGTTGCCGCAGGAGACCGGACCGGTGCATCATGTGGCGCTCAATTGCTCCGGCCATGACGCCATGGTGGACCGTCTGACGTCGCTCGGTTTCGAATACAAGCTCAATCATGTGACGGCCATCGATCTGAAGCAGATCTTTGTGCGCGATCCGAATGGCGTCCTCCTGGAGCTCAACTACTTTACAGGAAATCATTAGGGAGACCCGTGATGTCAGGCATGAAAGCGCCCCCTTCGGGCGCCTACAAAATCGTCCAGGTGGAGGAGCTTTACGGCGACCTCATCGCGAAGCGAGGGCTTGAAGGCAGCTATGTCGGCAAGTCCGAAGAGGAAAGCCCGTGGGTCCCCTTCGGCGACAACGCCGCGATCCGCCATCTCGCCTTCGATGTGCGCCAGAATGTCTATTGCAACATCCTCTGGATCAAATCGCCCGGCGTCATCGGCACGCATAAACATCGCGGGCCCGTCTGGGCGGTCGGGCTTGAAGGCACGTTCCGCTATCTCGAATATGACTGGGTCTGCGGGCCCGGAGAATTCATCACCGAAATGCCGGGCACCGCGCACACCCTCGTCACCGACGATCCTAACGGCATGAAGGCGCTGTTCTGGATGCAGGGCGCCAACGAGTTCTACGACGAACAGGGAAACTTCGTCGAAACCCTCGACGTGTGGTGGTTCATGAACCACTACGAATCCTACTGCAAGGAAAAGGGCCTTCCCATCAACAAGCAGCTCTATCTCTAAGTCATGAAAGCACTCGATCAATTCGACATCAAAGGCCGTTCCGCGATCGTCACCGGCGCGGCCTCCGGCATCGGCCTTTGCTATGCGGAGGCCATGGCGGAAGCGGGCGCGGGCGTCACTCTCACCGATATCGACTTCGACGGCGCAGAACGTGAAGCCATGCGCTTGCGTGAAGAAGGATACGATGCGCGCGCGGCGCGTCTTGACGTCGTTGATCGCGAGGAGACGACCAAAGTTTTTGGCGAACATGTGAAGCATTATGGCGGGCTCGACATCGCCTTCGCGAACGCCGGCATCGATCCCGGCGACGGCTTCGCCGCGCCAGAAGGCGGGCGCAATCCGAAAGGCCAGGTCGACGCCTACAACCCCGAAGCCTGGGACCGCTGCATCGCCATTAACCTGACCGGCATTTACAACACCATGCGCGAGGCGGCGAAAGTGATGAAGGCGGGCGGCAAGCCCGGCTCGATCATCGCAACGTCGTCGAACGCAGGTCTCGTCGTCGAACCCATCGTCGGCATGCCCTATCACCCGGCGAAAGCGGGCGTCACGCATATGGTGCATTATCTCGCCATGGAGCTCGCCGAATACCGCATTCGGGTCAACGCCATCGCCCCCGGCCCGTTCGTCACCAATATCGGCGGCGGCTGGCTGCAGGACCCGGTGGTGCGCGCCGCATGGGACCATGTGGTTCCGCTGGGGCGCATTGCCGAGACTTACCAGATGAAACCGCTGGCGCTTTATCTCGCATCCGACGCCTCGAATTACGTCACTGGATCGCAGATGCTGATCGACGGCGGCATGGCGCTCGGAGGCTTTAAACAGTAAATGCGCGCGGTCGTTCATCAGGGGCTGCATCAAAAGCTCGCCGTTGAAACCGTCCCGGACCCGGCGCCCGGCGCCGGCGAAGTTGTCTTGTCGGTGGGACGCTGCGGCATTTGCGGCTCCGACCTTCACATGACGGAGGATCCGGCCTTCGGCGTCGATAAGGGCGCCGTGCTCGGTCATGAATTCGCCGGTGAAGTCATTGCTCTCGGCAAGGGCGTTGAGCGGCTCAAGAAAGGCGAGCTCGTTTCCGTCGTGCCGATTGCAAGCTGCGGCAAGTGCCCCATCTGTCTCGCGGGCGAGCCGGCCTGGTGCGAGAAAATGTATTTGCAGGGCGGCGGCTATGGCGAGTTCGCGGTCACAAATGAAAACCAGTGCGTCGCCCTGCCGAAATCCGCGAGCATGGCCGACGGCGCGATCATCGAACCCCTCGCCGTGGCGCTCCACGGCGTGATGATGGCGGAGCAGAAGCCCGGCGACAAAGTGCTGATCCTCGGCGCGGGGCCAATTGGTCTCGGCGTCGCCTTCTGGGCCCGCCGCTTCGGCGCCAAAGAGATCGTCGTTCAGGACATCAACCGCTATCAGGAAGAACGCGCGCGTCGCATGGGCGCGACGGATTTCATCGTCGACATGGAAGACCCCGTGGGCGCCGCGGAACGCGCGCTCGGCGGCAAGGCGGACATTGTTTACGAGTGCGTCGGCGTGCCCGGTCTTATTCCGCAAGCGGTCGACCAAGTGCGCGTCAAAGGCACGGTCCTGATCCTCGGTCTTTGCACGCGACCGGAAACCTTCGTTCCTTTCGTGGCGCTCTCCAAGGAAGTGCGGCTCCAGACTTCCGCCTTTTTCAAGCGCCAGGAATATGAGGCGGCGCTCGATGCGCTCGACGCCGGCGCCGCGGAGCCGCGCGCGCTCATCACGGACACGATCGGTCTCGACGCCGTGCCGGATGTTTTTGAATCGCTCAAAAAACGCACCCATCAATGCAAGGTGCTGATCGCGCCGAGGGGGTGACGCATGCGCTTTGAAGGAAAATCCGTTCTGGTCACCGGCGCCGCAACGGGCATCGGCCGGGCCGCCGCCATCGCCTTCGCGCGCGAGGGCGCAATGGTGATGATCGGCGATTACAACGACAAGGCCGAAGAGACGGTCGCGTCCATCGAAGGCGAAGGCGGAACCGCCGCCTTCCGGCATTGCGACGTCTCGAAAGGGACGGATGTCGAGGCGCTCGTCGCCGCCGCCGTCAAGGCCCATGGCCGCCTCGACGCCGCGTTCAACAATGCCGGCGTCTTTCCTCCGGAAAAAATGTTCGCCGATTTCGACGAGGAGGCGTTCGACTGCACCATCGCGATCAATTTGAAAGGCGTCTTTCTCTGCATGAAGGCGCAGCTTCCCATCATGGCGAAACAAGGAAAAGGCGCGATCCTCAACACCTCTTCCGTCGGCGGCGTCATCGCCAATCCGGGCATGGCGCCCTATATCGCGTCGAAACACGGCGTCATCGGCCTCACGCGGACGGCGGCGATCGAATATGCAAAACTCGGCGTCAGGGTGAACGCGCTCTGCCCCGGTTTCGTCCGCACGCCGATGACCGAACCGTGGTTTCACCGCGAAGGCTTTCTCGAGGCGTTTCTGCCGACCTCGCCCATCGGCCGCCCGGCGGCGCCGGAGGAGATGGCGGGAACCGTGCTGCATCTTTGTTCCGACGAAGCGAGTTTCACTAACGGCGCCGTGATCATCGCCGATGGCGGCCAGACCGCAATTTAATTGGCCGTTGCCTGAAGGACCGCGGCGGCAACAGCAGACAGGGAGGACATGATGAAACTTCTGGCCCGCGCGCTCGCCGCGCTTCTTTTGCTGGCGCCGCCTGTCTTCGCACAGGAGAAACCGCCGCTCGAAGTCGAAGTCCTTAGAACCAGCGCGGGCTCGCTTTACGCCAATATCGCGCTCATCAAGGGCGAGAAAAAAGCCGTGCTGGTCGATGCGCCCTTTACGATGGCGGATGCGCACCGCGTCGCCGCCATGGTGCTCGACAGCGGGAAAGAACTCGAAACCATCTTCGTCACTCACGACCATCCGGACCATTTCTTCGCCATGGAAGTCCTCACGGAGGCTTTTCCCAATGCAAAAGTCGTGGCGCATCCGGTGGTCGTCGCTGACATCTGGCGCTCGCTCCCATTCAAGGTGAAACGCTGGAGCCCGATGCTGGGCGACAACGGACCGAAAACGCCAACGGCGCCGGCGGCGCTCGACGGCGATACATTTCTGCTCGAAGGCCATGAGCTGAAAGTCATCGGCCCCATGCAGGGCGATCATGTTCACGCGACGGCGCTTTATGCTCCCGATATCGGCGCACTCTTTGCGGGCGATCTCCTCTACAACGAAATGTATCTCTGGTTCGGCGAGCACGGGCGGAAGGAAATCCGCGCTTGGGGAGACGCCATCGACGACCTCGCCGCGCTCAATCCGGAAATCGTCGTCGCCGGTCACTCTAAACCCGGCCTCGCCAACGATCCGTCGAGCCTTGCTTACAGCCGCGGCTATATCGACTTCTGGCTTGAGGCGTCGCGCAAAGCGAAAAACAGCGACGAACTGCGCGCCATGGTAATCGAGCAATATCCGGACTCGATCGACGTGCTCGGCGACTTCCTGCTCGGCAATTCGTCGAAAGTGACCATGGGCGAAGAACCGCGCTGGGAAGAGTGATCTCTTTCCCGCGCCGCGCTCTTTTTCACCCGCATGTTTTCTGGCGTTGCGGCGAATGTGGCGCCATTTGACATTTTCTGCTCGTTCGCTCTCATCGATTCATGCCTTTCGCGCGGCGCGCGGGAATGCGCGCAGATTGAAACCTGACTGCATCCGCGATTGCGTCATGCAAAGCTGACCACATGCAAACCGTCCGGAATGACAGCCGAGAACGATCATACATCCGCACCGAAAGTGGTGGATAACTATTCACCAACACTGGGAAATATTGAAGAATTCAACAGAAGTGATGAATTTTTCGCGTTATGCGGGCGCTACCTCACATGCCCCGAAAACGTTCGAAGCCGCGGGTCGGTTTTGTCGGGACCGGCGAGCGCCTTGGCCATGCCGGGGATCACCGTCACGCGATCGCGCCATTTGACCATGTTCGGCGCGCGGCTGGCGACATCCATATCCGGAAACATGCGCTCCACCATGGCCCCGCAATGGGAATAGAAATTGATGTCGGCGAGAGAAAACATGCCGCCCGCAAACCACTCATTCTCGGACAGGTGCTTCTCGATTTTATCGATAGCGTATTCGATCTTTTCGGTCGCATAGGCCAACTGCTCTTCAGAGAACCCTGATCGCGCCGTCATCCATTTCTTGCGCTGATCGGGGAGCGGAATGTTCTCCATCAGTTTTTCAAAATCGCCGCTTTCGATATTGCGCGCGATAACGCCGACCATGCGGTGCCAGCCATGCATGGAGACATAGTTCATCACATGCTCGTCGACGAATTTGTTCCAGTAGCGCATGCGCGCCTTGCCTTCCGGGTCGGCGGGCCGCAAGGACGGATAATCGGGAAACGCGTCTTCGAGATATTCATTAATAACGGTCGAGTGGGTAATGATGACGCCGTCATGATCCAA
Source organism: Hyphococcus sp. (assembly GCF_965267305.1). Classification (GTDB taxonomy): domain Bacteria; phylum Pseudomonadota; class Alphaproteobacteria; order Caulobacterales; family Parvularculaceae; genus Hyphococcus. The sequence continues at coordinate 212,767 of NZ_OZ253945.1, read as the reverse complement.
GACCGGCACCTGGCCTTCCGGATTGATGGCGACGAACCACGGCTGGTGCTGCTCGAATTTATGAAGATCGACATAGATCCCTTCGAACGGAATGCCTCGGCAATGCAGCGGGGCCAGCGACTTAAGCGAATTCGCAAGCGGTTCAGCGTGATAGAGTTTCAATGTCATCTCAGGCGCTCCTCATCACTCCAAGCATTCCGCCATCGGCGGAAATCGATTGCGCATTAATGTATTGTGCGGCGTCGGAGAGGAGGAACGCGGCGAGCCAGCCTGTTTCAGCCGGCGTCCCGACGCGCCCCTGCGGCGCCATCTTGTCGAGGATCGCCACGGTCGCCTCGACATCGCCGCCGCCGATCTGGTCGGCGAGCCCTTCGAGCATGGGCGTCCGGATAAGGCCCGGCAGCAGGCAATTGGCGCGGATATTCCGGCTCGCATATTCCGCGGCGATGGCGCGCACGAGACCGAGCACCGCATGTTTCGACATGACGTAAGCGGGCGTCATGGGAAAGCCGCGTTCCGACGCAAGCGAGCCGGTGCAGACGATCGACCCGCCGCCCGCTTCAAGCATGGACGGCAAAACTTTCTGCACGAGGATGAACATGGATTTCAGATTGACGTTCATCACCTGATCGTAACCGTCGAGCGGATAATCGGTCATCGGCGCCGCAGGTCCGCCCATTCCGGCATTGGCGAAGACGCCGTCGACGCCGCCCCACAAGTCCTTTGCTTTATCGACCAGCGCGGCGATGTCTTCCGCATTGCCCATGTCGGCGGCGAGATAGGCCCCCTCGCCGCCCCCCTTCATCACCGCATCGGCGACTTTTTTCAGCTTGTCTTCCGAGCGCGCGGCGACAAGCACTTTTGCGCCGAGCGATCCCATGATCTCCGCCGCCGCGGCGCCGATGCCAGTTGAGGCCCCGGTGACGATGATGCGTTTCCCGGCAAGCGTAATGGAATTCTTCATTTCAATCCGAGAAGCTTCGCCGCGTTGTCTTTCATAATCATCGGCATCACGTCCTCACGGAAGCCGGCGTCCTTCGCCGCATCCATCCACTTGTCCGGCTTGATGAGCGGAAAATCAGAGCCGAACAGCATTTTGTGTTTCAACTGCGTGTTGGCGTAGTGGATCACCTGTTTCGGAAAATATTTCGGCGACCAGCCGGAAAGGTCGATATAAACATTCTCCTTGTGCAGCGCCATGGAGAGCGATTCATCCGTCCACGGCCAAGACGGGTGGGCGAGAATGATCTTCATGTCGGGAAAATCGACCGCAACGTCATCGACCATCATCGGCTGGCCGTATTTCAGGCGAATGCCGCCGCCGCCGCGCATCCCCGTTCCCATGCCCGAATGGCCCGTATGAAAGATCGCCGGGAGTTTATACTCCGCGATCACCTCATAGATCGGCCAGGCCATGCGGTCGTAAGGATGAAAGTTCTGGATCGGCGGATGAAACTTGAAACCCTTGACGCCGTATTCCTCAATCATGCGGCGCGCCTCGATGGCGCCGAATTTCGACTTGTGCGGATCGATGGAGGCGAAGGCCATCATGATGTCGCTGTTGTCATTGGCGAACTGCGCGATTTCCTCGTTGCGGATGCGCTTGATACCCGTGCCGGATTCCATATCGACCGTGAACATCACGAACGCGATCTGTTGCGCGCGGTAATATTCGATGGTCTCGGGGATGGTCGGCCGCTTGCGGTCCGCCTTGAAATAGATTGAAGCCGCGTCGAGGAATTTGCCCATGATCGGGTCCTCGGGGTCGTTGCAGGAGACCTCCGCATGGGTGTGAATGTCGATGGCTTTGATCTTGTTGAGGTCGATCATGGGGACTCCTTTGGCGTATGGCGAGTTTTACGCCAATTCCGCTCCCAAAGGACAGCCCGATGCGAAAGGTTTCACGCTCCTTCGCGAAGCCGTTCATAGAGCTTGTCGATCCCGGAAAGCAGGAGTTCCGGCCGTTCCGCCGGATCCTCGCGGGATTTGAACGCCGCCTCGTCGTAAATCCCCGTGGTCACCGCCACGGAATAGGCGCCGCCCATATTCGCCATTTTCGGCTCAAGCTGCGGGTCATCGCCCACGACGACGACGTTCGCGTCGCGGGGCAGTCCCATGCGCGCTTTTGCAACCATCAGCGCGTCGACCGATGGCTTGCCGAGCACATGCGCCTCGGCGCCGGTCAGGGCTTTCAGCATCGCGTTGATGGCGAAACTCGTGCCGATGCCGCGCTTGTCGGCGCCCGCCGCTGCAAAGAAAGGAACATCGGACGCCGTGGTCAGATGCGCGCCGGCCCAGATCGCGTGCACGGCCGCTTCCAGGTCGGGAAAGGTGAATTCTCGGAACCAGCCCACATAGATCGCATCGTAAGGCCCTCCATCGCCGGGAGATTCGACGACCTCAAGGCCGAGATCGGCGAGCGGCTTCCACACCGGCTCTTTGCCGAGAACGAGAATACGCCCGACGCCTTTTTCTTTGAGGTAATGCGCGGCGGCTGTCGACGGCGTCATGAACTCTTCGTCGCGCACGTCGAGGCCGGTGGCGCGCATGGCGTTCGCATACCATTCGGGCGTTCGCGCTGTGCCATTCGTAAAGACCTGATAGGGAACGCCGCGCTCGCGCAGCAGCGCCAGCGTTTCCACAGCGCCCGGCAGCGCCTTTTGCCCCGCGCTCGCCTTGTCCCCGAGAACCAGGGTCCCGTCCATGTCGAAGATGAAGCCTTCGGCTTCGCGCAATTTATCGGCCAAGTCCCGCTCCCTTATAGAGCGCCATGCGGAAACCCGGACGCTCAACCGCAATGTCTGGCGCGTCGGGCCGCGCCGCGAGTTGCTTGAGTAATTTGAACACCGGCGCCGCTTCCGGCGTGTAAGTCGCACGGCTTCGCCCGGCGGCGAGCATGGCGTCCACCTGTTCCTGAGGCATCACGGCGCGAAACAGGAACTCTTCGTCGTCCATGTTTTCGCCGAACCGTTTGCGCAGATCCTTGTACGCCGGGAACATGGGCTCGGCTTCGAGCTCCCTGGTGCGCGGCCGGTCAAGGATGGTCTGCTTCACAGCTTCGTCGACCGGACTTGTGGGCCGGCCGAACTTGCCCATGACATAGCGGATCACCTGATCGGAAACCTGCGCATAACGCTTCGTGCCGATGACGTTAAACAGCGCCTGGCTCATCACCATCTGCGGGAACGGCGTCACCATGATGGGGTAGCCAAGCTCCGCGCGCACGCGCTCCGTCTCGTCGATCACTTCCTGAAATTTGTGGCCGAGATTGAGTTCGTCGAGCTGGCGCTTGGTGGTGGTCATGACGCCGCCGGCGATCTGATGCCTGAGGAAACTAGCGTCGAAGCTCTGCGGCTTGCCGAATGGGAGTCCTTCGGCGGTCGCGAGGCGCGTCCAGTAATCCTTCACCGTCGCCAGCGCCTTGTCGTTGACGTTCACCGTGTGACCGGCCTCGCGAAGGTTCGCGACCATGCGCGTCGCCTCCGGCAGGGATGACCCGTCGCCGAGCGGCCCGACGCCCACATGCACCGCATCGATAATGCCGAGATCGGCCGCAGCGAGCGAGGTCAGCGGGCCATAGCCGATGGTACAATGGGCGTGCACTTCCAGCGGTTTGGCGCCAATCGCGGCCTTCACCGCCTGCGCCAGCGTTCTCACGCGGTCGGGCGACATGAGCCCGCCGGGATCTTTCAGATAGAAAAGATCGATGTGGTTGCTCTTGGCGAGCCGCCCGGCAAATTCTGCGTAGAACTCATCCGTGTGAATGTCGGACAGGGTGAAGGTGAGCGCGCCCATGACGTCGGCGTCGCCTTCTTCTTTAATGATACGCGCCGCCTCGATCACCGCATCGGGATCGTGCATGGGGTCGAGGACGATGAATCGGCGAATGCCCGCCATCTGCAGGCGGCGATAGGCGAGCCGCATGAATTCCGGGTCCGCCTGCTGCCACGCCACAAAGCGCAGACCCGTGGTGATGAACTGCAACGGCACGCTCGGCATCGCCGCGCGCATGCGCTTGATGCGCTCCCACGGATTGTTCTGGAAATAGCGGATCGCGACCGCCATAGTCGTCGACGAGGTGAAATCGCAGGCGTGAAAGCCGACCCGCTCCATGGCGCCGGCGATGTCGAGAATCTGCGCGGTGTTAAGACCCGTAGCGCCCCAGAGCGACTGGTTGCCGTCGCGGATCGACACATCGACGAGCTTGATCTCAGCCATTTTGAAGCCCCTCAAAGAAACGCGTATCGACGCCGCCTTTTTTGAACCGCGCATCCGCCATGATCCGCGCATGCAAGGGCGCCGTGGTTTTCACGCCTTCAATGTTAAGCGTTGCAAGCGTCTCGGCGATGCGGGCGACCGCTTCCTCGCGCGTCGCGCCATGGACGATAAGTTTGCCTATCAGCGAGTCGTAATTGGGCGGGATGGAATCGCCGGAACGGATATGACTGTCGACGCGCACCCCCTCGCCCGCCGGCCATTCGGCTTTTGCGACGAGGCCGGGCGACGGACGGAAATCGGCGTCCGGGTCTTCGGCGTTGATGCGGACTTCAATGGCGGCGCCCTGAAACTCGATGTCGCGCTGCCGGTACCCGAGGCTCGCGCCGCTGGCGATCAGCAATTGCTGCTCGACGATGTCGACGCCGGTGATTTCTTCCGTCACAGGATGCTCGACCTGAATGCGCGCATTCATTTCGAGGAAATAAAAATCGAAGGTTTCCGCGTCCACAAGGAATTCGACGGTGCCGGCGCCTTTATAGTTGAGATGCTCGGCGATCTTCACCGCCGCAGTTTCGATGGCGCGGTGCCGGTCATCGGGAATGTTCGGCGCCGGCGCTTCTTCGACGAGTTTCTGAAACCGCCGCTGGATCGAGCAGTCGCGCGTGCCGAGATGAATGGCGCGCTTTCCGTCGCCGATCACCTGCACCTCCACATGGCGCCCCGACGCGACGAAACGTTCCACATAGATGCGCGGATCGCCGAAGGCGGCTTCCGCCTCCGACACCGCTAACCCGATCTGAGACTTCAGGTCTTCGGGCCTGTCGACGCGCTTCATGCCGCGCCCGCCGCCGCCGGAGACGGCCTTGATCAGGAGCGGATAGCCGGTCTTTTCCGCGATTTTCGCCGCGTCGTCCGCAGTCTCCGCCTCGCCGCCCGGCACGACCGGCAGGCCCGCCTCTATCGCCACATGACGCGCTTTCAGCTTGTCGCCCATGGCGTCGAGCGCATGCGGATCGGGACCAACGAAAATCATGCCGGCCTCTGCGACAGCGCGCGCGAATTTGATGTTCTCCGACAAGAACCCATAGCCCGGATGCACCGCATCGGCGCCCGCCTCTTTCGCGGCGGCGACAACCTTCACGATATTGAGATAGGATTGCGAAGACGGCGCCGGGCCAAGGCGCACCACAAGATCCGCTTCCGCCGCGCCGCGCGAATTTGCGTCCGCATCGGAAACGCCGAGCGCCGTCTTCATCCCGAGACGCTTCGCCGTTCTGATGACACGCAGCGCGATCTCGCCGCGATTGGCGATGAAGAGAGTGTTGATGGGTTTGCGCATCTTAGTCTGCCTCCACCTCTCCCCCTTGGGGGAGAGGTCGGCCGCCAGAGCGCAGAGCGCGAAGGCGACCGGGTGAGGGGGTAAAGCGGAGAGCTTCTAGGGCGCCTACGCCCCCCTCACCCCAACCCCTCTCCCCCCATAGTGTGGAGAGGGGCTTTAACGTCACATGTTGCGATTGCCTCCTCACGCCGGCTTCACTTTCATCAGCACCGTATGCGCCTCGATGGCTTGCGCATTGTCGGGAACGATCTCGACGATCTCCCCGGCGACGCCGGCATGTACCGGGTTCATGAGCTTCATGGTTTCGATGATCGCGACCACCGTATCCGGCGTCACCTTGTCGCCGACTTCCACATAGGGCGGCGCGCCGGGCTGGGGCGCGCGATAAAACGTGCCCGGCAGCGGCGGCTTGATGACGAGGAGACCGTCCTTCTCCGCCTCGACTTCAGGCTCGACGGCGGAGGCGACGGTCTTCGTTTCCTCACCGCCGATTGGAGACCATTCCTGGGTGAAGCCTTCGCCGGAACGCTTGACGCGCAGGCGGAAGCGCGAGGTTTCGATGTCGAGCACGTCATAAGACGACTTCGCAAGGATGGAGGCGATTTCCTCGACGTCTTCAGGGGTTAGGGGCAGATCGTTGCTCATCGCCTCACGTCCGCTTGCCGCCGAAAATGTTCATCACATGCTTCATAGGGTTGTCCTGGGCCGAGGCGACCGGCGTCTTGTCCTTTGCAGACCAGACAGTCTCGGGGCGGCTCTGAAGGAGAAGAATTTTGCCTGTGCCCTTCTCTACGGCCCATTCGATGTCCTGAGGCTTGCCGTAATGCTTTTCCGTCTTGCGGCCGATGTCGCGAAGCTGGAGCAGCTCCTCGTCGCTGAGGCACGGCGCCGTGCGTTCGGCTTCGGGCAGTTCTACATCTTCGATGCCGCCGCCTAGTTTCGGGGACTGGCGAATGTGCTTGTCGGAAATATCGCGCGTGGTGATTTCGCCGGTGAGTTTGCCAACCACCCAGCGGTCGGGCGTCACCTCGCCGGAGACGACGGCGGAGCCGAGGCCCCAGGCGCCTTCTATCGTGATGACCGAGCGGTCGCCGGTCAGGGGGCTCCGCGTAAACATGACCCCGGCCGTGCGCGCATCGACCATCTTCTGAACGACGACCCCCATGGCGACGCCGCTTTCGGGAAAATTCTGGCGGCGGCGGTAACAGACGGACTCGACCGAATAGAGCGACGCCCAGCAGCTCCGCACCATCCTGATCGTCTCTTCCGCGCCGAGCACCCAGAGATAGGTGTCCTGCAGCCCGGCGAAGGAGGCATCCTCCGCATCTTCCGTCGTCGCCGATGACCGCACGGCGACGGGAGACTTCGCATCATCGCCGCAGAGTTCTTTATAAGCCGTCTTGATGTCGTCCTCGACATCCTCCGGCAAAGGCTCTCTGATGATCCGTTCACGGATCGCCTTCGTCACGGCGCCGACATGATCGAGATCGTTGGGATCGAGCGCCTCAACCGGCGCGCGCAAGGGCTCTTCCCGGTCAAGTTTCTGGATGAAGCGCTCGAAAGCCTCCGTCCTGACGACGAAACCCGGCGGCACGTCAATGCCCGCTTTCGTCAGCTCGCCGAGGCTGCCGCCTTTGCCGCCGACGCTGGGGCGGTCGGAAAGGCCGATATCGGCGAACCATGAAATATTGTCAGCAGTCATTTTGCGAAACCTAAAGCAGCGTGACGACCCCGCGGGCGCCGTCGACCCGGATGCGCTGGCCGTCCTGAATGCGCGCCGTCGCCTGCCCCGTGCCGACGACCGCAGGCAGCCCGTATTCGCGCGCGACAATCGCCGCATGGCTCATGGAGCCGCCGATGTCGGACACCGCGGCGGAGATCTTCTGGAACACCGGCGCCCAGGTGGGGTTCGTCACCTGGCAGACGAGAATGTCGCCTTCCTGAAGGCGATTGATCTCCTGCACCGATTTGATGACCCGCGCCGTGCCTTCCACAACGCCGGATGACGCAGCAAAACCGCGAATCTCCTTGCCGTCGGCGTCGGCAGGCCCTGACAACCAGATGTCGAGATTTTCTCGCGTAATGCCCCACAGCATGACGATCGCCGGATCATCAATGATGTCAGGCACAGGGCCGAGCGCCGGCGGCATGTTGACCTCAGCCCAGATCTTGATCGCTTTCCGGCGTTCGGCGACCATTTTGCGGAAGCGCTTGCCGCCGCGCGTCGCAGAGCCGTTGGACCAGCTCGTCATCACGTCGACAATGCCCTGCTCCAATTCGTAGCGCGTCAGGTGGAACACGTCTTCCTGCTCGTCGAGAAGGCCATGCTCGACGAGAAGATCGCCGAATTCCCGGATCTTGTTGAAGAAGAGATTGGTATACCAGTGCTCGCAATAGAATTTGTGCCCTTCCACATAGGGAAAGACACGGCAGGCAAGCTCGATCATCTGGTCATAGGCGGCGCGCTCTTCATCCGTCCCCAGAAGATCGCGATAGCCATCGATCAGTTCCTGACGCTCGGCCTGCAACTGCTCTATGGGCCGGTCGAGATTGTCGCCCGCTTTGATCTTCGCCGCGTAACCCGGGATCGCCGAGAAAGGCAGCGAGAGATCGTCATTCCATGAGCGGTGATAGTGGTAAAAACCGTCGCCCACATTCACGTTGAACCAAGGATTGCGGGATTTTTCGAGTTCAGCCAGCCATTCCTTGCCCGGCGCGCCCATCTGCTCCAGCGATGCGATGACGTCATCGGCGGAAACATTATCGCCGAACTTGCCTTCAAGGCCGAGCTCCACCGCCTTGCGCGCAAGACGTTTCACTTCATCATCGGGCTTGAAGATTTCGGCCTCGAAGCCCGCCACCATGCGGGCAATGGTCTGGTCGGTGATTTCGGGAAACGCTTTTTTGCAGAAATCGAAAAAGACCATATAGGCGCCATATCCGAGCAGCAGAAACTCGAAATGGTGGTGCCACATGCGGAAATAGCCCTCGAGCGTCTTCTGGTAGGTCTCGAGGAGATAGTGGTTCGAGGCGACGCCCTTGCCGGCGTGGACGTTCTCAAGCGGCTCGAATTCCGGAAGCTTCACCGGCGGCAGCTCTTGCGCATCGGCGATCAGCTTTTTCATCTTCACTTTCCACTGGTCGTAAAGCCGCTCCCAGTGTTCGTAGTAATAAAACGCGCGCTTCTGGAATTCTTCCGTGCGCCGCTCAATTTCCGCGGGGTCGGTCACCGCATTGCCGCCGATATAAACCCGGCCGTTCATGACGCGATAATCGATGCCGAGGGTCGTCGGCAGACAATGCACCCGCGTATTGGATGAGCCGAGCGCGCAATAAGCCGCCTCCGCCGTCACCATGTCGAAATGGTGCATGGGCTCCGGGAAGTGCATGGAGTTGTAAAACCAGAAGCGCTCATCATCCTCCGGCGCGAACTGCATGTAATAGGGATATCCGGCCTGGGCGGCCTCAGTCCCGTCGGCGACATTGAGCGAGCTTGGTTTGGGAAAGCCGGCGGGCTTTTTTGACATCGTTGTCCTCGTTTCCTCCGTCGGCGCACGCCTCTTTCGGGCGGTTTCGCGCGGCTGGACAGAACCATAGGGCGCCCATATCTTCTCGAAAAGCGGAATATTCGGATCACGTCATTCGATTTTTGTTATGAACCTCGGCACGCGCGATTTTCACCTTTTGACCGTTCTCGCTAACGAGCTGCATTTCGGCCGCGCCGCCGACGCGCTCGGCATGCGCCAGCCGCAGCTTTCGACGCGCCTTGCACAGATCGAGCGCGCAGTCGGCGTTGAACTTTTCGTGCGCCGCCCCAAAGTGAGCCTGACGCCTGCGGGCCGGATGATCGTCGACGCCGGGCGCCGGGCCTTGACCGATTTCGAGACCGCCGTGGAACAGGCGAGGCTCGTGGAACGCGGCCAGATCGGCGCCATCGTCACCGCTATCGGCTCGAGCGTCATGCTCACCAACATACCGCAATCGATCCAGCGTTTCCGCGAGCAATATCCCGACGTGGGCATTACCCTGCGCGACATGCATTCGCGCCAGCAATGGGAAGCGCTCGGCGCCGGACAGATCGACGTCGCGATCACCCGGGAAATTGGCGTTGGGAAATCGCTGAAAAGCGAGATCATCGGCCGCCAGCGTTTCGTCGTGCTGATGCCCTCCAACCATCCGTTGGCGAAGCGCAAAAAAATCGCTCTCGAAGAACTGAAAGACGAATCCTTCGTCCTATTCCAGCCGGTGATCGCGCCGGGCTTGCATCACCAGATCAACGCACTCTGCATCCGCGCCGGGTTTTCGCCGAAAATCGTACAGGAAGCGGAGGAATGGTACACTGTGCTCGGCTTTGTGCGCGCCGGCTTCGGCATCACCATTACCCTCGACATGCCCGGCGCGCCGGTGCTCGCCGACGTCGCCTCCTGCCCGCTTGAAGGCATGGATACGCATTCGCCAATCTTCCTTTGCTGGGACGAGGACCGGCGCTCCGCCTCTCGCGATCTCTTTCTCGACTGGCTGCGCAAGGACGCTCAAGCAGCAGACAAGAAGCCCGGCGGCGCGAAAGCGCGCGCGAAGTAGTCCTTGCCAATGCAGGACTGCATCAAAGGTTTGCTTACAGCGAAGTCGCGCGTCTTTGATCGATTTCGAGGCGTTTCGTCGTTATGATGGCTTCAACCAGAAATGCTCAGGGCAACAGAAACGGACGCGCGCCATGAAAAAATATGTTTTGAAAGCCGGCTCCACCTCGCTTGAAAGCCTCGTCATCGTCGAACAGGACGAGCCGAAGCCGAAACCGGGCGAAGTTCTCATCCGCGTGCGCGCCTGTTCTCTGAACTACCGGGACCAGGCGGTGGTCACCGGCAATTATTTCGGCGGCGTCTTGCAGAACGATACGGTGCCCCTTTCCGACGGCGCCGGCGAAGTCGTTGCGGTCGGCGACGGCGTCACCGAGTTCAAAACCGGCGACCGCGTGGCCGGGCTTTTCTTCCAGAACTGGCATGATGGCCCGCCGAACCCGCATGCGGGGGCGGCGCTCGGCGCGTCCGGTTGCGACGGCATGCTATCCGAATATGTGGCGCTGCCGGAACGCGGCGTCGTCAAGATCGCGGAGAGCCTTTCCTTTGAAGAGGCGGCGACGCTCCCCTGCGCCGGCGTCACCGCATGGAACGCGCTGATGTGCGGGCGCAACCCGATCAAGGTCGGCGATTGCGTCTGCGTCCTCGGCACCGGCGGGGTTTCCATGATCGCGCTTGGCATCGCCCACGCGGCGGGCGCGCATGTGGTGGTCACGTCGTCTTCCGACGAAAAACTCGACCGCGCGAAAAAACTCGGCGCGTCAGGCTTCGTCAACTACCGCAACACGCCGGAGTGGGGCCCGGCCGCCGCAGCGGCCAGCCACAAGGGCGGCGCCGATGTGGTCGTCGAAGTTGGCGGCGCGGGCACCCTCGCCCAGTCCATGCAGGCGGTGAATTTCAACGGAGAGATCGCGCTGATCGGCGTCCTCACCCGCTCCGGCGATACGACCCCGCACCCGCTGATGATGAAGGGCTCCAGCATTCGCGGCATTTTCGTCGGCAACAAGAGAATGGCGCAAGACCTTGCCGCCGCCATCGATATCAACGGCATGAAGCCCGCCATCGACAAGGTCTTTCCATTCGAAGACGCCGCCGAAGCCTATCGCTACCAAACGCGCGGCGCATTCGGGAAGGTTGTGATTAAGGTTTAGCGTTCGTTTTTCCTCCCCCGCTTGCGGGGGATTATATACTTGACTGAACACGGCAGAATCCCTACCTTAGAGAGGAAGGGACAAAGCCATGACCGTGAACCTCAAAAACCCGATCTACCAAGACGAAGCCAAAGCCCGCGAGCATCTTGAAAGCCTGCGCTGGCCTGATGGCGCCTACTGCCCGCGCTGTGGCGGTTTTCAGGTTGTGAAGCTCGGCGGCAAGGCTGGCGATCTCGGCCAATACAATTGCCGCGACTGCCGCAAGAAGTTCACCGTGACCGTGGGGACCATCTTTGAGCGTTCGCACATTCCCCTGACGACTTGGCTTCTCGCTTTCCAGCTTATGACCTCGTCAAAGAAAGGCATGTCCGCGCATCAACTGCACAGAATGCTTGATGTGACCTACAAAACGGCATGGTTCATGGCCCACCGTATTCGCGAGTCCATGCGTCCGACTGACGTAAGGTCCGGCCCCAAAGGCGGGGAAGGCAAAATCATCGAAGCTGATGAGACCTATATCGGCGGTAAGGAAAAGAACAAGCACAAGTCAAAGCGCCGTCACCCCACCGGAGGCGCTGGCGGCAAACAAGCTGCGTTCGCGCTTGTGGAGCGCGGCGGCCATGTCCGCTCCTTCCATGTCGCCAAGATCAGCGGCAAAGACTTGCGCCCCTATATCGTTACGCAGGTCAGCCGCAAATCCACGCTCATGACCGATGAAGGCGGCCAGTACCGCCATGTCGGCAAAGAGTTCGCCCGCCACGAAACGGTCAATCACTCAATTGACGAGTATGTTCGCGGCGACGCTCACACGAACACCGTTGAAGGCTACTTCTCAATCCTTAAGCGCGGCGTCACCGGCGTTTATCATCACGTCTCGGAAGCGCACTTGAAGCGCTACCTTTGCGAATTTGATTTCAGATACAACGAACGCGCCGCCCTTGGCGTGTCAGATGACGAACGCTGCGCTAAAGCTATCCAAGGCTCAAGCGGCAAGCGCTTGACCTATCGGCGGCCTGACGGAGCCGCTCACGCCTAAGCAGCAAGCGAAACGCTTTCTGCAATGGCGAAAGGCGCAGGGGAAAACCCGCTAAATACAGCTATGGACTATCGGCGCTTGGCGCCGAAGACTCTTGCCCGCGCACACTGATTCGCATGCATGGCCCTGAAACAGAGGCGGGGCGCATGGTGTGTCCCAGTGCGGGCGGCACAACCGCTCGGCCACAGAGGAGTATTCCAAATGGCAAAGCGCAAGTGCGGCTGTAAAACGCCGCCAAAGGGCAAGAAGACGGTCGCGGTAAAACGCTACGTCCGTCGGAAGGCTCGTAAGTGCTAAGTCGTCTTTGACTTCTTAGCGGGGCGGCCAGATTTGCTTTCACCGGCGGTCTGGTCGCCTTTCTTCTTTCCTTTGCCGCTTTGGTTAACAGAAGGTTTATGCGGCATAGGCGGCATGTTGAGGGCCCTTTTTAGAGCCTCGTCACGTTTTCTTTCATCGGAACTTTTAGCCATGGCGAACCCATATCACAGCCCAATCCGCGTTTTAGCAAAGGCGAAGACCAAATACGAGGCACTCAATTCGGGGATCAAAACCTACCTTGCTTCGGATTTCCACGCCGAGGTCAAAGAGTTCGATCTCAAAAGCGGTTGCCATCTGTATAAGCACAGAATCACTCGTTTCCCCGGGGAGGACATCGCTGACCTCGCCTACGAGATCATCGACCACCAAAGAAGCGCGCTGGACCAAATTGCCTACGTTACGGCTGTCATGTCTGGCGTTACCGGCAACGCTCTGGAGCGCATTCACTTCCCCATTTCCCGCGTTTCCGCAGACTTTGAGAACGCCATCAAACGCTCCTGCAATGGGCTTCACCCAGACATCAAGACGCTCTTCCGGTCTTTTAAAGCGCACCCGGGAGGGAACGACATTCTTGTTGAACTTAACGGAGTTCGTAAAAAGGGATTTCACCGCTTTATCGTCCCCGTCGCGACCGTCGCTAATGTCACCCCCGGACTCGCATCTATGCAGGGCAAACCCGCCTACATCCCCGCTCCCGTCTGGGATAGCAAAAAACACGAGATCATATGCAAGTCCGAAAGCGACTACGGCCGCTTTAGCTTCGATGCAGAATTGACCTTCAATGTAGCCTTTGGCGAAGTTGATTCCGTTGCGGGCAAACCAGTCGCTACGTTTCTGCACGCCTCCTATGCGGAGATCGTCGATATTCTTGAACTCACTATGCGAAAAACAGCTAAAATCGGCCTCTGCTCCATGTCGGATTACGAGGGCTTCATCACCTGACCTTTTAGCGCCGGTCTGTCCGTTCTGAGATAGGGACGAAATCTGTTCAGTCAAGTATATAACTCCCCGCTTGCGGGGGAGGTGTCGCGAAGCGACGGAGGGGGCCAATCCTTGCTTTGCAATGCCCCCATCGCCTCGCTTCGCTCGGCACTTCCCCCATAAATGGGGGAAGAGAGTCTTCCTAATTCACACTTCTTCCCGCGCCGCCCCAGAAGGGTTCGCGCAGTTTCTTCTTGTCCATCTTGCCCACGGGCGTGCGCGGTATCGCGTCGACGAAATGCACTTCCTTCGGCGCCTTCACCGAACCGATGCGCGCCTTGGCGTGCGCAATAATTTTCGCCGCGTCCACCTCGGCGCCTTTGGCTTTCACCACCATGGCCGTCACCTGCTCGCCCCATTTCTCATGCGGCACGCCGATCACTGCGCACTCTGCGACTTCGGCGAGCTCCATGACGCAGTCCTCGACTTCGGCAGAGAAGACGTTGAAGCCGCCGGAGACGATCATGTCCTTCTTGCGATCGACGATGTAGTAAAATCCGTGCTCGTCGCGCTTGCCCACATCGCCGGTGTGATGCCAGCCATGAGCAATCGCCTCCGCGCTCGCTTCGGGCAGTTCGAAATAGCCGCCGCCGACAATGCCGCCGCGCCCGACAATCTCGCCGACTTCGCCGGTGGGCAGAATATTGCCGTCATCGTCCATGAGTTCGACGCGCACCGAATACGTCGCCTCGCCGCAGCTCGTCAGCCGCTCAGGGTGATCGCCGGCCGCCGCGGCCGCAACAACTTGCGGCGACAGCCAGGTGGCGACGAGGTGAAACTCGGTCTGGCCATAGCTCTGGCACATGCAGGGGCCGAACACCTCCACCGCCTGTTTGAGTTTTTCCCCAGCGACCGGCGAGCCGGCGAGGAGGAAATATTTGAGGCTCGAATAGTCGTACTCGCGCACCTTCGGATGGCCGAGCATGGCGTAAAGCGCCGTCGGCGGCAGGAACATGTGCGTCACTTTGTGTTCCTCGATCGCCTTCATCACCGCTTCGGCGTCAAAGGTCGGGAGCACCACCACGGTCGCGCCCATGGCGAGCGCCGCCATCGTCACCGGCCCTGCCGCATGGGTCAGCGGCGCGGTCGCGAGCGATACAGGCTTGGTGTCCGCGTCCACCGGCATGATGTTGCAAATCGTCTCCAGCATCGTTCCCCATGAGCGGTTCATGACGCGCACGCCCTTCGCCGGGCCTGTCGTGCCGCCCGTGGCGATCAGCGCCGTCAGTTCCTCCGGATTGCCGATGGGATCGCCGAGATCGGGAAACACGTCCGACGGCGCCGTCTTCATGAAGTCCTCAAGCGATTGGTCGCCGTTCATCGCCTTGTCGAGACACACCATCCGCCTGACGGTCGGAACCTGTTCCTTGATCTGCTGCGCCTCTTTCGCATAGCTCGAATGATAGAGGACCATGCTGACGTGGACATATTTCAGGTAAGCAATATTCGCATCGAGGGCGTTGCGGGTGTTCACCGGGACCCAGATCGCCCCGGCCCGCCAGCAGCCGAGCATCGCCGACAACACCGGCCCGTCATTGGGCGACATGATGGCGATCGGCTCCTGGTTTTTCATCCCCGACTCGCGCAGGGCGCCGGCGACCTTGTGGGTCAGCGCCTCCATTTCGCGATAGGTGTAACGGGTTCCGCCGGAGATCAGCACATCACGGTCGGGATGGAGCTTCGCCATTTTGTCGAAGTAGTCGATTGTTCTCATGATATAGTCACCACTGGGCCGTTATCAGACTGTTACGGAAGGTTCTTACCCGCGCAGCTCAACACCAACACCGCTGCGCACGCGATAGCAAGACGTTCTTCCTGGCGCGCGCAGTCTTGCCGCATATCGAATGCGCGCGAGCCTTCAGGAGCGAAATCACACTTTCCGCGCATGGCGCAGAATGCGGAAAACCGGAAGCCATCCCAGGCCGGCGCCGGCTTTTATCGCCTGCGGATATGACGCAGGTGCAGCAAAATTCCAGGCAATCAATTCGCCCTGAAAGCGGCCGAACCGGCCCTCCGGCAAGTTCGCTTTTTTCACATCTTTTGTGCGCTGGGACAGGGTTTTCCGGACTTTTTCAGCCCTACTTTCCGCCCGATAACGCTAGACATGGCGCAGCTAAAAATTGTAAGCAACATAAACAATCTCGGGCGCCCTCCCGCATGGCGGACGTCCCGCTATTCTTGACAACACGAGAGCAGGAGGATTTCGCCGCAATGACCGCCAAGAATCTGGAAGAGGTGCTCAAAAGCGCCGGCAACACGGTGCAAATGCTCCGTAATTCTAAAATCGGCGCCTATGTTTATCCGGTAGTGCCGACCGAGTTCCACAACTGGCGCGACGAACAGCGCGCCTGGCGCGAAACCGCCGTTCTTTTCGACCAGACGCATCACATGGTCGATTTGTTCCTGAAAGGTCCGGACGCCATCAAGGTTTGCTCCGACACCGCCATCAACACGTTCAAGAACTTCCCCGTCAACCGCGCCAAGCAATATGTGCCGGTGAGCTATGACGGCTATGTCATCGGCGACGGCATCCTCTTCAACCTCGAAGAAAACCACGTCGTCTTCGTCGGCCGCGCGCCGTCCGCCAACTGGCTGCAGTTCCACGCCGAAACTGGCGGCTATGACGTCGAAGTCGTTTATGACGACCGCTCGCCCTCCATGCCCATGGGCAAGGCCGTCACCCGCAAATTCTACCGCTTCCAGATCCAGGGCCCGAACGCCCAGAAGGTGATCGAAAAGCTGAATGGCGGACCATTCGAAGACATCAAGTTCTTCCACATGGGCTACATCAATATCGGCGGCAAACAGGTTCGCGCCCTGCGTCACGGCATGGCCGGCGCGCCGGGCCTCGAAATCTGGGGCCCCTATGAGGAATATCTCGACATCCGCGCGAAGATCCTCGAAGCCGGCGCCGAATTCGGCATCGTGCCCGTGGGCTGCCGCGCCTATGCGACGAACACGCTGGAATCCGGCTGGATCCCCTCGCCGCTTCCCGCCGTCTATACCGGCGAGAAGATGAAGAAATACCGCGAATGGCTCCCGGCGAAATCCTATGAGGCCATGGGCGGCATCGGCGGCAGCTTCGTCTCCGACAATATCGAAGACTATTATGTGTCGCCTTACGACATCGGCTATGGCCCGTTCGTGAAATTCGACCATGACTTCATCGGCGCGGACGCGCTGAAGAAAATGGAAAAAGAACAGACCCGCCGCAAGGTGACGCTCGCCTGGAATGATGACGACGTTCGGAAGATCATGGGCTCGGTCGTCGGCCAGGGCACGCCTTACAAATACTTCGAACAGCCGCTCGCCAACTACGCCTCGTCGAACTACGACTCGGTGACCGCAAACGGCAAGAATGTCGGCTTCTCGATGTTCACCGGCATCTCCTACAACGAGCGCAAGGCGCTGTCCCTCGCGACTGTCGACAATGACGTGGAGATCGGCAACGAAGTGAAGGTCGTCTGGGGCGAGCCCGACGGCGGCACGGCCAAGACCACGGTCGAGCGCCACCAGCAGATGGAAGTTCGCGCGATTGTCAGTCCGGTTCCCTATTCGGAAACGGCGCGCAAGGAATACGCGGCCGGCTGGCGTACAGGCAAAGCATAAGTTTTGCCTTCACTCCTTTCGGAAAAGGCCGGCGGCGACGCCGGCCTTTTTCTTTGCACTGATGATAAGCAATTACGGAAACAGAAAAGAGCCCGCGCGGCTACGCGCGGGCTCTTTCCTCTCTCCCCCGTCCCTGAAAGGGATCGGGGTCCGTGCAAACTATTATCACTAGTACTTAAGCAAGGGAATGCCGCCCAGCACATGAGGCCCGGGCTGCTGTCGCGCTATCCCGGAAAGTCTCAGGTTTTCAGGCAGTAAGCATGCCAAATAAATGAGGAGAAATAAGGTCAGAATCCCGGCGGACGGGCGGACGCGACCCCCATTTCGCGCTCCATCGCGGCGCCAAGGGCGATAATTTTTGCCTCTTCAAAGAGGTCGCCCCACAGGCTCACCCCGCGCGGCGCGCGGAAGGTGGCGCGGCCCTCGCCGTTGTTTGCGCCCTCTTCGTCGCGCTCCACTGGCCGCTGCGCATAACCGGCGCGCAGGACGAGCTGTGGATGGCCCGTGGCATTGGTGGCGAGCAGCGCGCCGCCGGCGAAGTTCGGACCCACCAGCGCATCGAAGCCCTCAAACGCGGCGCCGACTTCTTCCATGACGCGTCGGCGCAACCGGTCGACCTGTATATAATCCACGGCGGAAACGAAGCGCGTTCCACGCCAGGTGTTGGGCCATGCGTCTTTCTCCTGCCAGACCAGTTCATCGTCGCGGTTCGATAGCGTGAGATCGGCGAACGCCGCCGCCGACTCCACAAGGACAATCGCGGTCAGCATGCGGAAATCGATTTGCGGCCAGGGGAACTCCTTCAAAGTCACTCCGAGATCGCGCAATGTCTGAAGCGCCTTGCGGTCGGTCTCGTCGCCTTCCTCGAACCATTGCGGCACATAACCAACCGTCATCCCTGATACGTCCGGCGTCGCTTCATAGGCGAACCCCATGCGCGCGGCGCCCGCATCGTCGGCGTCATAGCCGTTGATCTGCGACAGGACCGCGGCTGTGTCCTCAACCGAGCGGCAGATGGCGCCGACCTTGTCGAGAGACCAGCAGAGCGCCATGAAGCCGGCGCGCGACACGCGCCCGAAAGTC
Organism: Hyphococcus sp.; assembly: GCF_965267305.1. GTDB lineage: Bacteria > Pseudomonadota > Alphaproteobacteria > Caulobacterales > Parvularculaceae > Hyphococcus. Next base: position 194,455 of record NZ_OZ253945.1, on the reverse strand, counting down.
GGCCTCAGGCCGGTGGTTCCGCAACGCTCGGAAGGAGAAATGATCGAGCCATAGGTTTCCGTGCCGATGGCGAAGGCGCAAAGCCCGGCCGCGACCGCAGATGCTGACCCGGCGCTCGACCCCGATGACCCCTCATCCGGGTTCCAGGGATTGCGCGTCTTTGCGCCAAACCACTGATCCCCATAGGCAATGGCGCCGCAGGCCGTCTTGCCGAGAAGGACCGCGCCCGAAAGGCGCAGCTTGCGAACAACTTCGGCGTCGTCGTCAGGAACACGGTCCTTGAACGGCGCCGCGCCCCAGGTGGTCAAAATCCCCTTCGTGTCGGCGAGGTCTTTCATGGCGTAGGGAATGCCGTGCAGCGGTCCGCGATCGCGGCCCTCGCGAAGATCATCGTCTGCTTGCGCCGCCTGCTCGCGCGCAAGCGCCGGCGTCACGGTGATGAAGGCGTTAAGCTTTCCGTCATGGGCAGCGATGCGTTTGAGATAAAGCTCCGTCAACTGAACGCTGGTGATCGCGCCGGCGCGCAACCAGGCGCCAAGCTCAACCACGCTAGCGAAGGCGAGATCATTTTCGTCCTTCGGCGCGGCGCGCGTCACCGGCGACAGGCGCAGCTCGTTCTTTTGCGACGGAATGGACTTTCGCGGCAGCTTCGGGTCGAACACAAGCGCCGGCGCCAGATCATTCGGCATCTCCATCGCCCGCATCGCGGCAAGCGTTTCGAGCTGACCCTCGACGCCCTCGATCATCATCGCGCGCTCCGCAGGCGTGAAGGTTATGCCCTGCAGCTTCTCGGCCTCGGCGACCGTCCGCACGGTGATGCCATCATCGACCGCGGCTTCCGCCGCCGTCACATCTTCTCGCCCACAGCTGGCGACCGCTCCCGCTCCCGTCAAAGCTGCAATACGCAACAAGTCCCGTCTGCTTGGCATCATCGTCCGCCCCCTTCCGCTATCTCAATGAAACCTGCCGGTTTCCGCCGCTTACGACAAGGAGTTAACCTCGGATGCGTTGACGGGGGAGGAGCGCGGCGCCAAACCATGGCCAAAATGGAGCCACCCATGCGTCAGGATTTTTACGACCGGATTTCCCAAAGCCTCGCCGATATCCGCGATCAAGGCCTTGAAAAGATCGAGCGCCAGATCACCTCGCCGCAAGGGCCGGTGATCGAGGTCGATCACAACGGCAAGAAGAAAAAAGTCCTCAATTTCTGCGCCAACAACTATCTCGGGCTCGCCGACAACCCGGAGATCGTTAAGGCCGCGCAGGAGACCATGGACGAATACGGTTTCGGCATGGCGTCCGTGCGTTTCATCTGCGGCACGACGGACCTCCACCGGCGGGTCGAAAAGGAAATTGCGGATTTTCTCGGCTATGAAGATTCAATTCTCTTCGCCGCCTGTTTCGACGCCAATGGCGGGGTCTTCGAACCGCTGCTCGAAGCCGAAGACGCCATCATCTCCGATGCGCTCAATCACGCGTCCATCATCGACGGCGTTCGGCTTTGCAAGGCGAAACGCTACCGCTTCGCCAATTCCGACATGAAGGACCTGCGGGCGCAACTCGAACAGGCCGATCTCGACGGCGCACGCACGAAACTGATCGTCACCGACGGCGTCTTTTCCATGGACGGTTATATCGCCAAGCTTCGCGAGATCAGCGCTCTCGCTGAAGAATTCGGCGCGCTTGTCATGGTCGACGATTGTCATGCGACCGGCTTTATGGGGCCTCATGGCGAAGGCACGCCAGCCCATTGCGGCGTCGCCAAGAACATCGACATTCTCACCGGCACGCTCGGCAAGGCGCTGGGCGGCGGCATGGGCGGTTATATCTGCGCTTCAAAGGACGTCGTGCATCTGTTGCGAAACCGCGCGCGGCCCTATCTCTTCTCCAACGCGCTGACGCCGGCGCTGCTCGGCGCAACCTTGAAAACGCTGGAGCTGGTGCGCGGCGGCGCGCACTTACGCGAACAACTCTTCCGCAACGCCCGCCGGTTCCGGGAACAAATGACGAAAGCCGGATTCGATCTCCTTCCCGGCGAACATCCGATCATTCCGCTGATGATCTATGACGCCAGGAAGGCCGGGGACATGGCGGCGAAACTGATGGACGAAGGGGTTTACGTCACCGCCTTTTCCTTCCCCGTCGTGCCGCGCGACAAGGCGCGCATCCGGACGCAGATGTGCGCTGGCCACACGGACGATCAGGTGGATGAAGCCGTCGCCGCGTTCATCAAGGTCGGAAAATCCGTCGGGGTTATATAAACGGAATCGCCAAGCGCCCCTGGCCAAAGCCAGGAGACGCTTGCCGTCATGGGTGAGCCGCCGCGACTAAACGCTGGCTCTATGCTCGTTATGGATCTTGTCGAGCTGAGGATCGTTCACCTTGTGGACAAGCTGATCCACAACATCCGACACGCAGCGGTCGCGCACTTTGCGATATTTGATGACGCTGTCATGGTTCAGACGGCTGTCGCATGTGCTTTCGGCGGCCGCCTGAATACGCTGATAAACATCCGTTGCGCCTTGCTCCGTCGTCAGTTCGGCGGGAGCATAGGACATGTCGGCAAAAGCCGGAGCGCTGAAGGCGACGCTCAACGCTGCGGCGGCGGCAAGTTTCTTTATCATGATAAGACTTCCTTGTTCCTGGACGCCCATCCCTAATCGGCGCATCTCTTTTTTCGCGCGCCTGGGGGCCTGCATGTCGTGAAATACGGACCTCTGCAACCCATATTTTCTGATCAAGTTTTCGTTACAGCTTAAGAAGCAATCGCGACGAAAATTTCGCGTGCCGCAGCGCAAACAACACTTCCGAATTGCAGCGCAAATCATATTCGCGCATGCAGCTTTTCGTTTCTGCAGAGCTTTGCGTTAGATCAAAACTTCAATCGCCGTGTGCTTATATCGCATCTGCAAAAGATCGCGCTGGAACAAAAGCTCCGGCGAAGCGTTAGCGCCATGCGTTCACTTTTCGAAGGAGACGTCCATGACCGCCCAGCAAAAGACCCAAAAGCCCAAGCCAACTCAAAACGAGCAGGAAGAACTCGACGAAGCGCTCGAAGATTCGTTCCCGGCGAGCGACCCGCCCGCCCCCGCCAGCCCGCCCACGAAGAGCGAAGAGCTGGAGAAGGACAAGGCGAAGTCCCGATAGGCTTGGCCGGATTTTCCTTGGCCCTTCCGCCATTTACGCTAATTTTTCCCGGTTTTCAGAAGCGCCGTTCATAGTGACGGCGCTTCTTTTGCTTGGTAGAAGGCGGACGGAAACCCACGCCCCATTTTCAAGGAATTCCCATGAAAGCCCTGATGAAAGCCAAGCCCGAAGAAGGCATCTGGATGGTCGACACATCGCGCCCGGATGTCGGCGCCAACGACGTCCTCATCAAGGTGAAACGCTCCGCGATCTGTGGCACCGATGTCCACATCTACAACTGGGATGACTGGGCGAAAAGAACGATCCCCGTGCCGATGACTGTCGGCCATGAATTCTCCGGCGAGATCGTGGAAATCGGCGCCGAGGTTCACCTCGAACATTTCAATATGAAGATCGGCGACCGCGTGTCGGCGGAAGGTCACGTCACCTGCGGCTATTGCCGCAACTGCCGCGCCGGCAAGCGCCATCTCTGCCGCAACACGGTGGGCGTCGGCGTCAACCGTCCGGGATCGTTCGCCGAATATGTGTCCGTGCCGGCTTTCAATGTCTACAAGCTGCCCGAAGCCGTCTCCGACGATATGGGCGCGATCTTCGATCCTTACGGCAATGCGACCCATACGGCGCTCGCCTTCGATCTCGTCGGCGAAGACGTCCTCATCACCGGCGCCGGGCCCATCGGCGTCATGGCGGTCGCGATCGCTAAATTCGTCGGCGCACGCCATGTGGTGATTACCGACGTCAACGACTTCCGCCTCGATCTTGCGCGGAAAATGGGCGCGACACGCGCCGTCAATGTGACGAATGAATCCCTCAAAGACGTCATGGAAGATCTGAAGATGACGGAGGGCTTCGACATCGGCCTCGAAATGTCGGGCGTCCCGTCGGCGTTCCAGTCGATGCTCGAGACGATGAACCATGGCGGCAAGATCGCCATGCTCGGCATCATGCCCAACGGGGCCGGGATCGACTGGGAAAAGGTCATCTTCAAGGGGCTCGACATCAAGGGCATCTATGGCCGCCGCATGTTCGAGACCTGGTACAAAATGGGGGCCATGCTGCAGGCGGGGCTCGATCTCTCACCGATCATCACTCATCGCTTTTCCATCGAAGACTATCAGACAGGGTTCGACATCATGCGGTCCGGCCAGTCCGGCAAAGTCATTCTGGAGTGGTGACAGACCGGACGGATAAGACCAAAACGCTCCGCATGAATGCAGTCCTGAAATTCCTCCTCGGCTTTCTGGCTGTCGCCGCCCTTGGCGCCGCGGCCGTGACCATGGAAGGAACGCCCGGATCCGCCGCCTCCGCCCAAGCCCGGCTTCAAGAAAAAGCCGATGAGATTCTCACAGACGATAATATCGAATGGGCGTCCGTGCGGCTTGACGGCCAGAAGGCGGTGCTTTTTGGAACCGCGCCGAGCGAAGAGGCCAGAGCGGCCTTAATTGCGCGCGTCGCAGAAACTGCCGGCCCGGGCGGGCTTGTCTCCGGCGGCGTGACAGCAGTCGATGCGAGCCGGCTTGTCATTTCGCCGCCGCTGCCGCGCGCAGAACCTTTCATCTTCATCGCCGAACGCGAAGGCGGCGTCGTTACATTTTCGGGCAATGTGCCGGATCAGGCGACGCGCGACGAGATTTACCGGCTCGCCGCAGGTCTCTTCCCGGACGCGGAGATTTCCGGCGTTATCGACATTGCGGATGGAGCGCCGGCGCCGGCGGATATGTGGCTTGACGCAGCCGCCGCATCGCTGCGCGCGCTCTCCCATTTGCGGAGCGGCGTCGCGGAAGCCAATGACGGCGTGTTTACGGTCACCGGCGAAGCGGAGGATGAAACCCGCGCCGCTGCCTCACGCACGCTGATGAGCGATTTACGTGACGGCCTCGATGGCGAGACCAGAATTTCCATCCGCAAACCGCCGGCGAGCATTGAAGATATCATCACACAGGCTGAAGAAGAAGCGGCAGACCAAAGCGCCGATGCGCCGGAGGAGCAAACCAGCTTCTCCCCGGAAGACGAAACACTCACTGAAATACCGATTGATGAAATGGCCGGCGCTGCAGAGTCCGCCGCCCCTGAAGTGGACTGCGCCGAACCCCTTGCCGAAGCCATCAACGCCCGGCGCATCGGATTCACCAGCGCCCGGGCTGACATCGACAACCCCTCCCGCGATCAGTTGCGCAGGGTGGCGCGACTATTGGCTGATTGTCCCGAAGTCAGGCTCGCAATTACCGGCCACACGGATTCCAGCGGCAGCGCCGCCCGCAACCGGCAGCTTTCCGGTTATCGCGCCGACGCCGTGCGCGCTTTCCTGATTTCCGTCGGTATAGCGGAGGAGCGCGTCACGGCCCGCGGCGCCGGCTCCGCCGAGCCCATCGCAAACAATGCAACGCCCGCCGGCCGCGAACAAAACCGGCGGATTGAAATTGAAATCATCCGTCAGGAATAGGCTGCGCCGGTTGGCAAACCCGCAAAAAGAAATCACACTGGATTGACGCAAAGGAGCTTTTAATGTCCCGCATCGACGCGCGCCTCGCCGACCTCGGCATCGTTCTTCCCGAGCCTGTGGCGCCGGTGGCGAACTATGTGCCCTTTGTGGTCTCCGGCAAACAGGTTTTCATCTCCGGTCAGGTGTCGATTGGCGCGAACGGACTGATTACCGGCAAGCTTGGCGCAGGTCTGACCGTCGAACAGGGCGTCGAAGCGGCTCACGCCTGCGGCGTAAACCTGATCGCGCAACTGAAAGCTGCCTGCGGCGGCGACCTCGACAAGGTCAAGCGCGTGGTGAAACTCGGCGGTTTCGTCAATTGCACGCCCGATTTCGTCGACCAGCCGAAAGTCGTCAACGGCGCTTCCGATCTTATGGTGGCGGTCTTTGGCGATGCGGGCCGTCACGCGCGCGCCGCCGTGGGCGCGCCGTCCCTGCCGCTCGGCGCCGCGGTCGAAGTCGACGGCGTTTTCGAGATCGCCTGATGGCCGATGGCGCGGACAGGATTGTCGGCCGCACGCTCTCCTCCATCAGCGAGATCGATGCGAACGTCTGGAACGCGCTCGCCAATCCGTCGCCTGAAACCTACAACCCATTCGTCTCGCACGAATTCTTGAGCGCGCTTGAAGCCTCAAAATCGGTCGCGCCGGAAGCCGGCTGGGCGCCGATGCACCTTGTGGTCGAGGAGGCAGGCGAGATCATCGCCGCCGCGCCGCTTTACGCCAAGGGCCACAGCCAGGGCGAATATGTGTTCGATCATCACTGGGCCGACGCGCTCCACCGCGCGGGCGGGCGCTATTATCCGAAACTCCTCAGCGCCGCGCCGTTTACCCCCGTGCCGGGCCCGCGCCTGTTAGCAAAAACACCCGCCGCAAGGGCGACCCTCGCGGGTCTGTTGCGCGAAGCGACGGCGCAGACCGGCATGTCGTCGGCCCATGTGAATTTCGTCACGGAGGAAGATAAAACCGTTCTTGAAGCGGCTGGTTTCCTGCCGCGCATGGGCGAACAATATCACTGGTTCAATCGCGGCTACGAAAGTTTCGAGGATTTCTTAAGCGAACTCGCCTCGCGCAAACGCAAACAGGTGCGCCGCGAACGCCGCGACGCGGCGGAAGGCGTCCTTATCAAGCGGCTGAGAGGCGCTGAAATAACCGAGCGCTATTGGGATGCGTTCTGGCTCTTCTATCAGGACACCGGCGCGCGCAAATGGGGCCATCCTTACCTAACCCGCACGTTCTTCCGGTTGATCGCGCAAAGCATGAGTGAGCGCATATTGCTCATTGTCGCCGAACGGAACCGCGAGCCTGTGGCCGGGGCGCTCAACTTCATCGGCGGCGATGCGTTATATGGGCGTTACTGGGGGTGTACGGAGGATGTCCCCTTTCTGCATTTCGAACTGTGTTACCATCAGGCGGTTGAGTTCGCCATCGAACACAAGCTCGCTCGCGTCGAAGCCGGCGCCCAAGGCCAGCATAAAATCGCGCGCGGCTATGAACCTGTCGCCACATGGTCGGCGCACTGGATCGAAAATGACAGCTTCCGCGACGCCATTGCACGCTATCTCATTTCAGAAAGAGATGAGACAAGCATGGAAATCGACGCGCTGAAAGAGTATACGCCATTCCGTAAAGCGCCACGGTGATTCAAAACAGGAAGGTTTTATGTCGCTCGAAGCAGAATACGATTCCGACAATATTTTCGCCAAGATCATCCGCGGCGAGATGCCGAGCGTCAAAATTCTGGAGACGGACAAAATCCTCGCGTTCATGGATGTTTTCCCGCAGAGCAAGGGACATTGCCTCGTCATCCACAAGCAAAGCGAGGCGGTGAATTTTCTCGATGTCGAGCCGGAGGCGCTGAACGAGCTGATCGCTGCGACTCAAGAGGTTGCGCGCGCCGTTCATTACGGCCTCAATCCCGACGGCATCCGCATTCTGCAATTCAGCGGATCACGCGCGGGCCAGACTGTCTTTCACCTGCATTTCCATGTGCTCCCTGTTTATGAAGGCGTCGTCGTCGCCGCCCATGCCAGCGGCAAGCCTGCAGATTTTGAAAGTCTCGAACCGATCGCAGCCAAGATTCGCGCAGCCTTCGCTTAACTGCATGTGATTTTATCTTGTCACTTTCCGCTCGCGCAGACGTGTTTTGTGCCCGCTGGAGCGCCGCGTTATTTTCACAAGTGCAGAGTTGCTTAGCCGTAAGCAGCCCCACGCCTTAGCATACGGCGCCGTCAAGCAGCTTCCGCAACGTTGACCCCTTTGCGTATCTCAAGCGTATTTTGCCCTTGTAAGTACAAAGCGACGTATTTTTTCATCGAAGACCCGCAGAAGCGCGCCGGATCCCCCTTGCCGCTAGGCGCGCTCCAAGAAAGGCCGCTGCGAACCCTTCCCTCGCGGCGGCCTTTTTAGTTCTGCGAAACGCTTTCCGGAAATTTGAAATCGCCCATGGGCGGAAATTGCTGGCGGTCGAAAGCCCAGTCCTTGAACGGCCCGTCGAGATCGACCCAATGTAAAAAGAGATGCGCCGACCACCGGTTGGGATTGGGCATAGTGCGGCCGTGACGGTAATTGCAGCCCTGATAGAGAATCGCATCGCCGGGATTGAGCATCACTTCCTTTGACGGCTCATCGCCGAAATCATTGGCCTTTTGCAGCTTGCAGGCGTCGGCGAACTCATAGCGTTGCTGACCGATTTCGAACGGCCACACGATGTCGTCGCTATAGCCGAGCAACATCGAAAGCGAATGCTCGCAGGACTCCCTGTCCGAATGCACCGTGCAGACGTCGCCTTTCTGATAAACCCGGAAATAAGCGTAGCTCGGCGCGAGCCGCCGGCCCGTGAGATCGACCATGCGCGAGGTCAGCCCCCAGTGAAGCCCCATGGTCGTGTGATGGCGGTAGCTGTAAAACTCATAGGCCGGCTTGGCGTTGACCCGCGGGGCCGACATGAACGCGTCCGATCGCTGGTTCACCTGCGCGCAGACAATGGCGAGGAAATGCTGCACCATGGGGGCCGGCGCGACGCCGGGAATCACGGCGTAACCGTTTGATTCATAGGATGATCTGAAATTTTCACTCATGGGGCTAAATTCTCCCATCGCCGGGGCGGGGTCAATCGTCCGGGCGTCCCGCGACGAAACGCCCCTCATCCGGGACGAACCGGTCTGTGCCGTGACGGCGGCGGCTGCGAGACTGTTCCCGACAGACGCCGACGGGATCGGACTGAAGGGGACGCACCATGAATAAGCTTATGATCGCCGCGATCGCGGCCGCAGCCAGCCTTGCCGCTCCCGCCATGGCGCAAGGCCTTTCCGGCTATCGCGCCGCCATGGAGCGCGCCGCAGCGGCGTTTCAGGCGGAGGACTGGGCCGCCCTCGATGCAGCGCTTTCCAATGCTCAAATCTCGGCCCCCGGCTCTCTTTACGTTTACCGGAACCGCATCCTCGCAAAAATGCTCAACGGCGAACCTGAAGAGGCGCTAGCCCTCGTCGAAAAAGCCGCCGACCAGGGGCTGACGCTGAACCTTGCCGGCCATCCCGCCTTTGACGACCTTAAGGCGCTCCCTGCATACGAAGCCATCGCCGCAAAGATGGAAGCGAACAGCGCCGCGCTGGGCGCGCCCTCCTCCATTCGCGAGTTCGGCGACACGGACCTCCTTCCCGAAGCGATCGCCTATGACCGCAAAGGCGCGCTCTATATCGGTTCGGTGCGCAGCGGCGCGATCCTGAGAGCCGGAAAGAAGGACGATGAACTTACATTGATCTCTCACGCGTCAGGCGGCGTTTTCGACATCGAGATCCGCGGCGACCGGCTTTGGGCGGCGGTGAACAACCAGCTCGCCTATGAGAAAGCAGGCGCAGAAGACGCGTTTGCATCGGTCATGGCTTTCAACGCAAAGTCCGGCGCGCCGGTCCGCGAGGTCAGGGTCGCGGAGCCCGACGCCATGCTCGGCGATCTCGAAGTCGCGAAAGACGGAACCGTCTACGCCAGCGATTCCATCACGCCGCGCATCTTCCGCATGGCGCCGGACGGCGAGACGCTCGACGTCTTTTCCGGCGATCCGCGCTTTGCAAATCCGCAAGGCATCGCGCTCGATGAAAAGGCGGGCAAACTTTATATGGCCGATTATCTCGCCGGACTGTTCGTGATCGACACGGCGACCGGCGACGTGACGCAACTCCGCAATGACGCCGACGCCTGGATCGGCGGGATTGACGGTCTCTATCTCTATGGGGCCGGTCTTATCGGCATCCAGAACGGATCAACGCCCCAGCGGATCGTCTATATGGGCCTCAATGACGACAGGACGGCGATTACGAGCTTCATCACCATGCACCGCAGTCTCAACGGCTGGAACGAGCCCACCCATGGCGCGGTCGCGGGCAAGGAGTTCCGCTATATCGCCACTTCCAACTGGCCGTCCTATGGCGATAACGGGGCGGTGAAGGACGAACCGGCGCTTCAACCCTTGCGCATCATGACGCTGCCGCTTGAATCGAAGTAAGATCGCGCGCTGAAAAGAGGCGCGCTTCCGTGATCGAGATTACCGCAGGAAAATTTAAAGCTGTTCTGGCGCCGGAGCTTGGCGGCGCCGTCATGTCGCTTGAGCACGGCGGCGTAAACATCTTCCGACCCGCTGCCTCGCGCGACGCCGTCGCCGCCGATCCCCGGGAGGCAGCCTGCTATCCTTGCGTTCCGTGGTTCAGCCGGCTCCATGGCGGCCTCGATTTCGGCGGGGGCCATTACGATCTCGCGCCGACCTTGCCCGCCTGCGATCCCGAGCACGCGCTGCATGGACACGGCTGGGTCAATCCTTGGCATGTGACGGAGCAGAGCGATAACCGTCTCGCCTGCCGTTACGATCACGCGCCTGGACCGGGCCTTTTTCCGTTCAATTTTTCCGCCACACAGGAATTTGCGCTTTCAACTGATGAATTTCGCATTGTTCTGGCAGTGATCAATAATGACGACAGCCCCATGCCGGCGGGGCTCGGCCTGCACCCGTTCTTCCAGGACAAGAAAACCAGCGAACTCAATTTCACGGAATATTGCGGGCAGCCGAAACTTCCATCAGGCCTTAGAGCGCCGGAAAAAATCGAACATCGCGGACCGTTTCCCGACGATCCTGTCGACTACACCATCAAGCGCTGGGACGGGACCGCCGAGATCGTCCATGACAGCCTGCATATTGCGATGACCAGCAATGCGCGCATCCTTCATCTCTATTCGCCCGAGGATGCGGATTTTTATTGCGCCGAGCCGGTCACCCACTGGCCGGGCTATTTCGGCGAGGATGTTCTCGCTCCGGGAGAAAGCATGGAGCTGTTTCTGTCGTTGAAAATCGATTGAAGTATTAGCAAAAACGCCGGGCGCTTGGCCCGGCGTTTTTATATTTAATAAGGCTTTCGCCTATTGCATCAGGGCCGGGACTGTAGAGCCGTCGCCGCCGTCTTTCGGCTTGTCGGCTTTTTCCGGGTCCGGAAGATATTCGAAGTCGAGCTTGGTTTTGTCGTCTGCATTCACCAGCACGCGGACGATGCCGCCGTCTTTCAGGGCGCCGAAGAGAATTTCATCAGCGATCGGCTTTTTCACATGTTCCTGAATGACGCGGGCAAGCGGGCGCGCGCCCATCTCGTCATCGAAGCCTTTTTCAGCAAGCCAGCGCGTCGCCTCATCCGTGAGTTCGAAAGTGACGCCGCGGTCGGCGAGCTGCGCCTCGAGCTGAAGCACGAACTTCTCGACGATGCGGTCGATGATCGCCGGCGAAAGACCGGCGAAATTGATGATCGCATCGAGACGGTTGCGGAATTCCGGCGTGAACATCCGCTTGATCGCCGCATCGGTCTCGTCATGCTTCTTGCCGCCGGCGAAACCGATGGCGAATTTCGCCGCATCGGACGCGCCCGCATTGGTCGTCATGATGATGATGACATTGCGGAAATCGACCTTGCGGCCATTAGCGTCGGTGAGCTGGCCGTTGTCCATCACCTGCAGGAGAATGTTGAATATCTCCGGATGCGCTTTCTCGATCTCGTCGAGGAGAAGAACGCAGTGCGGGTGCTGGTCGATGGCGTCGGTCAACAGACCGCCCTGATCGAAGCCCACATAACCCGGCGGCGCGCCGATGAGACGCGACACGGTATGCCGCTCCATATATTCCGACATGTCGAAGCGGACGAGTTCGACGCCCATGACAAAGCCGAGCTGTTTGGCGACTTCGGTCTTGCCGACGCCGGTGGGGCCGGCGAAGAGATAAGAGCCGATGGGCTTGTTCGGTTCGCGAAGACCTGCACGGCTCAGCTTGATCGCGGCGGCGAGCTGCTCGATGGCTTCGTCCTGGCCGAAGACCACGCGGCGCAGATCCTCGCCGAGCTTCGCAAGGCGCTCCGTATCGGATTTGGAGACGGATTTGGGCGGGATGCGCGCCATCTTCGCAACCACTTCCTCGATTTCCGGCTCGCCGATGATTTTCGCCCGTTTGTCGGCGGGGAACAGCATCTGCCGCGCGCCCGCCTCGTCGATGACGTCGATGGCTTTGTCGGGCAGCTTGCGGTCGGTCATATATTTCGACGACAGCTCCGCCGCGGCGACAATCGCCTCATCGGTGTATTTGATCTTGTGATGCTCTTCGAAATAGGGCTTCAGCCCGGTGAGGATCTTGATCGTGTCTTCTTTCGTCGGCTCGACGACGTCGATCTTCTGGAACCGGCGGGCGAGCGCGCGGTCCTTTTCGAAATGCTGGCGATACTCCTTATAGGTCGTCGATCCCATGCAGCGCAGCGCGCCCGATTGCAGCGCCGGCTTCAAGAGGTTCGACGCATCCATGGCGCCGCCGGAGGTGGCCCCGGCGCCGATTACCGTGTGAATCTCATCGATGAAGAGAATGGCGTCTTCATGGTCTTCAAGTTCTTTCAGGACCGCCTTGATGCGTTCCTCGAAATCGCCGCGATAGCGCGTGCCGGCGAGCAGCGCGCCCATGTCGAGCGCATAGATGGTGGAGTTGGCCAGCACTTCCGGCACTTCCTCATCGACGATCTTGAGCGCGAGACCTTCGGCGATGGCGGTCTTGCCGACGCCGGGATCGCCGACCAGCAGCGGGTTGTTCTTGCGGCGGCGGCACAGCACCTGGATCGAGCGCTCAACTTCCGAATCGCGCCCGATCAAAGGATCGATCTTGCCCGAGCGCGCCTTGGCGTTGAGATCGACGCAATAGGCGTCGAGCGCGCTTTCCTTCTGGTTCTGTCCGGCTTCCGCTTCCTCGCTGGCGCCGCGCGGCGTTTTCGGCTGGCTTTCGCCGGGACGTTTGGCGATGCCGTGAGAAATGTAATTCACCGCATCGAACCGGCTCATATCCTGCGCCTGCAGGAAATGCGCGGCATGCGATTCCCGTTCTGCAAAAAGCGCGACCAAGACGTTGGCGCCCGTCACTTCCTCGCGGCCCGACGACTGAACATGAATGACCGCGCGCTGAATGACGCGCTGGAAACTGGCGGTTGGCTTCGCCTGCTCGCCGTTTTCGAGTTTCAGATTGGCGAGCTCGTTCTCGATGAATTCGTAAAGCTGGCGGCGCAAAAGATCGACATCGACATTACAAGCGCGCATCACCGCCGCCGCATCGCGGTCGTCGGTCAGCGCAAGAAGAAGATGTTCGAGGGTTGCAAGCTCGTGATCGCGTTCCGTCGCAAGCGCAATCGCGCTGTGCAGACTTTCGTCAAGGCTCCTGCTGAACGACGCCATACCCTACTCCCGTTCCATAGTACATTGCAGCGGATGTTGGTTGCGGCGCGACAGCTCCATCACCTGCGCCACCTTGGTCTCCGCGATTTCATAAGTATAAACGCCGCAGACGCCGATGCCGGACTGATGCACATGCAGCATGATGCGCACCGCCTCCTCCGCGTCCTTTTTGAAAACAGCCTGAAGCAGCCAGACCACGAATTCCTGGGGCGTGTAGTCGTCATTAAGCAGGAGAACCTTATAGAGCGAAGGCCGCTTGGTTTTGGGGGCGGTCTTGGCGACAACGCCGACACCCTGCCCGGGCCCGTTTTGGCCCGGTCCGTTCTCCTGATCGTTTTCGTTGTCTTCAGCCATGGTCCTCTTAGTTTCCTCGCGTGCGCCGCGCTTGGCAACAGGCGGCGCCCGCATCGCACTATTAGATAAGTAATCCCCTCCAGTTGAAAAGAAGCAAATTTTTCCCGCCGCCGGAAAGTTAACAAACGGCGAACGGGAAAAAGACGACCGGGCAAAAAAAAGAGCCCGGCGATACGCACCGGGCTCTTCACGCAACAGTGATACTAAAGAACGGGTTCGGTACGCGTTACGGACGGAACGACTGAATCTTTTCGACGAGCGCGGAATAGCGCTCTGTCAGCGGCTCGACCGTGTCTTTCGCCGTAGCGGCCCAAATATCGGCCACCTTGTTGATTTGGCCGAGATTTTTCTCAACGGAGGTTTTCACGAAATCGCTGTTGAGTTCGATCGCCTCTTGAAGGGTTTTTGCAGCCGACGCGGCTTTCGCCGTGGCGACGGTTTCTTCGAAAGCGGCTTTGGAGAAAGACGCATGTTCCGACGTCAGCCTTTCCATGCCTTTCGTGAAAGCGCCGGCCGAAGCCATGAGCGCGTTCAGCGACTCTTTTTGGAAATCAGCGAAAGATGACACGCCTTCCGCAAATTTTTCGTAGCCTTCCTTGAAGGATTCCGGGCTGAAAGCTTTCATGTCGAAGGCATCAGCGGCGGTCTTGGCGGCAGCAGCCATAATAGTCTCCTTGGCGAATCAGCCCTAAATGCTTGATTCAATTAGAATTAGGCGAAAAATCGCCTCGTTGTGCACTGCAACATAGTAGTGGTCTCGGTTCCCGTCAAGGGCTTTTGTTGCATCGCACAATTTTTGTTTGGGGTGTAATCGTAAAACTTTCGTTAACGCTCCGTTTACCGCGTTGAGCCATGATCCGTTCCGCCGCGATACATGCGGCACGGCGTTTGCTCCCAGGCGGGGACGGTCGGCTTGTCAGGACGTTCTCGCATCTGGGAAAATTTTTGGGCGAAAAAACGCTGAATTTTCGGGGGCGGCGACTTCCGTATATTGAAAAGCGCGATGAGATGGGCGAGGCTCGTTGTATGTTGATGGGGTTGCGTAGCGTATCGATTTGGGTCGCAGCGCTGTTTCTTGCGCTAATTGGCTTTGCCGCACCGGCGGCCGCCAATTCCAAATACGCCGCCTATGTTGTTCACGCTGATTCGGGCGACGTCCTGTTCGACCGCTACTCGACCGGAACCCGGTACCCCGCCTCCTTAACCAAGATGATGACCCTCTATCTCCTGTTCGACGAACTGGAGGCTGGACGGCTCTCTCTCGACTCCAAGATCTCCGTTTCTGCGCACGCCGCCGGGCAGCCGCCGTCTAAACTCGGCGTCACCAGCGGTTCGACCATCGATGTCGAAACCGCCATCGAAGCGCTGGTGGTGAAGTCCGCAAACGATGTCGCCGCTGCGGTCGCCGAACAAATCTCCGGCTCCGAATGGCGTTTCGCGCAAAAGATGACCGCCAAGGCGCGCGAACTCGGCATGTACAACACGACCTTCCGCAACGCGTCGGGCCTGCCGAATTCAAAACAGGTGACGACGGCGCGGGACATGGCGACGCTCGGCCGGCGCCTTATTCAGGATCACGAAAAATATTTCCCCTATTTCTCCGTGCAGAGCTTTGAGTGGGACGGCCGCACCTATCGCACCCACAACGCGCTAGTGAAGACGTTCCAAGGCGCTGACGGCCTTAAAACCGGCTACACACGCCGCTCCGGCTTCAACCTCGTGACGTCCGCAACCCGCGACGGCAACCGTCTCATTGGCGTTGTTCTCGGCGGCCGATCCTCGGCGACGCGCGACGCGCATATGCGCGAGATCCTGACTAACGCCTACGCCCAGATCGAAAAACGTCCGCTGCTGATTTCCTCCCTGCACCGGGAAACGCCTTCGCCGCGCCTCAAGCCGACGCTTGTCGCCGCACTCGCCGAAAAGAACGCCGTCCCCACTATCGCCGCCAACGAAGACATGCGCGCCGAAATCCTGACCGCCGCCGCTGCGGTAAGCGCGCCTGACGCGGGCGCCGACAGCATCGCCGTCCTGATCGCCAAGGCCGACCCCCAGGCAGATCCGGACGATTTCAACGAGTTCGAACGCACCCGCCTCGCCTCTTTCGATCCTGAAGGCGATCTCGTGGGACAGGGCGATACGGAGAGCCTCGCCGAGTACGCCTGGAGCATTCAGATCGGCGCCTACTCCACGAAGGAGATGGCCCAGCGCGAACTTGAGGCGGCTGTGATGAAATCCGGCATGAAGGATCGCGAGCGCATCGTCCTCCCGACGCCCATGGATGGCGGCAAGACTCTGTACCGCGCGCGCATTACAAGGCTTTCGGAAATCGAGGCGGCTGCGGGGTGCGAAACCCTTAAAGACAAAAAGATTTCCTGCTTCGTCGTTTCGGATGGCGGCCTTTCAGCAGGCGCTTCCGCCGTCGCGAAAAGCAGCGGACGTTAATTCGCAGCGCCCGCTTCCGCCGCCTCGATCACGGCGGCGATCCCCCGCCAATCGACAATCTTAAAGTTCTGCGGCGAGCCTTTGGGGGCGTTGAAGCCGTCCTGGGCGATGAAAACGCCATTGGGGAATGCGTCGCCGAAATTCGCCGATGACGCTTCGATGCCGTCGGTCTCCTCGGACCCGTCGATCACCTCGCCCGGCGCCACCGAAAAGCGCGTCACGAAATCATTGCCGCCTTCGCGCCGGTAGACGGCGTAGCTGTTGTTGCCCTGCGACGAGGCGATAAGATAGCCCTTCCCCGCGCCGGTCTTGTAGAGCGCCAGCCCTTCGACATCTGCGGCGACGCCGCTGGGTCCGGCAACGGCGTCGATCAGCGCCGGCGCCGCGAAGGCTTCGCCGTCAAAGCCGGCTTTCCATACGCCCCGATTTTCCTCGCCAATATAAAGAAAGCCGGTCTCGTCATCGAAGACACAGCCTTCAAGCTGACTTTCGAGCTTCACCCGCGCGGCTTCCTCGCCGCCGCCGGGACCGGCGAGGCGGTAAGCAATGAGATCGCCTGTCTTGTAGGCGACGAAGGCGAACACTCCCCCGCTCCAGACGCCCATGCAGAGGCCATAAGGCTCTTCGATCAGGGATGGAAACGACCCGGTTTCGGAAACCGCGCCGTCCTCGATCACAAACAGCGTCACCGAATTATCCGTGCGGTTCGACGCAGCGGCGATGTCGCCGGACCAGCCGCCGATTTTCACGTTCTGTCGCAGATCCACATTGTTGAGCTCGCCCGAGGGCAGGAACTGAACGACCGCGCCGGAGAAGTCGTAAACATAAAGTCCCGCCTGCTTGTCCGTGCCTAGAATGAGGCTCGCCGACGGATCGGCGGCGTTGACCCAGATCGCCGGATCGTCCGCCGCATCATCGACCGATTTCACCGGCTCGGTTTCAGCGACGGCGAAAACCGCCGGCGTCTGAGGCCCGGAAGCACAGGCGACAGCGAGCGCGGCGATGGAAATGGCGGCGGCGGTTCTCATGGGCGATCCTCAAAAAACAAACGGCGGCGGACCTTTAACGCGGCCGCCGCCGCTACTCAACAATCCTCTTTCGCGGGGACTAAAGCGAAACGCAGAGGAACTTTTTAACTTAGTATGTGAACGACACGCCGAACTTCGCCGACCAGCCATACTCTTCGAATTGTGAGTTCAACTCGCCAAAAGCGGGGCTGCGCACGAAGGCGACGAAAGGTTCGTTATTCACGTTCTTGAACTCGGTGAAAAACTGGAACTGGTCAGTCACGCGGTATTTCGCCGAGATATCAATCTGAAGGTGATCGGCGACGATCCGGTCAATGTCGTCCCCGTTCTCGTCTTGCTGGAGCGCCAGCTCATCGAGATACTCATCGCGATAGGTTGCGGCGAAGCGAATATCGATCGGACCTTTTTCGTAGCCGAGAATGCCCGTCGCCACATGGTCCGATTGCCCCGGAATGCTGATCTTGCGGCCGTCGATAAGCGTCGCTTCACTATCTACAAAGGTATAATTCGCGCCGATGATGAACCCATCGAGCGGACCCGGCAGAAAGTCGAGCGGCTGCTGATAGTTCAATTCCACGCCGAAAATAGACGCATCCGGCACGTTGATGAAGGTTTGCACCTGATCGAAATCGACGCCGAAGAACTCGCCCGACGCGTTGACCGACGTAATCAGGTTGGAGATATCCTTGTAGAAGACGCCGGCGGAAAGGACAGACTTGTTGCCGGGATACCATTCAAGCGACGCATCGAAATTGTGCGCGCGCTGGCGTTCCAGATCGGGATTTCCCGCCTCGCCCTCGCGCTCGACCTCAACGTCATCGCCGACCGCGTCGCCATCAAGTTCACCGCCTTCTTCAACGAGGATGCGCGGCGCAGCCTGTTCCAGGTTCGGGCGAACGATCGTCTTGTAGTAGCCAAGGCGGAAAACGACTTCGTCGGTCACATCGTAGCGAATGTTCACGCTCGGCAGCCAGTCCGTGTAGGACTTGCTGACATCAACCGCCTGAGCGTAGACACGCGCGACCTCAAGCACGGTGACGTCATCGCCGTCATCATATTCAAACTCGAAGTCTTCCGCGGCAAGGCTTCCTGCAGGGGCTGCGGGAATGAGCGTTTCCGGATCCAAAGAGCCGGTGACGTCGCCATTAATCTCAGCCTCAAATTCCTGAAGGGCGAGATTGAAGCCGCTGGCGTCATATTCCGTGTGCTCAACGCGCACGCCGGCAACGACGCTGACATTCCCGAACTGGCGCTGCGCCATCACATAGCCAGCATAGACGTCTTCATTGGCGATGTAGTTGGCGCCCGTCGATTCCAGCGCCGTGTCGATTTCGTTCAGCTCGAACATATCGATGTTGGAGAATAAGAAGTCGCGGAACGAACTCGGGTCCACGACCGGATTGATGCGGTCAAGATCATAGTCGACATCAGTCATGAACTGGGAGAGCAACAGATCGTCGTCGCCATCCCAGCCGTCATAAACCTCGAGATCTAGATCATAGGACTTCTCGCGCAGGCGGACCTTGCCGCCGGTTTTGATGTAGCCCGGCGCACCAAAGAGATCGACATCCACTTTCAGGTTCGCCTGGAACGCCAGCTCATCATCTTTGGCGATGCCGTTGGTGCGCTCGATGCTGTCGAATTCGTAATTGTCCGCGTCAAAATACGCCGCCTCTGCATCGGCATCCGGGAAAGCGAGCGCGGGGCGAAGCGTGTCGCTTACATCAACGCCAAAGAGGCCCTCATCAAACTCGCCGCGGAAGCCGCCGTCGAGGCGCTCCGGCTCGCTTTCCTCAGCGTAGGAATAAGAACCGGAAACATCGAAAGTGACAGCGTCCTTGGAAAACTCGGCGCCGCTGACAAAGGAATAGATCAGCTGATCTTCGTAACGGTCCTTGATGTCGCGGTCGACTTCAAACGGATCGTCATCGGCTGCGTCGAACACGGCGATGTCGCCGCTGCTGTTGGCGTCGTCGAAAGACGGATCGCCGAACTTGTTCTCCACGCGCGAGCGATATTCCTGGTCCGAGAAATCGGAATAAAGGCCATGAGCGAACAGCAGAAGATTGTCGGTCGCCTGGAAGTCGAGATTAAGGCCGGCGGAGAAACGCTCGCGCGTCACCTGATAATCGCGCAGCTCAAGCTCTTCCGGGTAGATGACAGCTTCGTCGAGAATCCACTCGCCGTCATTTTCCTTGTTTTCGGAACCGAATTTCCGTTTCTGCCAGGCGGCCGTCGCGGCAACCCCAAGGCGGCCATCAAGGAAGTTGTTGGCGAAGGCGCCGGAATAGCGCTGGCCGAACTCATCGACCTGGTTGGTGTAGATGCCGGCGGCTTTCAGTTTCAGGAAAAGGTCTTTCTGATCGAGGCCGGAGAGCGTCGAAATTTCCACATTGCCGCCAATAGAGTCGCCGTCGACGTCCGGCGTCAGCGATTTTGTGATCGTGATGCTGGAGAGAATGTCGGAGTCGATGACGTCGAGCGGCACCTGGCGCTGATCGGCGTCTGGAGACGGCAGGCGCACGCCGTTGACCGTCGTCGTCACGAAGTTCGGGTTGGCGCCGCGGATGGAGACGTAGCGGCCTTCGCCCTGGTCGTTCTGGATGTTGACGCCGGCGGCGCGGCGGGCGGCCTCCGCGACGTTTTCATCGGGAAGCTGTCCGATGGCGTCGGAAGAAAGAACGGTGATGACCTTGTCGGAGGCTTTCTGCTGGCTGAGCGCCGAATTGAGCGCGCCGCGCTGGCCCACCACCAGCACGTTGTCGATGACGGCGACATCCTCGCCGAGCGCAATGTTCTGACGCACTACGGCAGCATCGCTGGGCACCGAGACGCTGACCGTTTCGGAGTCTGCGCCGACATAAGTCACGACAAGCGTGTAATTCCCCGCCGGGACATTGCTGAGGCGATACTGGCCGGCGCGATCCGTCGCTGCCGATTCACCGGTTTCGGCGATGCGCACAACGGCGCCTTCTAAAGAGACCGAGCCGGACTGATCGCTGACCCGGCCTTCGATAACGCCGGCGAACGCCGGGAGCGGCGCAGCGATAGCCACAACAAGAACGGAAGCCGCCGAAGCGGACAGGAGAGAACGGTTCATGAATTGCCCCACCAATGGAATTAACGCCAGAACTGACAGGCGGGGGCCTTGCCGGGTTTTTGTAACGCTGTTGTGACCGGTTGGTGACGGAAATGTAAAACTGGCCTTGCCGGCGCGGACAGTTTTACACATAGATGCGCAGCTGCAACGGCAATGCGCACGGTTTGCGCAATCGATCCTCATCAACTAGCATCGGCGCTGATACTCTGGGAGAAATGAATGTCGCAGGAAGAACTCATCAAGGTCAGCGACGCGGCCGCGAAAAACACGCTGACAAACGCCGACAAGGCGGGCGCAGTGCGTGCGAAGGCCAAGGACGATCCGGAAAGTTTCTGGGCGGAGGTTGCCATGCGCCTCGACTGGTCGAAGCCGTTCACCAAGGTCAAGGACGTATCCTATGACGCAAGCGATCTTCACATTCGCTGGTTCTATGACGGCGAGCTGAACGCCTGCGTGAATTGTCTCGACCGGCATCTGCCCGAGCGCGCCGACGACATCGCGATCATCTGGGAAAGCGACGACCCCGGAACATCAAAAAAGATCACCTACCGGGAAGCCTTCGAAGAAACCTGCCGCATGGCGAACGTCCTAAAGGCGCGCGGAGTAAAACGCGGCGACCGCGTCATCATCTATATGCCGATGATCCCGGAGGCGGCCTTCGCCATGCTCGCCTGCGCGCGCATCGGCGCGGTGCATTCCGTCGTTTTCGGCGGCTTTTCGCCTGAGGCGCTGGCGAGCCGGATTGAGGATTGCGGCGCGACGGCAGTCATCACTGCGGATGAGGGCCTGCGCGGCGGCAAGACCGTGCCCCTGAAAGCCAATGTGGACAAGGCGCTCGAAAAACCGGGCCATAAAAATCTCGACGGCGTGCGCCTCGTGCTGGTCGTTGAACGCACGAACGGCAAGATCGCCATGAAGGCGGGCCGCGACCTCTATTATTACGGCGAAGCGCGCAACGATGTTGCGCCCGAGTGCCCGGCGGAATCCATGAACGCCGAGGATACGCTCTTTATCCTTTATACGTCAGGCTCCACCGGAAAACCGAAAGGCGTCTTGCATACCACCGGCGGGTACCTGACTTATGTTTCGTACACGCATGAAATCGTGTTCGATTACAGCTCCGGCGAAATCTTCTGGTGCACGGCGGATGTGGGCTGGGTGACGGGCCACAGCTATATCGTTTACGGGCCGCTGGCGAACGGCGCGACAACGCTGATTTTCGAAGGCGTGCCGACCTATCCCGATGCGTCGCGCTTCTGGCAGGTAATTGAGAAACACAAAGTCAACATCTTCTATACTGCGCCGACAGCGATCCGCTCGCTCATGCGCGACGGCGACGAATGGGTGAAAAAGGCCGACCGGTCTTCCCTGCGCCTTCTCGGGTCCGTGGGCGAGCCGATCAATCCTGAAGCGTGGCTCTGGTATTACAATGTCGTCGGCGACGGGAAACATCCGATTGTCGACACTTGGTGGCAAACGGAAACCGGCGGCATTCTGATTTCGCCCCTGCCCGGCGCCACGGATCTGAAACCCGGCTCTGCGACGAAACCGCTCCCCGGCGTCTTCCCGGCGATTGTCGACGCCGAGGGCAAGTTCCTCGAGGGCGCCTGCGAGGGCAATCTCGTCATTACGGATTCATGGCCCGGTCAGATGCGCACCGTTTACGGCGATCACCAGCGCTTCATCGACACTTATTTCAAGACCTATCCCGGCATGTATTTCACCGGTGATGGCGCCAAGCGCGACGCCGACGGCTATTACTGGATCACCGGACGCGTGGACGACGTCATCAATGTCTCCGGCCACCGTCTCGGCACCGCCGAGGTGGAAGCCGCCATCGACGAGCATCCGAAGGTGTGCGAATCCGCCGTTGTCGGCTTTCCCCACGACGTCAAAGGCCAGGGGATCTACGCTTATGTGACGCTCCATGCGACGGATGAGCCCTCCGAGGCGCTTGAAAAGGAAATCATCGAGACTGTGCGCCAGGAGATCGGCCCTATCGCCAAGCCCGACCACATCCATTTCACCCCGGCCCTGCCAAAGACGCGCTCGGGCAAGATCATGCGGCGGATCCTCAGGAAAATCGCGGAAAACGAGTTCGGCGCCCTTGGCGATACCTCGACCCTAGCCGATCCGGGGGTGGTGGACGCCCTGATTGAGGGTCGTAAAAATCGTTAACCATCCTGCAAACGGGCATAGTCTTAACAAACACGAAACGCCGCCCGCCTAGCCTTGAGGCTTCGCAAGCGGGGGTCCGGGATGACCATGCTCGCCGCAGATTTCAGTTCGGCACGCCGCAGCGACTGGAGCCTTCCGGTCGCTATGTTCGGCGCGTATGCGGCCGCCTGCCTGTTCGCCCTTCCCCAGACAGCGTTCTCGATGGCGCAGACCTGGATGACCTCCTCGACCTATCATCACGGCGTCGCCGTCGCGCCCTTGGCCCTCCTGATGATTTTGAGCCGCCCGCGCATCGATCCCGCAACCGGCCCGCTTGGCCTTGTCGCTGTCGCCGCCGGAGCGTTTCTCTGGCTGGCGGGCCGCGCAGCCGGCGTCGCGCTGGTGGAGCAGGCCGCTTTCGTCACGCTGCTGATCGCCGGCGCGTGGGTGATGTTCGGGGCCGGCGCCGTGAAGCTCTGGGCGCTGCCGCTGCTGTTTCTTTATTTCATGGTTCCCTTCGGCGAAGTGCTGATCCCCGCCTTGCAGGCCTTCACCGCAAAAGCGGTCGCCGCCATGCTGACCCTCGTTGGAACCGGCGCGACGATCGACGGAACCTTCATCCGAACCGGGGCCGGCGTTTTCGAAATCGCCGAGGCCTGCGCCGGGCTGAATTTCCTGCTTGCGGCGATGATGATCGCCTGGGTCTATGCGAGCCAGACTTTGCCCGACGTCAAAACGCGCGCCGCCTTCATTGCGGTCGCCGCAGCCGTCGCGCTTTCCGCCAACTTCCTGCGCGCTTTCTTGTTAGTGCTCGTCGCCACGTTGAGCGACATGCGTTTCGCCGTCGGTCCGGACCACTTTGTTGTCGGTCTCGTTTTTTATGCGCTTGTCTTCGCCGTCCTCTTCTGGGTCGGCGGGAAGATGCACCGTCCCCATGGTGTCGGACCGGAACATGCGCCGGTCCGCGCCCGCCGTCCGTGGCATTTTTCGATCGCCGCCTTTGCGTTTGCACCCATCGCTATCGCTTCCTTTTATGCGGCTTTCGTTATCAACGGCGGCGCAGCGATTGCGTCGCCGCCGCAACTCTCTCCCTTGAGCGCGCCGGGCTGGCGCCTGCTCGGGGGCCCGCAGAACTGGGCGCCGACGATCAACGCCGATGCGATAGAGGCCGTCACCTATGACCGGAACGGCGAACGGGTCTATGTGACGCTCGGCTGGTTCGAACGTGACCGGCCCGGCAAGGAAATCGTCAACCGCATGAATGCGTCTGCGGATGGGAAAGACTGGCGCAAGATCGCAAGCTTTAAAGATGTTGTTTATCTCTTTGGCGACGCAAAGGAGATCCCGCTGGAGATTGTTGCGGGGCCTGAACGCCGACGCCTTCTCGTCGCCACCGCCTATTGGCGCGGCGATGCTGTCTATACGAATAAAATCGCTTTCAAATGGGCGC
This sequence comes from Hyphococcus sp., assembly GCF_965267305.1. Classification (GTDB taxonomy): domain Bacteria; phylum Pseudomonadota; class Alphaproteobacteria; order Caulobacterales; family Parvularculaceae; genus Hyphococcus. The sequence goes on along the minus strand of NZ_OZ253945.1, from coordinate 170,556 downwards.
AAATGAAAGACAAACTCAAGGGCGTCAACCCGGAAGGCGGCGTCATCATCATAGCCTCCAACTACGCGGGCGAGCCCGCCGAAGCCCTGGCGCGCATTCGCGCTTTCACGAGCGATGTTGAGCGCTTCGACGACTGGCGCGCTCGAATGAGAGCCGCCCCCTGATCCATGTGCGGCATTGCAGGCATTTTTGATCTAAACGGCGCTCGCGACGTTGACCGTGCGGCGTTGAAGCGCATGACGGACGCCCTCGCCCATCGGGGTCCTGACGGCGAGGGTTTTTATTTCGCGCCGGGCGTGGGGCTTGGCCATCGCCGCCTCGCCATCATCGATAAGGAAGGCGGCGCCCAGCCTTTTCACGCGCAGTCGGGCGGCGTACTGACTTACAACGGCGAGATCTACAATTACGAGAAGCTGGCGCAGAGGCTGAAACACAAGATCGCGCTGAAAACGCGCTCCGATACGGAAGTTCTGGCTGAAGGCCTGTCGCTGGAAGGCGCAGATTATCTGCAGAACCTGCGCGGCATGTTCGCCTTCGGCTTTTACGAGCCCGGCGCGCATAGCCTCACCCTCGCCCGCGACCGTCTCGGCGAACGTCCGCTCTATTATGCGGAAACGAATGACGGCTTTCTAATGTTTGCGTCCGAGATCGGCGCCCTTGCGGCGTCAGGTCTCATCGATCTCAGCCTCGACCCCCGCGCCGCCGCCGACTACTTCTTTTACGGCTATGTACCCGACCCGAAAGCGATCTGGCGCGGCGTTCTGAAACTGCCGCCGGCGCACTGGGTCCGCTTCGAACGCGGAAAAACGCCGCGGCTTGAACGCTACTGGCGCCCTGTCTTCGCAAATGGCGGCGCCCTTGCCTATGACGAAGCGGCGGAGCTGTTGCGCGCGCAGATCGATGACGCGGTTAAGGCGCAGATGATTTCCGACGTCCCTATGGGCGCGTTTCTCTCTGGCGGCGTCGATTCCGCCAGCATCCTTTCCTCCATGGCGCAGGCGCAGGGCGCCGTCACCGCCTGCACCATCGATTTTGACGGCGACGATGACGAGAGCGCGGCGGCGCGCGCCGTTGCGAAGAAATTCGCCGCCGTTCATTACGAAGATGAAGCGAACGCAGATTCAACCGCGCTGATCGACAGGGTCGCCGCCGCCATGGGCGAGCCTTTCGCCGACGCTTCCGCCCTGCCGTCTTATCAGGTGGCGGAAATTGCGCGCCGTCATGTTACCGTGGCGCTCACTGGCGACGGCGGCGATGAAATTTTCGCCGGCTATCGCCGCTATCCGTTCTTTCTCGGCGAAGAAAGGACTCGGCGCATAATACCGCCTCCTTTTCGCGCTGCTCTCTTTGGTCCGCTCGGCGCACTTTATCCCAAGCTCGACTGGGCGCCGCGGCCCTTGCGCGCTAAGACGACGTTTCAGGCGCTCGCACAATCATCGGCGCAAGGCTACGCCGCCGCTGTCGCGATCAACCTCCCCTCGCGTATGGAGGCGATCCTCAATCCGGATTTCACGCGCATGCTTGGCGGCTACCGCCCGTCTTCCCTGATAGCCGAAGCCATGGACGCGTCGGACGCCGAAGATCCGCTCTCCCGCGCGCAATATGCGGACCTGATGACCTGGCTGCCGGGACGCATGCTGGTGAAGGTCGACCGCACCTCCATGGCGCACGGGCTCGAGGCGCGGCCTCCTCTTTTAGATCACAGAATTGTTGAATGGGCCGGCGCGCTGCCGCCTGACTACAAGCTGAAACACGGGACCGGAAAGCGCATCCTCAAAGACGCATTCGCCTCTCGCCTAGGCGCCGATCATATCGCGCGGAAGAAACGAGGCTTCGCGCCGCCGATCCGGGAATGGATGCGAAGAGAACGCAACAATCCCGCCCTGCGTCTCAACGCGTCGCAACACTGGCGCGAAAGCGGGCTTTTCAGCGAGCGCGCGGTCGACGCCATGATCCGTGACTTCAGATCGGGCCGCGCGGAGTGTGCACAGGAATTGTGGAGCGTCATCATGTTCGATGCTTTCCTGCGGACCGCGAGGGGCGGCTAGCGTTTTAATAATCCCCGCAGACGGTTGCGCCAGGTCGGACGTTCGAGCACCAACGAGGTGAAAATCGCATGGGGTTCGCCGAGGCGGGATTTGTAGTCCGCCTCGCCCGCGAGAAGGTCGTAAACCTCGAAGCCTTTTTCCTGATAATACTGCGCCGCGAGCGCATGCGCGACGAAGCCGGGCGTCAGCCGGTTGTCATCCTCGAATTTAAGCCCGCTCTGGTAATTCATCACATGCCGGCCATGCACGAAATTATAGAGCACGGCGATCACTTCATCGCCCGCTTTGACTTCAAACAAATGACAGGCGTCCGGCGCATTTTTTCGAAGCCGCTCGTGAAACGCAGTGAGATGCGGATTGTCGAAGACGCCACGCTTTCCGCGCGCCTCCCATCCGGTGTTGTGCAACGTCTTGAGACGGTCCCAGGCGGCGGCTTTTTCTGCATCCGTTTGCGCGAGGCGCGCCGTCAATGCCCCTCGCTCTTCATAAAGGCGCAAGGCGCGGCCGATCTTCGATTGCAGCGACGAGCTCAACTTCTCCATGAATCCGTCGCCGGTCAGCTCGCAGCCATAGACCGGCTGTTCATTGAGAACCCGGCCCGACATTTCGCAGATGGCGGCGGCGGAAAACACGGCGGAGGTCATATCGTCGGTGAGATTGCGGAAAACAAAACCGTCCGCCGTTCCGATTTCCTCGATCATGGCGCAGACGGCGTCGCGGCGCAGCTCATGCGCGGCTTCGGGCGCTGCGAGAAAATCCACATATTCCGCATAGACGGCGTCGCGTTCCACATCGCCGAATTCGTGGAACCAGCTTTCCTGCAAGCCCAGCATGGGCGGCTTGCGCGGCGCTACGGAAAAAGCGCCCATCAAAACCGGGGTCCCGCCTTCCCGCAGGCAGATATGCTTCAGGCGGGCGGCTTCTGGCGCGCCGTCGAGCCAGGATTTCATCCATGCCGGCGTATGAAAAAAGCTGGGATAGTCCGCACGCGCATAAAGCACCTGCCAGTCTTCAAGAAAGGCGGCGCGATCGGTTAACGACGCAACAACGATATCAGCCATGGCGCTCCATCACGGATAAATACAGCGTTCGGTGGGCGGCGGCCATACGTTCCAGCGAAAAGGTTTCTTTCGCCTTTCGCTTGTTTGCGGCGCCGGTTTCCGCCCGGACGCCGGGGTTCTGAAGGAGCTGGGCGAGCGCATCGGCGTAAGCGTCGTCATCCCCGGCCAGCGTCACATAGGCGCGGTTTTCTTCTGAAACCATCGCTGCGATGTCGCCGACATTGGTGGCGACCACGGGAAGCCCCGCCGCCATCGCCTCCATCAGGCTTATGGGCGCCTGTTCCGTGTCCGACGAGAGGGCGAAAATATCGAACCGCGCATAAGCATCCGCAGCCGCTGATGTGGCGCCCGGCAGGGAAATGCGCTCATCGTCTCCCGCAAGCGCGCACAAACGGTCATGCTCCGGTCCGCCGCCGAAGATCTCCAGCCGCGCTTTATGCTCCCGGTCCGCCTTTTTGAACGCGGCGATCAGGCGCGCGTAATTCTTTTCCGGGCGCAAGGCGCCAAGCGAGCCGACGACCAGCGCGGCGCTGTGTCCGCGCCTGCCGCTTTGCATCCTTTCGAAGTCGACGCCGTTTTCGATGCAGTGAACATGGCGGAGCTTCCACGAGGTCCGCGCCGCTTGTTCAAGCCCTTGCGAGGGGACGACGACATGGCTTTTCGCAAGAATAAACCGCCGCGCCCTGACGCGCTTCTGCGACTGTTTGTCAAGCGTTTCATCCGGCCCAAAACCATCCTCGAAATGAATGTGCGCCGCCTTGACCCCAAGACGGTTGGCGACAACAGCTTCGATGGAGCCCCAATTATAGGTGCACAGAAGGTCAGGCACCGTTCCGGATATGCACCGGCGCAACCGCAGAATATTGGAGGGACTCAAACCCGGCGATTTCTTCATCTGCATGGGCGTGAAGTCAGCCTTCACCGATGCGTCAAACAGGCTGCGCGCCGCGAGATCGCCGTCGAGCGCAACGATGTGATGGCGAAAATCCGGACCAAGCGCGCGCGCCAGCATGGCGAGCCGGGCCTGCTGGCCGCCATAGGAAAAACTCGAAAACACATGCAGCAAAAGCTTTTCCGGCCGCCCGGTCATTTCGCTTTTGCTGGCGTCGCGCCTGTTCTGCATGGATGAGATGTGACAGGATTTGCGCCCGGATCAAAGCTTCCGGACAGATGCCCCTGAAGACCCATGATGACTGATGACATAACCATACGATGGGATTTGCGCCCCGGCGATCTCGGCCGGATCGCGGCGCTCCATGGCGAAGTTTACGCCGCCGAACCGGGTTTCCCGGGGGATCTCACCTTCGAGGCCTATGAGTGCCGGACCCTGGCGGATTTCATACTCGATGACGCCGCCGCAGGGCGGATCTGGCTCGCCGAAAAAGGCGGCGAGCTCGTAGGCTGCGCCGCCATGATCGACCGCGGCGGGCGCGGACAATTGCGCTGGGTTCTGGTCTCTCCCGCCGCGCGCGGAACGGGTCTGGGGGGCGAGCTTGTGAACCGCGCCATGGACTATGCGCGCAATGAAGGGCTTGCCGAGGTCTATCTTGAAACCACGACGGGCCTCGCCGCATCCATGGCGATCTACGAAAAGCTCGGCTTCAGGATCGTCAGCGAGGAACCGCTCGATCACTGGAACGCGGCCGGCCACAAAAAGATCACCATGACGATGGCGTTCTCATGAGCGCGAAAGTCGCAGTCATCGGCGCCGGGATCATGGGCTCCGCAGCCGCTTACTGTCTAGCGAGACGCGGCGCCGACGTGACGCTGTTCGAACAATTTACGGCCATGCATGACAAGGGTTCTTCCCATGGCGCGACGCGGCTTTTCCGCACCGCCTATTTCGAACATCCCGATTATGTGCCCCTCCTCAAACGCGCCGCCGCCGGGTGGCGCGATCTTGAAAAGGCGTCGGGAGAGAAGCTGTTTGAAATGTGCGGCGTGCTGCTGGCGGGGCATCCTTCGTCAAAGACCATCTCCGGCACGCGCCTCGCCGCGAAAGAGCACGGGCTTTCGCTGCACGATATTTCGCTGGCGGAAGCGGCGAAACGCTTCTTCTGGTTCAACTTCGATCCGGACATGGAGATGCTGATCGAGCCGGAAGCAGGTTTCATCTACGCCGATCGCGCCCGCACCGTATTGCTCAATGGCGCCAAAGCGCAGGGCGCGACGCTGCGAGAGAATTTCCCGGTCACGCAATGGAGCGCCGGCGATGCTCGCCTTGAAGTCGCAGCAGGCGGAGAAGCCCTTCATTTCGACAGGCTTATCATCACGCCCGGCGCCTTTGCAGGCGGTTTGGACGAGATGGGACGGCGCATGGTTCAACCGCTGCGCAAAACTCTGTTCTGGACATCGCCCGGCGATGATCGGCTGCCCCTCGCCAACGGCTTTCTGCCTTTCGGCATCGAAGAGACGGACGGCCGGTTTCGCTATGGCTTTCCCGCGGTCGATAGCGACGGCGTCAAGATCGGCGAGCATACCGGCGGCGCAACCGTCGCCTCAGCGCATGACGACGCGCCGGAAGCTGCTGAAGAGTCTCGGCGCGATATGGAGGCCTATGTTAAGCGCCGCCTTCCGGGCCTTTCCGCCGCCATTACGAAACAACAGAGCTGTCTTTACGCCATGTCGCCTGACGGGCATTTCATCATCGATAGACACCCCGATGACGATCGCACGATTTTCGCCATGGGATTTTCCGGACACGGATTTAAATTCGCGCCGGTCATCGGCGAAGCGCTCGCCGATCTGGCGCTCAATGGCGAGACCTTGCGGGAGTTCGATTTCCTGAAGCTTGCGCGCTTCGATCAGGCGTAAATATCGGTGAAAAGCTCTTCGGGCGACGGCTCGGGGCTTTCAAGGGCGAAGTCCGCCGCCTCCTTGACGATCGCCTTGATCTCCTTGTCGATCTCTTTGAGCTTTTCTTCATCCTTGAAGCCGTTGTCGGCAAGGCGCTGCTCGCAGCGTTTGATCGGATCGGAGTGCTCGCGGATGTTATCGACTTCCTCGCGCGTGCGGTACTTCGCCGGATCGGACATGGAATGGCCGCGATAGCGGTAGGTTTTCATTTCGAGAACATAGGGACCTTCGCCGTTGCGCGCGTGGTCCACTGCCTGCCGTCCGGCTTCGCGCACAGCGAGAACGTCCATGCCGTCGACTTCCATGCCCGGAATGCCGAAAGCCGCGCCGCGGCGATAAAGGTGGGTGTCGGAGTGCGAGCGTTTGACGCTCGTGCCCATGGCGTATTGGTTGTTCTCTATGATGAAGACGACAGGCAGCTTCCAGAGCTGCGCCATGTTCATGGCTTCAAAGACCTGCCCCTGGTTCGAAGCGCCGTCCCCGAAATAGGTGAGGCTCACCTTGTTCTCGTCGCGATAACGGTTGGCGAAACCGAGGCCGACGCCGAGGGGGATCTGCGCCCCGACAATCCCGTGGCCGCCATAAAACTCCTTCTCTTTCGAGAACATGTGCATGGAGCCGCCCTTGCCTTTCGAGTAACCGCCCTCGCGGCCCGTCAGCTCCGCCATGACGCCTTTCGCGTCCATGCCGCAGGCGAGCATGTGGCCGTGGTCGCGATAGCCGGTGATGGTCTGGTCGCCCTCTTTCTTGACGGCCTCCATGCCGACGACCACCGCTTCCTGACCGATATAAAGGTGGCAGAAGCCGCCAATGTGACCCATGCCGTAAAGCTGGCCCGCCCGCTCCTCAAAGCGCCGGATCAGCAGCATGTCGCGGTAATAGTGGAGGAGTTCTTCGTTAGTGGCGGTCAGGTTGGTTTTGGGGGCTTCGGAAGCCATCAAGGGATCTCCGGGTCAGTTCGGAGCCTGTCATAAACGGACCGCCGCCGGGGAACAAGTTGAGGCGCGAAAGAAGGCTTAAATGTCAAGGAAATGAGCCGGGAAGCCCGTTAATCCGCCAGCAGCCGGTCGAGCTCGCGCCGGGAAATGACGACGTCCCCCTCCCGCGTATAGCCGAGAACCCCGCGGATGCGCTCATCGAGGAGGTCTGGATCGAGGGATTTGGGATTGAGAAGGTCGGCCCGTTTTTCCAGCTCGATCCGCCGCGCCTGAAGCTCATTGAGCTGGGCTTCCTTCTCCGCCGCCTCCTTTTCGAGCGCCGAGAGCGAGCGATAGCCTGTGTCGCTGACAACAGAGCTGTAGAGGAGGATGCCGGTCAGACACATGACAAGGGCGGGAAAGGCGATGTCGAAAAGAAAGCGCAAACGCAACATGGACCGGGTTTCTATTTTTTGGTTGCGTTTCAAAAGAATCAAAGTTGGTTAATGATTCGTTAAAATCCGAATCACCCGATTCGTTTTTTTGAGCATCGGCGATTTTTCTAACGATCAAACGCCTTTAGAGATCAAGAGCCAGAGCCTGATCGCAGCGGCGTTCAAGGGCCGCTTCCGGCGAATGAACGAAACCGAATTTGGCGTAGAGGCCGAGCGCTTCTTCGAGGACGCGAGCCGTCTGTAGCTCGATGCGGGTGAAGCCGAGCTCTTTCGCGCGGGCGATGGCGTGAGTCAGGAGCCGCTTGCCGTAACCCCGCCCCCGCGCTGATTGCTTCAGATACATCTTGCGCAGTTCCACGACGCCGCCGCCCCCAACGCCTTGCATCGGCCATAGCCCCACCGTGCCGATGATGTCGCCGTCAGCGGTTTCAAGCACGTCGAAACTGCCGCCTGCGTAAAAACCTTCGAGATCGTCGAGGTCGCGGTCTGTCGTTTTCGGCGCAGGTTCAAGGTCATATTCGTCGAGGACCGTAAAGACCAGCGCCCGGACCTTTTCCTTATCCGCATTGGTCGCCGCGCGAATGACAGGCGCGCTCAACCTCTATCTCCCGAACACTGCGGCGCCGGCATAGCGCGCCATATCGCCGAGCTCCTCTTCGATACGAAGAAGCTGGTTGTACTTAGCGAGCCGGTCGGAGCGGGCGAGCGAGCCGGTTTTGATCTGGCCGCAATTGGTCGCGACGGCGAGATCTGCGATGGTCGCGTCCTCGGTTTCGCCGGAACGGTGCGACATCACCGCCGTGTAGCGCGCACGATGAGCCGTATCGACGGCGGCGAGCGTTTCGGTCAGCGTGCCGATCTGGTTGACCTTGACGAGGATCGAATTGGCGCAGCCCTTTTCGATGCCTTGACGCAGGCGTTTTTCATTGGTGACGAAAAGATCGTCGCCGACGAGTTGGCATTTCTCGCCAATGATGTCGGTGAGCGCTTTCCATCCGGCCCAGTCGTCTTCCGCCATGCCGTCCTCAATGGAGACGATAGGATAGCGCGCCACAAGATCGGCGAGATATTTCGCCATGCCCTCGCCGTCGAGGGACTTGCCTTCGCCTTCAAGCTCGTATTTTCCGTTCTTGTAGAATTCCGTCGACGCCGCATCGAGGGCGATGAAGACATCTTCCGCCGGACGGTAACCGGCTTTCTCGATCGCCTTCATGATAAAGCCGAGCGCATCGTCGGTCGATTTCAAGTTCGGCGCGAAGCCGCCCTCGTCGCCGACATTGGTGTTGTGGCCGGCGTCTTTCAGACCCTTTTTCAGCGCATGAAAGACTTCCGCGCCCATGCGCAGCGCGTCCGAAAACGTGTCGGCGCCGAGCGGCATAATCATGAATTCCTGAATGTCGATTGGATTGTCCGCATGGGCGCCGCCATTGACGATGTTCATCATCGGCGCCGGGAGGACGCGGGCGGAGACGCCGCCCACATAACGGTAGAGCGGCAAGGCCGAGGCTTCTGCAGCGGCTTTGGCGACCGCCATGGAAACGCCGAGAATGGCGTTGGCGCCGAGGCGCGATTTGTTTTCCGTTCCGTCGAGCGCGATCATGGTCTCGTCGATCAGCGTCTGCTCTTCCGCCTCGAAACCCGAAAGCGCGTCGAAGATCTCGCCATTGACCGCCTCGACGGCTTTGAGAACGCCCTTGCCGCCATAGCGCTCGCCGCCATCGCGCAGCTCATGGGCTTCATGCGCCCCGGTCGAAGCGCCAGACGGCACGGCCGCACGGCCCATGGAGCCGTCTTCGAGCGTGACATCGACTTCGACGGTCGGATTGCCGCGGCTGTCGAGGATTTCACGGGCGTAGATGTCGGCGATGGCGGTCATGAAAAAAGGCTCCGGTTGTTTTTCCGGAGCCTCTATAGCCCTCCCCCGCGAGATCGCAACGGGGCGACCGGAAACCAGCTCGCTAGTACTCTTGCGGCCGGTCGGTGTTGCGGGGGCTGCTGCTGCTTTTCGGGCGCTGCTGATTGGACGGGCTTGAGCGCGCCGGCTGCTGCTGACGGGGGGACGCCGCCGGGGGCGGAGAAGATTGGGGCGGCGGAGTAGACTGCGCCGGCGCTCTGGGCGGGGGCGCGCTCTGGGCGGGCGCGGGATTAGGGGCCATTTGCGGCGGCGGCGCACGGCGGCGTCCGCGATCATTCGGTTGCGGATTATAGTCAGGCTCGCCCTGCCCTCTCGGCGTTTGCCGCGGGGGGTTGGGATTGTCCCCGCCGTCCTTGTCATGGTCGCGATCCCAATCGCGATCTTTGTCGCGGTCGCCATGACGCCGCCGACCATAGGGGTAGCGGTTATTGTAATAAGGATCGTAATAGCGGCCGGGCCCGCCCCAATAGGAAAAATCGAAAAAATAGCCGCTCGACGGGCCCCAGGCGCCATAGCGGCCATACCAGGGCCAGGACGGCGAATAATAAGCACCGCCGCCGTAAGAGCTGTCATATGAATAGCGCTCATAAGCCCCAGCGAAGCAGCGGTTCGCGCCCGCTTCGCAATCGGCGTGACAGGCGCCGTATTCGTAGTCGCTAAGCCCCGCCTCTTCGCAATAGCGGTAGCAGGCGCCCGCTTCAGCATCGCAGGCGTCGAACGCGGTCTGATAGGGATAGGTCACGCATCCCGACAACAAAAATGCGGACAGCGTCGCAATGACGACAAACAGCGCCGCTCTCGTGAATTTCATTTCCCTGCCCACCCTGATTGGGCCCCAGACCCGGCAAGGAGCATAATCGGCAAAGGCGGAAATGCAAAACGCCGCCCCGAAGGACGGCGTTCAAAACGTCGGAAACAGCCGCGGCTTAGTCCTCTTTGGGCTCGAGAACCTGACGGCCGCGATATTTGCCGGTCTTGAGATCGATATGGTGCGGACGGCGCAGCTCGCCGGAATCGCTGTCTTCGATGTAGCTCGCCTGGGCGAGCTTGTCGTGGCTGCGGCGCATGCCCCGTTTGGCGGGCGTGGTTTTTCTCTTCGGGACGGCCATGGAAACCTCTAAAAGTCTGTCTCTGCCGCGCCGGACGGCCGGGGTCATTGTCCCCGCAGGCGTTCAGCGCTTGAATAGGAAGCCCGGTCGTCTAAGGCAGGACCCGCCGCTTGGCAAGGCCGTTCGGCGCGTTCCGCCGGTTTTTTTCCCCAAAACCGGCGATAAAACCGGAGGTTCTGGCAATTTGCGTGTATCTCCTTAGATCGCTGGCAAGGCCGGGCGCTTATGATAGGCTGAAAAGCGGTGGGGGATCAGACCTTTGGCGAGACCATATCTGTTTCTGGCGATGCTTGTCGCGGCGCTGTGCGGCGTCGCGCGCGCCGAGTCGCAAGAGGCGGGCGCGTCCGGCGTACGCCCGGCCAAAGCGGCCCAGACAGACATTTTCGTCGATCTCGTGGCCGCGGATTTCTTTGAAACGGATCTGCGCCTCGCTCAATCCCGCCAGATCGAGGCGGCGACATCGGCGCGCTATCTGGCGCTCGACGAGGCTGGCCGCGCGCAGTTTCGCGCGGAACGCCGGCGAGCCTGGCGGCAGATGAGCGAACATGAAAAAACCGCCCTGCGCGGCGTCAAACGCCCGCGTTTCGACAATCTCGACGAAACGCAAAAACAGACTTTCCGCAGGATTGCGTCCGAGGAGCTGGGCGCAGCCGCCGCGGGCGGCATTCGCCCCGGCGAAATCTAAGGCGCGCCTTTGGCGTCCGCCCCTTAGCCCGGAAAGACCGGGCCAGCTTCATGCGTCAGTTGTTTTTCGCGCGATGCGTGGCGAGATATTCGCGGGCGAGTTTTTGCGCCTCGGCGATCTCTTCGGCCGTCATTTCCTTGGCGAGCTCGGCGCGGTAAGCGCGCGCTTCGAGGTTGCCCTGCATCGCTGCGAGATTGAACCATTTATGCGCGGTGATGAGATCGAAGATCCCATGGTCTCCGCCCGTCGATGCTTCCAGCCCCAACCGGTACATTTCCACGTCGCTCAATACCGGCTCCGCCGTCTCGAGCGCTTCCACACCCAATGCAATCGTCATTTCTTATAGCCCCTTGCCTTAACTCCCCGTCCGCAACCCCGCGAACGGATTAACCATGGCAAGGATGATCGGCCCGAACCTAAAATCCCGTTAATGACGAATTATAGGTTCTTTTACCTTTCAAAAACCTTTTGTTAACCGGCCGGAATATTCCGTACACAAATAAAATGCGCCCGCGCGGGTTTCGCGCGGGCGCAACTATCTGCCAAAGAAAATCTATTCTGATTGGGTATCTTCTTCCGGCAGCTCCGAAAGCTTTTCAAAAGCGCCGAGGCTACAAGAGCCCATGGTGGTGCCGAAGCTGTCGATAACGCGTATAATGTCGCCCTTGCACATGCGCGCATCGGAAGAGCGCCGGACATAGCGCTCTTCGCGGCCGAGACCGGAACAACGTCCATTAAGCTCGTTGAGGTAAACGCCGCCTGTCGCTTCAACCAGCAGGGTGTAATCGTCTAACGCATCCGTATCGCGCACGGCGTGTAACGGAAGACAGGTCAATGTCTCGCCGGTTTTCTCATATTTGGACAATTTCTTTTGTGCTTCCTTGCTCGACAACGCGAAAGCGGTGCTGGCCGTCGCCGCCATAGCGAAGCCAAGAAGCGCTGTTTTCAAAATTCTACGCATGATTGCCATTCCTGTTCTGACGGACGCGACGCGTTATTCGGTCTTGGCGGGCTTTTCCGCAAGCTCCTGAAACGATCCAAGACCGCAAGAGCCGACCATGAAGCCCGTCGTGTTGTCCACCACCTGGATAATCTCGTTGCGGCAGAGCTGGGCGCCCGAAATCGTATATTGAAGGCGGTTGCCGGCACGTCCTGCGCCGCTGCAACGGCCGGAGACCTCGTTCAGATAATAATCATTGACGCCTGTGCGGACGAGAAACCGGTAGTCGTCGAGCGCATCTATGGAGCGGACGCGCACGGTGCTGAGACAAGTCTCAACCTTGCCCGTCGGCTCGAATTCGGCGAGCCGCGCCGCGACCTTTTCGGACATCTCAGTATCCGTATTTGCAGTGGCGCAGGCTGCGCCGGAAACCGCCATCAGCGCGGCGACCACGATCGTTTTTTTCATCATTCCAAATCTCCAGTGCGCCCCAGCCCGGAATCGACCCTGTAAAGCCAACACCTCATTTATAGGACAATTCCGGGCGCGTCCGCAGGGACTGCGCCATCAATTCCGCGCGAGCCCGACACGATCAGGGGGAAAAATCAGACGGCGCAATCATGCGGGAAGCTGATAGCCCGGCGTCGACCGGGAGATTTCGACCTCTTCAGCGCTCATATCCGCCGCCACATCCGCAAAGAGAGGCGTTGAGAGATAACGCTCGCCAGTATCCGGCAACATACAAAGGATAGTCGTTCCCTTGGGCGCGTTTTTCGCCACTTCCATGGCGCCGGCGAATGTCGAGCCGCCGGAAATGCCGGTGAAGATCCCTTCCTTCTGGGCGAGCGCGCGCGACCATTTCATGCCTTCGGCAGGCGGCGTCTTGACGATCTGGCTGATGACGCCGGCCTCGACCGCTTCGGATGTGATCTTCGGAATGAAGTCCGGGGACCAGCCCTGGATCGGATGCGGCGTCCAGGCCGGGTGAGAGGATTTCGGGCTGCCGTCGGCGTTGCGCTCTTGCGGCGCGCCGCTCGACAGCATCGCCGCGTCCGGCGGTTCGCAAACGACGATCTTTGTGTCGGGGCTTTCCTTCCTCAGCACACGAGAAACGCCCGTAAGCGTGCCGCCGGTGCCAAAACCCGTAACCCAGTAATCGAGTTTCTGATCCTTGAAGTCGTTCATGATCTCGCGCGCCGTGGTGCGCTCATGCATCGCCGGGTTCGCGTCGTTCTCGAACTGGCGCGTCAGGAACCAGCCATTCTTTTCGGCGAGCTCTTTCGCTTTCTCCACCATGCCGGTGCCTTTTTGCGAGGCGGGCGTCAGAATGACTTTGGCGCCGAGGAAGCGCATCAGCTTGCGTCGCTCGACGGAAAAACTTTCGGCCATGGTGACGACCAGCGGGTAGCCTTTGGCCGCGCAGACCATGGCAAGGCCGATGCCGGTATTGCCGCTTGTCGCCTCGACGACAGTCTGACCGGGTTTCAGGTCGCCCGATTTTTCCGCCGCCTCGATAACACCGAGCGCCAGACGGTCTTTCACCGAGCCCAGCGGGTTGAAGGCCTCGAATTTCACATAAAGATTCACACCTTCCGGCGCGAGGCGGTTGATGCGAATGACGGGCGTGTTTCCCACTGTCCCTAAAATATTATCGTATTTCATTGGTTTCTCCTTTGCGAACGGCGTCTTTAGCCTGCTTGCCTGCAGGTACAGTTACACCCGTCACATCCCGGAAATCTTATAGGAGCCGCGCCGGGGCGGCGTCCAGTTGCGCTCTCGCATCCGTGACGCGGCGCAGGATTTTTGCCTTAACCCGTCGCCATGCCTGGAAAAGATTCTTCCGCGCTTGCGCAGCCGGTTCGCCGATGAAGACGCTGAGGACGACGATCAGGAAATCCAGGAAGATCGCGGTCCACTCCTGCTTCCTGAAATGGTTGATGACGCTGCGGAGGATCACGGGCCGACGGCTCCTTCTAAAAGAGACAGGACATGCTCGGCCTGCGTTTTCGTGGCGCGGTGCGCGCGCAGCGCATTTCGATGCTGCGTCAGCAATCCGCTGACCGCCCCGGCAAACTCCGGCGACGCCACCATCTCCCCCACCCGCTTCGCAAATCGGTCCTCAGAGGCCCGCAGTGCAGCGTCGCAGATATCGACGGCGTGCCAGAAGGGTTGCGCGAGCGTAAGCGACGTCGCCATCGCCATATCGAAAAAGATGACATGCTGGTTGCGTTGGCTTTCAAATTCCGCGAGCGCGAGGCGTAAGGGTTCATCGGTGATAAGCCGCATATCGCCATTTGCAACAAGTTGCTCATATGTCGCCGATGGCGGCGGCGCCGGGCGGAAGGCGCGCGGCGGGTTCATTGCTGCGCACAGACTTTCCGTGTCTTCCGGCAGTTTGTCACTCGTTGCATTGTCTAGCAGCGCAAGCGCGCCCGCTTCCGCCCGTTCGACAATTTGCAGATAATGCTGCTCGGTCTCGACAATTTGCGAAAAGTCGCTTTTGAGGCGGCTAAGGATTATGCGCTCGGTTTCGCGGTCGGCGCGCGCCGCATTCCAGTTGGAAACCTGAATGCCGATGAAAACGCCGACGACAACAATAACGAAGTCGAGCGCTATGGCGGTCCAGTTCTGGTCCTTCACATGCTCGATGACGCGGCGCAGGATCATTCTACATAGTCCTTGTAGGGCTCGATGTCGGGCGGGCGCACGCATCCGCCGTAGACCTCGCGCAGCTCGTTGATGATGACTGAGAATTCTTCGGCGCGCCGCGGGTCGATACGCTGTTCGAGGTCAAGCGGGGCTAATTCATCAAACATCTGTTCGCTTACGCTCTCTACTATCCTCAGCCGCGTCCGCATCCATCGCAGGTCGCTCAGCATCGCATTGCGTTCCGGCTCGGTCATAGGGCGGCCCATAATGAGAGGCGCGAAGACGTCTGCGCGTTCGTTCAGGCGGCCGGTGATCTCGCCGATCGTCTCAAGCCGTCCGTAGACCGATCTATACGCCACTTGCTTGTCGCGCGGCACATGGGCCATCGCGCCGCTCGCCGTCGCCTGGTCGCGCGCCAGGGTCGGGGGAATCACCAAGCCGAAAGGAATAAACCCGCGGTCCTGAGTAAGTATTTCCGGCGTCTGGCCGTCCGAAACCAGCGCCGCTTCCAGAGCGGAAAGCAGCTCAAGGCTGCAGGGGATGGAACTGTTGAAATTGTAGACAGCCCGGGACGCATCGAACAATTCGGTTTCGATTGTGTCCTGAGCCCGTTTTGCAGCGGCAAGGCCCTGCCGTGCTGCGGCCCATTCCGACGCCCAAAGCGCTAGCAGCACGCCCGCGACGACAATCACAAAGTCGATCGACACCGCCGTCCAATTCTGCGCTTTCACATGCTCGATGACACGGCGCAGAAGCATCAGCGAGTCTCCTGCATTTCGATTTTTTCGATGAGAATTTCCGCATCGGAGCGGATGCCGCGAAGAACGCTGACCGTCGCGTTCATCTGCGCGACCGCGCCGCGCGCCAGATCACGCAATTCACCGTTTGCAGCAAGCTCGCGCGCTGTCGCGTCGATCAGCGCCGGCATGTCCGGCGGCGGGCAGCGAGGGGCCGGATCGCCGGCATTCGTCCCTTCAACGCGCGACCAGTCCGATCCCTCGCCGGAACGGCATTCTTTTGCGAGGTGGTTCTGAAGCGCGATGGGCATAAGCTGGCGCACCCTTGTGCGAAACGGGTCCTGAACATTGACGGTGATCCCGAACTCCGCGCCCCAGGAATCATAATATTCTGCAATGGCGGTGCGAATGTCCGGCCCGCCGAGAAGATCGAGATCGCCCTTGCCTTCCAGCTCGCGATAAACTTGCCCCGATTGCGCAAAGGGCCAGATCTGCCCGAGCCGGTAGCTCGACTCGACAAAACGCCAGGCGCCGACTTCATCGAGCCGTGCAGGATCGTTCATGACGCTAAGTACGACATCGGCGTGGGCATAGAGAGAATTGTAATATCTTTCCCTTGCGTCGAATTCCCTGATGTCGCGCTGCAAATTGGCGATCAGGCTTTCGCGGGCGGCACTCGCGGTGGCGCGACGCGCATGCTCGGCGTTCCAGTTGCTCGCCTGCAAACCGATCCAGACGCCGAGAATGACAATGACGAGCTCGATGAACGCCGTCGTCCAATCGTGACGGCGAAAGGAGCTTATGACGCGGCGCAAGGGCACTAGTCGTTAAGCTCCGTTTTTACGCGCTCGGCAAGCGCTTCGGCGCGAGCGGCCATGTCGCGCGAGTCGTCCCGCAAACGCTGTTGCACGGCTCCCATGGAGCGGAGAGAATCGATGATTTCGGGACGGCCGCGCGCTCTTTCTAGAAATTCCGCACGGTCGAATTCCGGCGCAGGCGGCAACTCTTCGGGAGTCAGCGCCGCGTGCGCGCGCGCCCAGGCGAATTGCTCCCGGGTCAACAATCCCCGGATTGCCGCGCGATAGGCGAATTGTTCTTCACGCAGGAGTGCATCCCATTGGCGTCCGGCGGAGAGACGCGCGTAATACTCGCCGAACGCCCGCTTCAGCTCGACGCTTTCCATGAGACCCAAGGCGCCAGTGCTGATCATTTCATTGTAGGTCGTCGCATTTCCCTGAGGCAGATAGGCATAGCCTGCGTAAGGCAAGATTCGCATCAGCTCTGCATCGTCTACATTGCTCCCCTCAGGATCGCCCTGGAGCACCGCCAGCAAGGCCTCGGCCGCAGCGTCAACCGAATTTGCAGAGCTGACGCCGCGTTCACCGGTCAAGCGGTCGCTTTCGAGATCGATCAGAAGCTGCTCGAGATAGACCTCTTCCCGTTCCCGAAGCGCTCGTGCGTCGTTCCAGTTCGAGACCTGGATGCCGATGAAGACGCCCATGACGACGATGACGAAGTCGAGGGCCACCGCCGTCCAGTTCTGGGCTTCCACATGGTCGATGACGCGGCGGAGGAGCATCAATCTTGCCCCTCATTGACGGCGCCATGCGTCAGCCCGAGCGCATGATCTAGCGAATGGTGAAGCTCTTCATAAGTGGGAGAGAGCTCAATAAAACTGGCGAGATAATAGACATTGTAATTGTCGACATTGGCGCTGAAACCGTTGAGAAACTTTTGATTGTCCCGCATCGTCTCGGCGTCACAGGACGCAAAGGGGACAAAACCGTCAATGTCGTCGGGAGCGTCGGTCGGTTCGATGCCGACGCGCATGAGGTCGGGAAATTCGAACGGCAAATCGAGCGCGCTGTTCCCAATGACATCGACGACACTTCTTATCTCGTCACGCAGACGAATCAATTCTGCCGCCGCCCGGCGAACATCGGGATCGGAGATCCGTCCGAATCTGCCCGTGGCGATCAGTTCATCCAGCACTGGAATGGCGCCCGTGGCGAACGGCAAGTAATTCGACTGTGCGAGGGCGGTGCATTCCGCTTGCGTCACTGCACGCGGCGGGGAAACGCCCAATAACATCTTCCGCATTTCATACATTCTATGCATCCGCGCCTCGGTCGCCGCCTCCCGCAGCGTACGGTCCTCGATCGCCGCGACCGTTTCATCATGAAACCGCGTCAGGATCGCTTCTTCGTCTTGCTTCACAGCGCGCGCATCGTTCCAGTTCGACACCTGAATGCCGATGAAGACCCCGACGACGACGATGACGAAGTCGAGCGCGACGGCGGTCCAGTTCTGGGCTTTGACGTGTTCCATGACGCGGCGGAGGAGCATTATTGTTCGGCCTCCAGCCGTTCGCGAAGGGCGATGGCGTCATCGCGCATGTTGGTACGGAAGCTTAGTTCCGCGTTGTTCAAACCGACGAGCCAGCTAAGCGCCGGCAGAAGGCGCGCATCCGCGCGCATCTTTTCTATGTCAAAGTCATAGTCAACGACTTCATATCCCTGCCCCTCCCCGGACGCGGCGAAATAGGGCGTCGCCTGTATGGTAACGGGCTCGGTATATTTCACCCACAGGTCGAGAATGCCGGCGTTGGCCGCCTCGGCGGATATCATCTCTCTGTCGAACTTTATGATCGCGAGCCGCAACTCGTCGTCGCGTATCAAACCCGTATTGCCGGAAGCGAGAAGCTCAATAATTGTTGGCGAGCGAGCGATCGCCGGGAAGGCGCTCGAAACAGCGCCAAGGTCGTCTTCAAATTGAGCCTGATCTGCAGGGCGCGCTGCATCAGAGCGCAAAAACGTCATCAGGCGGATTCCCGATTTTACGCGGCCATCATAAATCTCCGCCGTTCGATTCGCGATTCGCTCGATTTCGTTCAGATCAGAGATGAGGTTGCCGACGATCTGCGCTTCGCGTTTTCGCTCGTGCTGAACAGCGTTCCAGTTCGACACCTGAATGCCGATAAACACCCCGACGACGACAATAACAAAGTCGAGCGCCACGGCGGTCCAGTTCTGGGCCTTCACATGCTCGATGACGCGGCGGAGGATCATAGAATCACGCCTCGGGCACGGCCGCTCATGGCGCCGCGAATCAATCGCCGAAGATATTGGATCACGCCCCGCCCTCCCGCCTGACAATCTGGGCAGGGATCAAACGGGATTCAAGCAAAACTGTAAAGCCGAGGCGGAAAATCCGCCTGGACACCATGTGGTGGCGCGCTAGTCCAGTCCGAGCTTCTTTTTCAGGATCTCGTTCACCGCCTGCGGGTTCGCCTTGCCTTGCATCTCTTTCATCACCTGGCCGACGAACCAGCCCATGGTCTTGGGCTTTTCTTTCACCTGTTCGACCTGTTTCGGATTGGCCGCCATGATGTCGTCGATGACTTTTTCGATGGCGCCCGTATCCGTCACCTGTTTCAGGCCGCGCCTTTCGACAATGTCTTTCGGCGAACCAGTTTCCTCGCCCTCGAACATCAGTCCAAAGACGTCTTTCGCGATCTTGCCGGAGATGGTGCCGTCCTTGATGAGGCCGATCAGTTCCCCGAGTTGCGCCGAAGAAACCGGACTCTCTTCGATGTCCTTGCCCGCCTTGTTGAGCGCGCCGAAAAGATCGCCCGTCACCCAGTTCGACGCCAGCTTGCCGTCGCCGCATTTCGCGACTTCCTCGAAATAGGCGGCGCTCGCCTTGTCGGACGCCAGCACCGAGGCGTCATAAGAAGAAAGTCCGTATTCGCTCATGAAGCGATGCTTCTTGGCGTCGGGAAGCTCAGGCAGGCTCGCCTTGATCTCGTCGACCCATGCCTGCTCGAATTCAAGCGGCAGAAGGTCCGGGTCCGGAAAATAGCGGTAGTCATGCGCATCTTCCTTGGAGCGCATGGTGCGGGTCGTCCCGGTCTTCACATCGAAGAGGCGCGTTTCCTGATCGATCGTTCCGCCGCCTTCCAAGACTTCAATCTGGCGGCGCGCTTCATAGTCGATCACCTGCCGCACATAGCGGATGGAGTTGACGTTCTTCGTCTCCGTCCGCGTGCCGAGATATTTGAAATCGCCGGTCTCTTTGAACTTTTCATAGCTGCCGGCGCGGCAGACAGAGACGTTGACGTCGGCGCGCATGGAGCCTTCTTCCATGTTCCCGTCACAGGTGCCGAGATAGCGCACGATGGAGCGCAGCTTGGAGAAGTAGGCCGAGCCCTCCTCCGCCGTGCGCATGTCGGGCTTCGACACGATCTCCATCAGCGCGACGCCGGAGCGGTTCAAATCGACGTAAGACTCTTTCGGCGCGAGATCATGGATCGACTTGCCGGCGTCCTGTTCGAGGTGAAGGCGCTCGATCCCGACTTTAATTGTTTCTCCGCCTTCGAGCTCCACCTCGATCTCGCCCTCGCCCACGATGGGGTCTTTGTACTGGGAAATCTGATAGCCCTGCGGCAGGTCCGGATAGAAATAGTTCTTCCGGTCGAAACGCGACCAGGTGTTGATCTTCGCGTTAAGGCCGAGCCCGGTGCGGATCGCCTGTTCGACGCAATATTTGTTGATGACGGGGAGCATCCCCGGCATGGCGGCGTCGACGAGGGAGACGTTCTCATTCGGGCCCGCCCCATATTCCGCGGACGAGCCGGAAAAGAGCTTCGACTTCGATGAGACCTGCGCATGGACCTCAAGCCCGATCACGACCTCCCAGTCGCCGGTTGACCCCTGCAGCAGTTTTCTCGGCTCCGCGCCCATTGTCGTCCTCTTGTCTACTTAGCCCCGGCCGTTTTGCCCGCTGTTTGAAAGACTTGCAACCGCTCGATAGGCGCGCCCTTTCTCCTCCCCCGCCTGCGGGGGAAGTGGGTGGGAACAAAACTAGGCGCTTTCGGCCCGCTCGATCACCCGCTGGACTGCCCTATGCAGACGTCTTGGATATTGCAGCTCCAGATAGTGCGTGCCGCCGGGAATGATCTCCAGTCCAGTCCGCTCGCGGGGGAGGATCCGCATCAGCTTTTCTGCGTTCGACTTCGGCACGATAGCGTCGAAGTCGCCATGGATCACCTCGACCGGCGCCTCGATCTTTGAGGCCCTATCAAGAAGCGGGCCGATCTGCGCCCGGCGGGCCGTGATCTCCTTGCGGACTTTCAGCCATCGGTTCGGAACGTAAGGTTCGACGCCGCTGACGCTCCCGATCTTCTCAAGCTGAAGCGCATAATCATGGGGCTCGTCGATTAGCGCCGCCACGGTGACGACGCCCTTCACGGCGTCGGGATGATCGAGCGCGGCCTTCAGCGCCAGCTCGCCGCCATAGGAAACACCGAGGGTAATGACTTTCTTGTCGCCGAACTCGCCCCCCGAAAGGAAGGGTTTCGCCGCCGCCACCTGCTCATCGAAGTCCGTATAGACTTGTGCGTGCCCCCGCCCGAAGCCCGGGCGCGAGAGCACCACCATGTCGAGGCCCGCGGGCGCCGTCCGTAACAGCCGGGTGAAAAGAAGCTTGTTGCAGGGGCTGCCCGGAAAGACGATCACCCGCCAGTCGCCCTCGCCCGGCCGGTGAAAGGCGTCATTTTCAAGCGGCGCCGACAGGGGCGCGGTGTAGGCGACTTCGTGAAATCCCGATCCGAACACGGCCCTTTTTCCTCCACGCCTTCACTCTAGCACCCCCTCGTCGGCGCCGGAAACCGCCCTATCGCCTTGAGCCAGCTCAAACATTCGGGCAAACTCCCATGCAATATGGGGGAGTGCATTGGAGAAACCAGATGACCAGCGCGACCCATGCCGTTGATATGACCGCCCCCGCCGCAGAAGCTCCGCAGGCCGCGAGCCTCGCCGAGCTGAAAGCCTTCGCGCTGGAGCAGCGCAAGGGGGTGTGCTGGCGGACCCTCGTTTTTGGGACGCTGGCGCAGGTCATCATCTTTGGCACGACCTATCTGGCGGTCGTCGGCGTTGTGCCGCTCTGGGCCGGTTTCCTCGTCAACTCCTTCTGGATGATTCAGGGCTACACCCCCGCCCATGAAGGCGTGCACAAGAACATCCATGGGAAAGACAACCGCTTCCACTGGCTCAATTATTTCTATGGCGTCGTGAATATCGGCTACGGCTTTCACTCCTACACGATGCATGAGCACAATCACCGCATCCATCACCAATACGCCAACGATCCCGAGCGCGATCCGGAACATTTCGTCGCCCGCGCCAAGACGTTCCCCGAAGGCGTGTTGCGTTGTTACCTTTATTATTTCACCGCGACGCTGCACGGTTTCCGCAACGCCAAATATCATCCGCGTCCGAAGCGTTACCTGACGCGCATCGCCATCGAGCTCGGATTCGTCTTCGGCGTTCTGGCGATCATCATCGCGCTTGGGTACGGTACCGAAGCCTTATGGCTGTGGGTCCTGCCGGCACTTAACGCCTGGGCGTTCAACGCCTACCGCTTCATCTGGCTGCCGCATTATGTGGTCGCCGACGAGCGCGACGACATGAAGGTCTCGCGCGTCATGGTGACGGATAAGTCACTAGGAGGACGCGCGCTCGCCTGGGTGTTCAATTTTCATAACTATCACGAGATCCATCATCTTTATCCTTATGTGCCGTGGCACGCGCTGGAAAAGATTTACGATCGCGGACGCGATGTGCTGGCGCGCGAAGGCATGCGCGCGGACAGGGTCAATTACCGCTAACCCCACCACTCTTTCGGGCGCTTGTTCGCGCCGGCCGCTTGCTCGAGCGCGAACATGCCCTTGAACATGGTCTCCTCGTCGAAGGGTTTCGCCAGAAGCTGGAGCCCCAGCGGCAGGCCCTGCTTGTCATAGCCCGCCGGCACTGAGGCGCCCGGCAGACCCGCAAGGTTCGCGGTCACGGTGAAGACGTCGTTCAGATACATCTGCACCGGATCGGCGGTTTTCTCACCCAAACCGAAGGCCGCAGATGGCGACGACGGCGTCAGGATGAGATCGACTTTCGAAAACGCGTCCGTGAATTCATCGAAGATTTTCTTCCGCACTTTCTGCGCGCGCAAATAATAAGCGTCATAGTAACCGGCGGAGAGAACGTAAGTGCCGATCAGGATGCGGCGCTTCACTTCATTGCCGAAACCCTCAGCGCGCGTGTTCTCATACATTGAGGTAATGTCGGTAAAATCCTTCGCGCGGTAGCCGTATTTGACGCCGTCATAGCGCGCGAGGTTCGACGAGGCTTCCGCCGGCGCGACGATATAATAGACAGGCAGCGCATATTTGGTGAGCGGCAGAGAGATGTCGACGATCTCGCAGCCGGCGTCTTTCATCCATGCAATGCCTTGGCTCCAGAGCTTTTCGATTTCCTCGGGCATGCCGTCGATGCGGTATTCTTTCGGCACGCCGATCTTCATGCCTTTGAGCGACTGGCCGAGCGCCGCTTCGTAATCGGGAACCGGACGGTCGATGCAGGTCGAATCTTTCGGGTCGTGACCCGCCATGGATTTCAGCATGATCGCCGCGTCGCGCACATCCTGCGTGATCGGGCCCGCTTGATCCAAAGAAGACGCAAAGGCGACAATGCCCCAGCGCGAGACGCGCCCGTAAGTCGGTTTGACCCCGACCGTGTTGGTGAGCGAGGCCGGCTGGCGGATGGAGCCGCCCGTATCCGTCGCCGTCGCCGCCGCGCAAAGCCGCGCAGCAACAGAGGCAGACGAACCGCCCGAAGAGCCGCCCGGCGTCAGATCGTGATTGCCGCCATCAGCGCGCCGCCAGGGATTGATGACATTGCCGTAAAAGCTCGTCTCGTTGGAGGAGCCCATGGCGAACTCATCCATATTGAGCTTGCCGAGCATCACCGCGCCGTCGCGCCAGAGATTTGTCGTCACCGTCGACTCATAGCGCGGATGAAAGCCGTCGAGGATGTGCGAAGCGGCGGTCGTCAACACGCCTTCAACGCAGAAGAGGTCTTTGATGCCCAGCGGCACGCCTTCAAGCGCGCCGCCCGCGCCTTTCACAAGTTGCGCGTCGGAGGCCTTCGCCATGTCGCGGGCCTTGTCCGCCGTCACGGTGATGAAGGCGTTCAGCGGTTTCGCTTTCTCGATGCGCGACAGATAGGCGTCGGTCGCCTCAAGCGAAGTGACTTCTTTTTTCTTCAGCGCATCGCGAAGCTGCGCGAGGGTAAGGTCTGCCGGGTTGGTCATTATTCCACCACCTTCGGCACGACGAAGAAGTGGTCTTCGGTCTTCGGCGCATTGGCGACGACGTTTTCCGGCTGCCCGCCGCCGGTCGGTCCGTCCTGCAGAACGTCCTCGCGCATGGGAAGCGACACGTCCACGGTCGACGCCATGGCCTCGACGCCCTCGACATCGACTTCATTCAATTGCTCGATCCAGCCCATGATGCCGGAGAGTTCCTTCGCCAGCGGCTCGAGGCGCTCTTCAGGCTCGGCGATGCGCGCGAGCTTCGCGACCTTGCGGACGGTTTCCTTATCGATCGACATGATTTCTCTCTACAAATCCGAAGCCCCGTGCCTATCAACGCCCCCGCCCGCGCGCAAGGCTTCCCGCCGATGCGAAGAGCCCGTCAATGGCGCGGGACGGCTCGGCGAGCGGGGTCCGGGCGAAATCCTCGACCGCGTCGGCGAAGTCCCGGTCGCCGGTGCGTTCGGCGACGAGGTCGTAGAACATGTCCTCGGAATAGCCGTCGTCGCCCGCCCGCTCGATGAAGTCGCGCCAGAAGTCGGCCGTCGTCTCGCCGTCGGCCCGGGCGACGGCAAGGGCGATCACATGGCCGCAGGCATAGAGCGCCCGGAAGTCGCCCCGCGCCTTCGCTCCATTGAGCGACCCGGCATTGAGCTCGGCCGCGCATTCGGTGCGGGCCGCCCGCTCGCTGGCGGCATAGGCTTCGGAATCCCATTCCCCCAGCGCCACCATGACTTCGGCGGCGATGGCGTCGGCGGCGCCCTCATGGATCCATTCCGGCGCGTCGTCTGCGCCCGGCCGCGCCGCCGCCTGCCACAAATGGACGGCCTCATGGATGGTGGCGTTGACGAAGATTCCGCGCGCCTTGTCCGACTTTTCTTTCCACGCCGCCCCTTCAAGGGTGATCTGGAACTGCGCCGGCAGGGCGTCGCCGGCATAGCTGAGGCGGCTTTCGTCAGACCCCAGCGGCGCCGACAAAAAGAGATTGGGTTTGGTTTCAGGGGTGAACCCGAACAGCGCCGCCAGCTTTTCAAAACTTGCCGGGACGAGCGCGTTAAATTCGTCGACGATCCAGCGCGGCGCATCCGGATCGATCAGCGCCATGACGTGATCGGTTTCGACCGGATCGAGCGCTCCCAGATAGACGAAGGCCGGATGCGCCATGGGGCTGCGCCAGGCAGTGAGTTCAGGTTCGTTGGCGCCGAACGCCACCACATGCCCGCCTGCCGCCGGGGTGAAGTCGAATGTCGCGTTCACTCGACCGCCTTTTCCCGTCACGGGCCAGAAATGGCCGGTGTAAATCAGCGCCCCGCCGGCGCCGTAGCGCGCCGTCGGCTGGTATTCTTTCTCTATGCGGAGGAGGTCCGGCTTCGCTGTGAGTTCCACATGAGTGAATTTCTTGCCGTCGGCGCGGACAATGCGGTCTTCATCCTCAAGGCGCTTGAGTTCGAAACCGGGCGTTGCGATCTCCCAGCGCCGTTCGCGGTAGCCGCCGGCGACGCTCTCGAAGATCATCTCGCCCCGCGGCTTCCTCCATTCATAGACGACAAGGAGGTCGGCCTCATTCTCCTGCCGAACGGAAATGCGCAGATCGGGCTCCGCCTTGCCGAAAGGCGCGGCAAACGCGGCGAGTGACAACGCCGCCAGCAAGGCAATAAGAAGACTCCAGCGCATGATCGACCAGTCTTGACCCGGACTGTTACTATGGCCGCATGAGCAGGGAATTTGAACAGGCAGCGCCGGCTTTCGGCGCGAAGGGTGCGCTTTTCGGCCTCGATATCGGCGAGAAGACCATCGGAGTCGCGGTTTGCGACCCTTCCCGCATGGTGGCGACCCCGGTCGGGACCATCCGCCGCAAGAAATTCACCGCCGACGCCGAGAAACTGGCCGCGCTCGCCGCCGAGCGCAACATCGCCGGGATCGTCATCGGCCTGCCTCTCAATATGGACGGGAGCGAGGGGCCGAGCGCCCAGCGCGCCCGCGCCTTCGCGCGCAACCTTCCCCGAATTCTCGATCTTCCCGTCGCCTTCTGGGACGAGCGGCTTTCCACCGCCGCGATGGAGCGCGACCTGATCGCGATCGATACGAGCCGGGCGAAGCGTGCTGAGAAGATCGACGAGATGGCGGCGACCTTCATCCTTCAGGGCGCAATTGATCGGCTCAGGAGCCTTACATCTGGGGCATCGGGTTCTTCACAAGCTCAGGAATGAGCTCCCGGCCGAAATAGTTCGAGAACCAGGCGACGGCGAGCGCCATGCCGAGGATCACAAGCCATTCCATGAGAACGCCGAAAAATCCGCTGGGCTTTGGCGCGAGATCGCGGTTCGCCGGATCGACAAGCGACACTGCAGTGAGGAGCGCCAACACCAGCGCGCCGGGCAGCACCCACCAGAGCGGCCCCTTGATCACGCCCGAATAAACTTCGAGCAGCACCACGGCATACGCCGTCAAAGCCGATAATATCCTGACGCCGAACATCGCTCCCCTCCTTGAGGCCGCCCCGCCCAAGTAATTCATACCCGACCGGCGGCGGCGAATCCACTCTTGGCCCCTGCTGCCCATGGGAGGCCAAAACCGGTTGTTGCGGATCGGGGCGCGAAGGGCTAATGCTCCCGTTTTAATGACAACATCCGAACGCCCCCAGCCGCCCAAAGGCGGGTTCTCCGCACGCCGTCTGATCTCGATCGACGATCTGACGGATGCGGACATCCGCTATCTGTTGAAACTCGGGGAGTATTATGCGGGCTATCTGCGCCGGGCCGCGCCCGCGCCGCGGCGGCTTGCCGGCAAGACGCAGATCAATCTCTTTTTCGAAGACTCAACTCGCACCAATCTTTCTTTCGAGCTTGCGGGCAAGAAACTGGGCGCCGATGTGATCAACGTGCCAGTCGCCGCCTCCTCCGTCCACAAGGGCGAAACAGCGATCGACACGGCGCAGACCATGGCCGCCATGGGCGCGCATGTGATGATCGTACGCGCCAAGGAGGAAGATCTCCATTATGCGCTCGACAAGGCGCTTCCCTGCCCCGTCGTCAATGGCGGCGCCGGCAAGCGCGAACACCCGACGCAGGCGTTGCTCGACGCTGTCGCCATCCGCTCGGAGTTCGGCACGCTCGAAGGGCTCACCATCGCTATCTGCGGCGATATCCGGCATTCCCGCGTCGCGGGATCGGACGCGCGGCTGTTCCAGCGGCTCAACGCGCAGGTGCGCTTCGTCGGGCCGAAGCACCTGATGCCGCCGGACGATCAGTTCACGGATATTCCCCGTTTCGATAATCTCAAAGACGGCCTCGACGGAGCCGATGTCGCCATGGCGCTCCGCATGCAGTTCGAGCGCATGGAGGGCGACGGCAGGGCGCTCGCCCAGGGCTTCTACGAAGACTTCGGCCTGACCCATGAAACCCTGAAACTCGCCAAGCCCGGCGCGCGCGTTATGCACCCGGGCCCGATGAATCGCGGCGTCGAGATTTGCGGCAAGCTCGCCGACGATGAAGAATTGTCGCTTATCCTGCGTCAGGTGTTTTATGGCGTCGCCATGCGCATGGCGTGTCTCGATGCGCTGCTGACCAAAGGCGAGTAGACGATCTCTCCCTCTTGAGGCGAGACGTTGATTACGGCAAGCTCCGCAAAACAAATGAGGTCTCGTTCTTCGCATGACCATCCTCCTCCCGCTCGTCCTCGGCTATCTCCTCGGCTCAATTCCCTTCGGACTTGTCATTACAAAGGCGGCCGGGCTCGGCGACATTCGCTCTGTCGGCTCCGGCAATATCGGCGCGACTAATGTCCTGCGCACGGGGCGCAAGGATCTGGCGCTGACGACGCTGCTGCTCGACGGCGGCAAGGGTGCGATTGCGGTGGGGGGCGCCTACTTAATGGGCTGGCGGCCGGAGGTCGCAGGCGCGGCCGCATTTCTCGGCCATTGTTTTCCCGTGTGGCTCGGCTTCAAGGGCGGCAAGGGCGTTGCGACGTTTCTCGGCACGCTCTTTGCGCTGCACTGGCCGGCGGGACTGTTCGCCGGCGTCACATGGCTCGCGGTCGCATATGTTTTAAAATATTCGTCTCTTTCTGCGCTAGTGGCTGCTGCGGCGACCCCGCTTGTGCTGTTTACGATGGGCAAGCCTTTCTTTGCGCTCGCTGCACTGTTCATGACCGTCCTGATTTTCATCAGGCACAAATCCAACATTGCGCGGCTTCTCTCTGGACAGGAGCCCAAGATCGGCGCGAAAAAAGATGCGGGCGCCGCCAGTGCTTGACGAGCGCGAACGCCTTGACTGGCTCCAGCTCATCCGCACCCAGAGTATCGGGCCTATCACCTTCCATCGCCTGATTACAAAATACAAAACCGCTGCAAAAGCGCTCGCCGCCCTCCCCGATCTCTCGCGCAAGGCCGGACGCGCCGCCCCATTGAAGGCCGCGGATCGCAACCAATGCGAGCGCGAATTGAAAGAGGCGGAAAAGCACGGCGCCCGGCTCATCGCCGCCTGCGAAGACGACTACCCGCAAGCGCTCAAATCCGTCCCCGATCACCCGCCGCTGATTTACATTCGCGGCCATGCGAGCCTTTTCGAGAAACCCGCCGTCGCCATCATCGGCGCTCGCAACGCCTCCGGCGTCGGCCGCAAGATCGCGCGCTCTCTCGCCGCCGACCTCGGCGCGGCCGGCTATGTCGTCACGTCGGGACTTGCGCGCGGAATCGACGGCGCCGCCCATGACGCCGCCCTCAAAACCGGGACCATCGCCGTCGTCGCCGGCGGGGTTGACGTCATCTACCCGCCGGAACATGACGAGCTGACCGGACACATCGCCCGCGAAGGCGCGGTCATCTCCGAATGCCCTATGGGCGCGCAGCCGACGGCTCGGGACTTCCCGAAGCGCAACCGCCTCATCTCCGGCCTGTCGCGCGGCGTTGTCGTCGTCGAGGCGGCGGCGAAATCCGGAACGCTGCTGACAGCCAATTTCGCCCTCGATCAGGGCCGCGAGGTCTTCGCTGTCCCCGGCTCGCCGCTTGACCCGCGCTGCCAGGGCGCGAACCGGCTGATCCGCGATGGCGCGACCCTCGTCGAGAACGCGCAGGATGTGATCGACGTCCTGTCCCAGCAGCGCGGCGTCGCTGCCTCCGGCCGCGACCTCTTCGACTGGGCGGAGGGTATGAGCGAGCGCGAGCCGGACCCGGCAGCCCTCGCCTCCTTGCGGCGTCAGATCCTCGAAATCCTGAGCTTCACGCCGCTCCACCGGGACGAAATCCTGCGCGAAGCCGACGCCCCGCCCGGCCTTGTCGCGGACATGCTCCTCGATCTCGTCCTCTCGGGAGAAGCGGAGGAGCACGATGGCGGACGGTTTTCGCTGAAATCCGATTAGGAGAAGCTGGAGATACCTTAAAGCCGCCCCACGCAGCCGGTGAAACGTCTTCTCTACTATTTCAAGTAATGTCCTGTTTTGAAAGAGTTTTACCACTCCACGACGAGGTCGCGCCCTAAGTATGAAACTCGTTAAAATTCAATCTAACATAGCAATTGGCGACAAATTCTTTACCACCATAAGGACGGCGCGCGCACAACGCACAGTTGACAGAGCGCATGGGCCCGCCCCATAGGGCCCGCCACGTTAACCGCCGCAGCCCGTCTGGGGGACCCTGCCTCGCATGCAAGTCGTCATTGTTGAATCGCCCTCAAAAGCCAAAACCATCAATAAGTATCTGGGCGCCGGCTATAAGGTTCTCGCCTCCTACGGACATATCCGCGATCTCCCCTCCAAAGACGGCTCCGTAAAGCCGGACCAGGATTTCGAAATGGTCTGGGAGCTCGACGCCAAATCGAAAACCCGGGTTAACGACATCGCCTCAGCGCTCAAGGGCGCGGACCGGTTGGTGCTCGCCACCGACCCCGATCGCGAGGGCGAGGCGATTTCATGGCACCTGCTCGAAACGCTGAACGACAAGAAGGCGCTCAAGGGCGTCAAAATTGACCGGGTCGCTTTCAACGCGATCACCAAAAAGGCCGTCCAGGACGCCATGGCGCATCCGCGCGAGATCGACGCCGATCTCGTCGACGCTTATCTCGCCCGTCGCGCCCTAGATTATCTGGTGGGCTTCACGCTGTCGCCGGTCTTATGGCGCAAGCTTCCGGGCTCGCGGTCGGCTGGCCGCGTGCAGTCTGTTGCGCTCCGGATCATCTGCGACCGCGAACTAGAAATCGAAACCTTCGTCGCACAGGAATACTGGACGGTGAAGGCGCAAGCTGTCTCTGGCGACACGAACCCCTTCGAAGCCCGTCTCGTCCTTCATCAGGGCGAGAAGGTTCAGAAATTCACGCTCGGCGATGAAGCGGCGGCGATGGCCGCGAAACGCGCGGTTGAGTCAGCAAGCTTTACCGTTGAAGCGGTCGAGGCGAAACCCGGCAAGCGCAATCCGCCCGCGCCCTTCACCACCTCGACCCTGCAGCAGGAAGCGGCGCGTAAACTCGGCTTCAACGCCCAGCGCACTATGCGCACGGCGCAGAGCCTTTATGAAGGCGTCGAGATCGGCGGCGAGACGACGGGTCTCATTACTTATATGCGGACTGACGGCATCGACATGGCCCCGGAAGCGATTTCCGACGCGCGCAAGGCTGTGGGCGCGCAATTCGGCAAGGACTATGTTCCCGACGCGCCGCGCGTTTACAAATCGAAGGCCAAGAACGCACAGGAAGCGCACGAATGTATCCGCCCGACCTCGTTCACGCGCACGCCGGACAAAGTGCGGGGCCTTTCCGACGACGAATACCGGCTGTACGAGCTGATCTGGAAGCGCGCCATCGCGAGCCAGATGGAATCGGCGCGGCTTGAGAACACCACTATCGATCTTTTGTCGGGCGATAAAAAAACCGGCCTTCGCGCCACCGGCTCCGTGATCCTGTTCGACGGCTTCCTCGCGCTTTACGAAGAAGGCCAGGACGATCCGGAATCCGAGGACGGCGGCGGCGTTCTGCCGAAGCTTTCGGCGGGCGCGAAAGCGAATGTATCCAATGTCGCCGCCGACCAGCATTTCACCCAGCCGCCCCCGCGCTACTCCGAAGCGAGCCTTGTCAAACGTCTAGAGGAACTCGGCATCGGCCGCCCGTCGACCTATGCGTCGATCCTGACGGTGCTGCGCGACCGCGGCTATGTGACCATGGACAAGAACCGGTTCATCCCGGATTCCAAAGGCCGCATCGTCACGGCGTTTCTTGAGAACTATTTCAAGAAATATGTGGAATACGATTTCACCGCGGACCTCGAGGAAACCCTCGACGAAATTTCCGCCGGCGAAGCGGACTGGAAAGTGTTCCTCAGAAATTTCTGGTCGGAGTTTCATGCAGCCGTCGAAGACATCGGCGAGCTTCGCATTTCAGAAGTGCTCGACGCGCTCAATGAATCCCTCGGGCCGCTGATCTTCCCGAAAAAGGAAGACGGCTCCGATCCGCGCGCCTGTCCCTCCTGCGCGGACGGGCGATTGTCGCTGAAAACCGGCAAGTTCGGCGCCTTTATCGGCTGCTCGAACTATCCCGAGTGCAATTACACGCGCCAGCTGGCGGCCATGACCGACGGCGCCGACGCCGCCGACACCAGCGACCGCGAGCTTGGCGTCGATCCTGAAAGCGGTCTCGACGTAACGCTGAAATTCGGCCGCTTCGGTCCCTATGTTCAACTCGGCGAACAAGAAAAAGGCTCGAAAGAAAAACCGAAACGCGCCGGCATTCCGAAAACCTGGAATGTGGACGACATCGATCTCGAAAAAGCGCTGATGCTCCTATCCCTGCCGCGCGAAGTCGGCCCGCATCCCGACGACGGAGAGATCATCGAAGCCGGTCTCGGCCGCTACGGCCCGTTCGTGAAACATGGCAAGCTCTATGCGAATCTGCCGACGATCGATGAGGTTTTCGAGATCGGTCTTAACCGCGCTGTCACTTTAATCGAAGAGAAACGCGCAAATCCTCGCGCCGGCCGCGGCCAAGCTGCGAAACCCCTGAAAGAACTCGGCAAGCATCCGGAAACGGGCGAGCCCGTCAATGTCATGAACGGGCGATACGGTCCTTATGTGAAGCATGAAAAGACCAACGCCACTCTGCCTAACGGAACCGATCCCGACTCGGTGACGCTGGAACAGGCGCTCGAGCTGATCGCCGCGCGCGAGAAGAAGCCGGCGAAGAAAAAGGCGACAAAGAAGAAAGCGGCAAAAAAGGCGCCTGCCAAAAAAGCGGCGAAGAAAACCACAAAGAAGGCGGCCGCAAAGAAAGCCCCTGCGAAAAAGACCCCCGCCAAAAAGAAAACAACGAAGAAGAAAGCCGCGAAATAAACTACGCGATCAGTCCGAAAGCTTCGCGCCGGCAGACGCCTCTCTGGCGCGCATGACTGAATGTAGTTTTTCCGGATTTCGCACCACATAAACGGCGGCGATTTTCCCGTCGCGCACATCAATGCTCATGGTCTGGTCCAGCGCGCCATCAAGATAGAAAAGCATGGCAGGCTGTGCATTGATGCGCGCGAAATCCGAACGCATCACCATGCCTTTCGCGACCGCCTTTTTCACGACGCCGACGAAGAATTTCGCGATCCGTTCGGCCCCGAAGATCGGATTGCGCGCCGAGGTCTTCACGCCGCCGCCATCCGCATAGGCGATAGCGTCATCAGCGAGCAGTTGCTGCAACGGCTCCAATTCGCCGCGGGCGATGGCCGCAACGAATTTTGTCAGCAACATCTCATGCTCATCATCCGCCGCCGCAGGGCTGCGCCGTTCGGCCCGCACGGCCTTGCGCGCCCGGGAAGCGAGCTGGCGGCAGGCCGCCTCGCTCTTGCCGAGCGCCGCGGCGACGGCCTCGAAAGGTTCGCCGAAGACGTCGTGCAGCAGGAAAGCCGCGCGCTCAGGCGGCGACAGCCTTTGCAAGGTCAAGAGAAGTGCAAAGGAAAGATCGTCCGCAAACTCCAGCGCCGTCTCCGGCATCAGCGCGGCGGTTTCCATAACGGGCTCCGGCAGCCATGGCCCCACATAAAGTTCGCGCCGTCTTTGTGCGGATTTCAGGCGATCGAGACAAAGGCGCGTGACGATGGCGACGAGAAAACCTTCGCTAGAACGGATTTCCGTTACTTCTGCGGCGGAGAAGCGGAGCCAAGCGTCCTGAACGATGTCTTCCGCGTCGCTCATGGAGCCGAGCATCCGATAGGCAAGCCCCATGAGTCGCGCACGATGCGCGATGTAGATGTCTTCCACCCCCATCATGCGGCGGTTTTGACGACAGCGACCGTCATGCCTTCCACCCTCACCTGCTGGCAGGTCTTGGCGTAGCCGAGACCGGCCTTGACCATAGGATAAAGCCGGCTCGCCTGCATCGCGAGGGTCAAATCGATGATTCCGGCCTCGCCCCATTGCTCGCGCACGGCCTCGCGAGCGGCGTCGTCTTCACCCTTGCGGGCGAGAATGGCGCGGCAGAATTCAAATGCAGTTTTCACCGAAGGCGACATGGCGCTCTTGTCGCCCTTCAGGACGGCGGCGAGGTCCGACGCCGCTATGCCAGCCTCTCTTCCCATCGTGACGCCTAGCTGAACACACGGCCCGCAGTCTTCTTCGAGCACGCCGCACAGGCGCGCCGTAAAAAGCGCCTCCTTTGGCGCGCTTTCTCCGTGCCCCGCCATTGCGGCGACCTTGTTGAACTTGAAAAACGCCGCTGGAGACACGTCCAGCATGTGACGCATATAGGAAACGTCATAGTCATAGCGCCGGCTGAACCGGTCCATCATTGTTCTCGCCAGAAATTTAAGCATGGCTTTCTCCTTTGCCCGGCAATGCGGCCCATAGAGAGAGAAAGGCCGGCGCCACAATGCCGAGCCATTCGATGACGGGATAATGCGCATGTCCGCCCAGCAATCCGGCCACATGAACAATCCCGTGTCCCGCCAGAAAGACGGCGCCAGCGATCGCCGCTGGCCAGTAAGCAGGACGCGATGCGCGCGCGGCGAGGCCGAACCCTGCGACGCAAAAAGCAATGCCCACATCCCAGATGAAATGCGGATTGAAAGGCCCCGTATCCGATGCGCCCGGCGCCGTTTCATACCAGCCGCGCGCATCGACGAGCATATAAAGCCCGTTGCCGATCGCCATGACCGCCAGAGCGGCCGCAACCCATCGTTTGACCATCTTCGTCTCCTTCTTGAGAACAAGACGACGCAGGTCATCCAAATGTGACAACGGCCGCCGAAACACATAAATGCGCACGACTTGCACTTGTTAACCCTTTGGCAATCATGGGAAATCAAGGAATTGTGCGCTGCACAACAATTTCATGCTGTGTTCGTGAAACTATCGTCGAACCGTCATGAAACGCGCCTATCTCGCGCCGCGAACCGGCAAGCCCCGCCGGCTCACCGCAACAAACCCGAGAAGGAGTTTGAGAGATGAAACGCGCCCTCGCCGCCGCCGCAAGCATCGCCCTTATGAGCGCCAGCCTTGCCTCGGCGAACACCGATATCGCTATTGACGACGTGCCGGAAAATGTTCTTGACACGGCGATCCGCACCGCCCCTGGCGTCACCTTCGACCGCGTCAGCATCGAAGAAGAAAACGGCGTCCTTGTTTATGAGTTTGAAGCGACGGACCATGCCGGCCGTCACATAGAAATCGACGTCGCGGAAGACGGCGAACTGCTGGTCTTCACACATGGATTATCGAGTTAATTCATGTGTTTCCGGCGGCGAAGGCAGTCGCCGCCGGAACTCTCGGCTATTTTTCGCCGCATTTTAACGCTCCCGTATCTTTCGCGCTTTTAACCTCGGAAGGGGGCGCCGCCGCGCCATCCGGGGTATGAATGAAGTTGCGAATGTACCGGTCCGTAGCAGTTGTTTTAATCCTGAGTTTCGCCGCGGCTTGCGCCTCGGGACCATCATCGCGCCCGGGCGCCCCGGATTTCTCTTATCTTGAGCTTTGTTCCGGCGTCGTTATCTCGAACGCGCCGGCGAGCGGACAGTCCCGCCGCATCGCCAATTACGATCCGCAGGCGAGCGTCCGCGGGAAAATTCTGTGGCGCGCGCCGGTGAACGCCTGCGTTTCTTCCGGCTTCGGTCCGCGAAAGGGCGGCGCGGGCTCGTTTCATCACGGCGTCGATCTTTATACGGGCCGTCCGTCCTCCGTTTACGCCGGCGGGGACGGCGTCGTCACTGCTGTCAAAACCCTACGCGGCTATGGCAAGACGGTATTCATCGATCATGGCCGCGGCGTCGAAACACGATATGCACATCTTTCCTCTTATGCCTCCGGCTTGAAGCGCGGCGCGCGGGTTCGCATGGGCGACCTCCTGGGCCGGACCGGCGACACCGGCAATGCAACCGCGATTCATCTCCATTACGAAGTTCTCGTCGACGGCAGGCCTCAGGACCCGCTAGCTGTCGGGGATTAGGGCCTTCGCGATTTGCGGCGAAGCATGATACTTGCGGTTTGACCACAAATCCGACCAGAAAGCAGACATTTGGCCAAGCCCGCAAAATCGAAATCCGGTCCTAAGAAAACCGGCCTTCCCTCCAAGCAAGAAATCATCGCCTATCTGAAAACCGCCGACGGCGAGGTTGCCCGGCGGGAGATTGCGCGCGCATTCGGCGTCAAGGGCGAAGCGCGAACCGAACTGCGGCGGCTCTTGAAAGAATTGGACGACGAAGGCGCTATCAATCTCAAAGGCGGCAAGCGCATTGAACGCGCCGACGCCCTGCCCCCGGTCGCGCCTATCGACGTCATGTCCGTTGACGACAATGGCGATCTCATCTGCCTGCCGGCGACCTGGCGCGGCGAGACCGAGCCGCCGATGATCCGCCTGTCGGCGCGGCGCGCGGCGAAGGTGAAACCGGCGCCCGGCGTTGGCGACCGCTTGCTAGCGCGGCTCTTTCCTGCAGGCGATGACGGTTACGACGCCGATGTCATCAAGGCCATCGGCAAGGGCGCCCATCGTTTCCTCGCAGTCTTTTACAAAAAGCGCAAAGGCGGCGTCGCCGAGCCGGTCGAGCGCCGCGCAAAGGACAACTTCACCATCGAAGAGGGCGATGAAGGCGGCGCCAAAGACGGCGATCTCGTCTGGCTCGAAACGAAGAACGCCCGCGGCTACGGTCCCAAGAAAGCCCGCGTCAGGTCCATCGCCGGTCATATAGACGACAAGCACGCCTACTCCCTGATCGCCCTCGCCAATCACGGCATCCCGACGGAGTTTCCGCCCGCCGTCATCACTGAGGCGGAACAGGCGAAACTGCCGCCGCTCGGCGACCGCACGGATCTGCGCGACACCCCGCTCATCACTATCGATCCGGCCGACGCGAAGGATCACGACGACGCAGTTTACGCAGTCGCGGACGACGACCCGGAAAACCCAGGCGGCTTCCGCGTCATCGTCGCCATCGCCGATGTGAGTTTTTTCGTGAAGCCGGAATCGGCGCTCGACAAGGAAGCCCTGAAGCGCGGCAACTCGACATACTTGCCTGACCGGGTCGTGCCGATGCTGCCGGAGCGGCTTTCCAACGACCTTTGTTCGCTGAAGCCCGAAGTGGACCGTCCCTGCCTCGCCGTGGAGATGGTCATTACGGCACAGGGCGTGAAAAAACGCCACCATTTCATGCGCGCCATGATGCGCTCGCACGCCAAGCTCGCATATGAAGAAGCGCAGGCGATCAGCGAAGGCGGGCCAGCTTCGGACCATCTCAAAAGCGTTGTCAAAACGCTCTACGCCGCGTTTCATGCGCGCATGAAAGAGCGCGAGAAACGCGCGCCGCTCGATCTCGATCTGCCGGAACGCAAGATCATCCTCGACAAAAACGGCGACGTCGAGAAAGTCATCAAGCGCGAACGTTTCGACGCCCATCGCGTCATCGAGGAATTCATGATCCTCGCCAATGTCGCTGCGGCCGAAGCGCTGGAGCGCGCGAAGACGCCGCTGATCTACCGCGTCCATGACGAGCCCGACCCGGAAAAGCTTGAGGCGACCCGCGATTATCTCGACACCCTCGATTATTCCCTTTCGAAAGGCGCGGTGCGGCCAGCCAATTTCAACCAGCTCCTCAAAATCGCCGAAAGCCGCGAGCAAAAAGAGATGATTTCCGAAGTCGTCCTGCGTTCGCAGAAGCAGGCGATCTACAACACGGAGAATGTGGGCCATTTCGGCCTCAATCTCGGACGTTATGCGCATTTCACGTCGCCCATCCGCCGCTATGCCGATCTCACCGTGCACCGTGCGCTCGTGAAAGCGTTCAAGCTCGGCGCCAATGGGCAGACGGAAAAGGAAGCGAAGGCGCTCCCGAAAATCGCCGAAGACATTTCCGATCTCGAACGCCGCTCCATCGCTGCGGAACGTGAATCCGCCGACCGCTATCTCGCTGGTTATCTCGAAGAAAGGATCGGCGCCGAGTTCGACGCGCGCATTCGTGGCGTCACCAAATTCGGTCTCTTTGTCATGCTCGATGAAAGCGGCGCAGATGGGTTCATCCCCATGCGCGCCATCGGCTTCGAGCGCTTCCGCTTTGAAGAACGCGAGCACGCCGTCATCGGCGAGAGCACCGGCGGCGTCTTCCGCCTCGGCCAGGCGGTGAAGGTGAAACTCGCCGAAGCCGCGCCGCTCACCGGCGGATTGCGTTTCGATATGCTGTCCGATCCCCTGCCCGGCGGATCAAAACGCAAGGGCAAAACAGGCAAGCCGTCGCAGCCAGGCCGCGGCAAAAAAGCCAAGTCAAAAAAACGCGAGCCCTCGAAAGGCCGGCGCGACAAGGCGGCGAAGAAGAAGCGTAGCAAGGCGAACGCCAAGCCGCGCAGAGGGTAATCCCTAT
Source organism: Hyphococcus sp. (assembly GCF_965267305.1). Taxonomy (GTDB): domain Bacteria; phylum Pseudomonadota; class Alphaproteobacteria; order Caulobacterales; family Parvularculaceae; genus Hyphococcus. The sequence continues at coordinate 133,236 of NZ_OZ253945.1, read as the reverse complement.
TTCTTATGCTTCACCGGTTCGGCGTCTTCGAGCCCCCAGACCTTTAGAGCGAAGGCGTAAAGATGCGCGCGCTCATCGAGCCGTTCGAAGCGCGCCGCAGACCCGCCATGACCGGCGCCCATATTCATCCTCAAGACGAACGGCCCGCCGGCCGCTTCCTCGCGCAGGCGCGCGATCCACTTCGCCGGCTCCCAATAGGTGACGCGGTAGTCCGTCAGCCCGCCCGTCGCCATGATCGGCGGATAGTCCGTATGCGCAATATTGTCATAAGGCGAATAGGAAGCGATCAATTGATACTCTTCTGCGCTTTCAATGGGATTGCCCCATTCCGGCCACTCCGGAGGCGTCAACGGCAGGTCAGCGTCGGAAATCGTGTTGATGACATCGACAAACGGCACAGCCGCAATGACGCCGCCATAAAGATCGGGCCGCAGATTGACCGAGGCGCCCACAAGAAGCCCGCCGGCGCTGCCGCCATAGCTGACGATCCTGCCTGCTGATGTGTAGCCGCGGTCGACCAACGCCTGCGCCGCAGCATTGAAGTCGGTGAAGGTGTTCATCTTTTTCTTAAGCTTGCCGTCGAGATACCACTGCCTGCCCTTGTCGGCGCCGCCGCGCACATGGGCGATGGCGTAAACCGCGCCGCGATCCACAAGCGGCAGGATGTTGGTTGAAAACGAGGCCGCAGTTGAAAGCCCGTAAGAGCCGTAACCGTATAACAGCGCTGGCGCCGATCCGTCTTTCGGCGTCGTCTTCAGGCGCAGAATCGTGACCGGGACTTTCGCGCCGCCCTCGCCAACCGCCTCGAAGCGCTCCACAACATAAAGTGTCGCATCGTGGCCGCTCGGCACTTCCTGGGTCTTGAGCAAAGTTCGCGTGCGCGACGCCATGTCGTAATCGAAAGTCTGCTCCGGCGTCGACGGCGATTCATAGGTGAAGCGGATGACATTGGTGTCGTATTCATATCCGGTCTTCATGCTGAGCGCGTAAGCCGCCTCGTCGAACGCCACCGTGTGGCTGTCGCCTTCATAGGTCGAGATGACGATGCGCGGCAGGGCGTTCTCCCGCTCCAATCGCACGAGATAATTCTTAAGGGCGGTGAAAGTGATGATCTGACTGCCCAACCGGTGCGGCAGCCAGTCCTTCCAGTTTTTCTTTTCCGGAGCGGAAACCGGCGCAGTGACGATTTTGTAGTCGACGGCCCTGTCGCTATTGGTCTGAATAAAGAACTGATCGCCGTGATGGTCGACATCATAAAGGACTTCCGGCTCGCGCGGCGCGATCAACTGCGGCGCAACGTCCGGCGCATCCGCGCGCACGAAGCGCGTTTCGCTTGAGTCGTGGTTGCCGGAGGATATGAAAATATATTCGCCGCTCTGGCTCTTTTCGATATTAAGGAAGAACGCGTCGTCCGGCTCCTCATAAACGAGCCTATCGTTCGCCGGATCAGCCCCAAGTTTGTGCAGCTTCACCCATTTCGAGCGCTGATTGTCGTCGCGTTCGATATAGAAGAAGCTTTTGGAATCGCCGGACCAGACAACGCCCCCGCCATCGGCGCTTTCGATGGTTTCGCCATAGTCTTCGCCGGTCTCCATATTACGAACCCGGATGGTGTAATATTCGGACCCGAGCCGGTCCGTAACGATCGCCGCCAGCTTGTGATCGGGGCTGTGCGCGACGTCGCCGATGGAGAAAAACTTTGAGTCTCCGCGCTCGGCGTCACCATCATAGATCACCTGCTCGCCGCCGCCGGAAACAGGCGCGCGCAGGAAAATCGGGTATTCCCCGCCTTCGCGGAATTTCGTCCAGTATTTCCATTCGCCGTCTTTGGCAGGCACCGAGCTGTCGTCTTCCTTGATGCGCCCGCGCATTTCCTCGAACAGTCTCTTGCGCACAGGTTCGAGGTCTTTGGTGACGGCGGCGTAATAGTCGTTCTCCGCCTCAAGCATCTTGCGAATATCGGGATCGAGCTTCGACGGATCGCGCAGAACCTCCTGCCATTTGTCATCGCGCAGCCAGCCGTACTTATCGACGCGCGTCACGCCATGCTGCGTAATCTCTAGGGGGCGTTTTTCGATGACCGGCGCGGCGATGGCGCGCACGTCGGCGAAGGGGTCTCGCTTGGGCATGGCGTTGTCTTCTTCACTCGTTCAATTCAATGGAAACATTGAGCCAGACTTAGTACGCTTGCAGGGGGCGAGGCAATCGATATAAATCATTGTTTCAGAATGGATATTTTCGACGCAAATCAGCCCCGCCCACAGCCTTCCCCATAACAATCCGGTGAGACGGTCCCGCGCCTACTGGCGCCTTTACCGATAGCTCGCATATGAAAGCCGAAATGGAGGATACGCCATGAAAAAGTTGGTTTCCGCTTTAGCCGCCGCCGCGCTCATGGGCGCCGCCGCCTGTGCGGAGGAAAATTCTGACACTGAAGAAGCCGTCAACGCGACCGCTAACGCTGTCTTCGCCGGCGGCTGTTTCTGGTGCATGGAATCCGACTTTGAAAAGCTCGACGGCGTCGGCGATGTCGTCTCAGGCTATGCTGGCGGGCTGAAACAGAACCCCACTTACGAAGACCATGAAGGCCATCTGGAAGTCGTAAAAGTTCCCTACGATCCCTCAGTCATCAGCTATCGCGAGCTTGTGGATTATTTCTTCCGGCATGTGGACCCGCTCGATGACGGCGGACAGTTCTGCGACCGCGGCCATTCCTACACAACCGCCGTTTTCTACGCCAATGCAGATGAATATGACGCAGCCCTCGCTTCCAAGGAGGAAGCCGCCGCTCAGATAGGTGAAGAGGTCGTCACGCCGTTAGTCGAATTCACCCAATTCTGGACGGCGGAAGGCTATCACCAGGATTATTACAAGAAGAATCCCGTGCGCTATAAATTCTACCGCACCAGCTGCGGGCGCGACCGGCGCGTAAAACAGGTCTGGGGCGAGCGCTAGCCAAACAAAAACGCCGCTGCGATTGCAGCGGCGTTTCAGTCTTAAGCTCAATCGTTTTTATTCGATCGTCTGCTTGCTGGCGTCGCTGCCGGGGATCGGGAAGCCCCGATCGCGCATCAGCGCCTCGATATTCGCGTCGCGGCCCCGGAATTCGCGATAGGCGTCCGCCGGATCGACGGCGTTGCGTGGCGCAAAGAGATTGTCGACGAGTTTCTTCGCAACCTCCTTGTCATAGAAACCGCCCGGCGCTTCGGCGAAAGCTTCCGCTGCGTCGGAGGTCAGGACATCCGCCCACATATAGCCGTAGTAACCCGCCGAATAGCCTTCGCCGGAGAAGATATGCCCGAAATGCGGCGAGCGGTGACGCATCGGCAGTTCATCGGGCATGCCGAGTTCGGCCAGCGTTTCACGCTCGAATGCATCCGGATCGATGCCTCTGGGATCGACCATGTGAAACTTCATGTCGACAAGCGCCGAGGCGAGATACTCCGTCGTGTCAAAGCCTTGTTTAAAGGTCGACGCCGCTTTGATTTTTTCCACGAGTTCGTCAGGCATCGGCTCGCCGGTTTCGGCGTGGACGAGATAATTGTCGATCACCCGGTCGGTGGACAGCCAGCGCTCGAGGAGCTGCGACTGGAATTCGGTGTAGTCGCGCACGCCGCCGTTCAGGGTCGGATAGTCGACATTGGATGAAAGGTAGTGAAGCGCATGACCGAATTCGTGAAAGAAGGTTTCCGCGTCATCCCAAGAGACCAGCACCGGCTGGCCCGGCGCAGGCTTCACGAAATTGGAGTTGTTCGTCGCCAGCACCGACTTTTCAACGCCGTCGAGGGTTTCATGGCCTCGGAAGCCTGACGCCCAAGCGCCTGAGCGTTTGCCCTGACGCGCGAAGGGATCGAGATACCAGAGACCAATATGCTTGCCGGACGTCCTGTCGGTCACTTCCCAGACATGAACGTCTTCCTGCCAGACCGGCACGACGCCGTCTTCGATAGCGGTGAATTCGAAATTGAAGAGCTCGCCCGCGACCATGAACATGGCCTCGCGCAGCTTGTCGAGCTGGAGATATTGCTTCACCTCGTCGGAGTTGAGGTCGTATTTCGCCTTGCGGACTTTCTCCATGTAATAGCGGTAATCCCAAGGCGCGATCTCGAAGACTCCGCCTTCGGCGTCGACAATCGCCTGCATCTCGGCGACTTCCTCCTCGACGCGCGCGACCGCCGCCGGCCACACGGCCTCCATCAGGCCGAAGGCCGCCTCCGGCGTTTTCGCCATGCGGTTTTGAAGTCGCCAGGCGGCGTAATTGTCATAACCGAGCAGCTTCACCCGCTCGTCGCGCAGTTGAAGGATTTCGGCAATAAGCGCGTTGTTGTCGTATTCGTCGCCATGATCGCCGCGGCTGTAATACATTTCCCACACATCACGGCGCAGTTCGCGATTATCCGCAAAGGTGAGGAACGGATCCATGGACGAGCGCGTGTTGGTGACCGCATAGGCGCCGGGGCCCGGCTTTGCTTCCGCCGCCGACTTTGCTGCAGCGAGGAAATCCGCCGGCAAGCCGCCCGCTTCATCCTCGTCGAAATAAATGGCGTACTCTTCCTCGTCATGGAGGACATTGTTGGCGAATTTCGTGTGCAATTCTGCGAGGCGCTTGTTGATCTCCGCATAGCGCTCTTTCGCTTCGCCTTCGAGGGTGGCGCCATTCGACGCAAAGCCGTCATAGGTGAGCCAGACAAGGCGCTGTTGATCGGGGCGGAGCTTTTTGTACTCATCGCCCTCATAGACCGCCTTTACGCGTGCAAAGAGTTTTTCGTTCTGGCTGATCTTGGAGAAAAACTCCGAAAGCTTCGGCGCCATTTCACCCTGGATTTCACGGAATTCGGGCGACGACATGTTGGAGGACCATATCCCCCAATAGCTGAAGACGCGGCCGATCTCGTCACCGGTTTTTTCCAGCGCCACAATCGTGTTGGCGAAGGTTGGTTCTTCCAGATTGTTCGCGATGACGTCGACTTCGGCGAGGTTCTTTTCCATGCCGGCTTCGAGTGCGGGCTTGACCCCGGAAAGATCCCACTGGTCGAAATGCGGCACGCCGTTATAGGGACCGTCAAACGGCGACAGGAGAATGTTGGCCGCATCATTGTCCGTTGTCGCAGGTTCTATGCCTGCAAAAAGATCGCCAATATCCTCATTCACCGGTTCCGCCATTGTCGCCTTTTCCGTCTCCGCCGGCGCCGCGTCCGTCGATGCGCCCTCACGTCCGCAGCCATAAAGCGCCGTCATCAACGCTAGTGTTGATACAAGAGTTTTCATCCGCATGGGTGCGGCTCCTTTCTTATCCTTCATTCGGCAATACCCAATCCGCCTTCACATATGCGCGAAGGCGGCCCCTAAATTGGCGTCTATCCTGAGGGGCGGCGCCCCAGCTGGCAAGCCCGCGAACCGCCATCCGGCTCGGCTCGCCGCAAAATCCTCTCGCTTCGTCGGCGCCGACCAAACTCTCAAACCGCCGGCTGCTGCTGGGAAATGCAGTGGAAGGACCCGCCGCCGCTCAGTATATGGGATGAATCGACCGCGCAGAAATAAGGCCGGCCGATCAAGCGGCTGAGGATTTCCGCCGCCGCCTGTCCCGGTTCGGCGTCTCCCGTCAGCTTTTCATAGACCGGCATGATGACCGAGTGATTGGCGATATAGAAATTCATGTGGCTCGCGGCGACCGGCTCGCCGTCCTCTACCGCGCGACCCGGCGACGGTACGGTAACGACCTCAAGCTTTCGCCCGGCGGCGTCGGTCGCGGAGGCGAGCGTTTTTTCAATCGCCGCCAGAACCTCCGCATTCGGATCATCATCTCCTGTAGGTCGCATGCAGACTGCTTTGCCGGGCGAGACGAAACGAGCGAGATTATCCACATGGCCGTCGGTATGATCGCCAAGAAGCCCCTCATCGAGCCAGATCACCTTTTCGGCGCCGAGCGATGCTTTCAGGACGGCTTCGACGTCCTTCTCGCTCATGCCGGGATTGCGGTTCTTGTTGAGCAGGCACTGACGGGTGGTGATGAACGTTCCTTCGCCATCCGTCTCGAGCGCGCCGCCCTCGCCGATGAAATCGTCGAACCGGCGCAGACGCACATTCGCCTTCGCTGCGATCATCTCCGCGATCCGGTCGTCCTCGGGCAATTGGTATTTTCCGCCCCAGCCGTTGAAACGGAAGGCGCTGGCGGCGGGCGCCCCGCCGTCGTCCGTCACGAAAACCGGTCCGGTGTCGCGCAGCCAGATGTCGCCAATGGGAAGGTCGTGAAGCGTCACCAGCGACGGCTCCGGTAAACGGCCGCGCATGATCTCCGCCGCCGCGAGGGCGTCGGCGCCGCGCGCGGCGAGATGCACGCGCTCGCCGCGCAGCTCTCCGCCCGGAAACAGGATCGCGCGAATAAAGTCCTCAACCTCCGCGCGCGCAGGGCCCAGATCGTCCTCCCAAAGATCGGCGGCGCTGGGCCAGCCGATCCAGACGGCCTCATGGGGGGCCCATTCGGCGGGCTGGCGGCGCGGTGAAAGCATAGGTCTCCTGACTATCCTCAGTGTTCCAAAAGATTGCCGCCCGGCGGCATTGGCCCTATATAGGCGCCTGCGGAGCGATCCGCGACATAGAAATCTTCGGGGCGGGGTGAAAGTCCCCACCGGCGGTAATGCGAAGGATTAGTACCTTCGACGAGCCCGCGAGCCGAGGCGAAACGGCCTTTTGAGCCATACGCCAGAGCAGGATTCCGGTGAGAGCCCGGAGCCGACGGTCACAGTCCGGATGAGAGAAGATTGACGCTGAAAGGATGGCGCTCTCCTCGCGAGAGATGGTGCGCCCACCTTTTGAGCATGCATGCAGGCGGATTCCGTCCTGCGGCATCGCATATGCGTTGATGCGGGCTTTCGCCCGTTTTCCCTCCTCATCCCCGATTCCGGAATTGCGCGTCTCTCGCGCAGGGGATGATTCGATGCGTAAGACGAGTTTGATTGTTTCGCTCTTTATGGCCACAGGCGCGGCCTGGGCGCAGGACGCGGCGGAGCCGCCGATCAGGGATGAGATTATTGTCTTCGCCGATCCGCTGGAACTCGTTGAACTCGACGCGAGCCGCGCGGTCATGGGGCTTGACCTTTCCTACGCCGAGGCGCCGCGGACCGTGAACGTCATCTCCGATGCGCTGATCGACCGGTTTTCCATTGAGACCGTGGACGATCTCGCCGCCTTCGCGCCAGGAACCTTCACGGGCAGTTTCTTCGGCGTGCCAGGGTCGGTGAGCTTGCGGGGCAATCGCGCCGACACCTATTTCAAGGGCTTCAAGCGTGTCGAAAACCCCGGCACCTTTCCGACGCCGCTCGGCGCATCGGAGCGCATTGAGATCGTCAAGGGACCGACGCCGGCGATCTACGGCGCCGGGCGCGTCGGCGGTTTCCTCAACATCACGCCATTGACAGCGCGCACCGCGAAAGACGTAAAAGCCGAAGGTCATCTTCTCGCAATCGAAGGAACCCTCGGCTCCTATGACAAGCGCATCCTTCGCGGCGACGCCGGGTTCGCCTTCGATCTCGGCGGCCGCGACGCAGGCGTTTACGCCCATGCCGAATACGAAAATTCCGACAGCTTCTATCGCGGCATCTCGCCGGAGCGCACGCTCGTGCAGTCCGCCTTCACGCTGTCCGACGACAACTTCGAAGCGGAGATCGGCGGCGCATGGTTCAACTCCAGCGGTTATAAACAAACCATCGGCTGGAACCGCGTCACGCAGGATCTGATCGACAACAGAACCTACATCACCGGTCGCGACACCGACCTCGCCGATCTCAACAGCGACGGCAAGCTGACGCCTGACGAAGTCGACGCCGCTGTCGGGACCTTCTTCGGAACCTCGAACATTCGTCAGCTTGTCGACTTCGGCGTTTTCCCCTCACCCGCATTCGCGCTGGATGAGGGCATAGGAACAGGGACCCTTTCTCCGCGCACTGTTTATGTCGCCGACGAAGATATCGCCGATGCGGAAACCGTCACCGCCTATGCGGATCTGGCATGGACCCTCGGCGAGGACACGCTGCGGCTGCAGGCGTTTTACGACTCCATGGATAGCGATCTTTATGTCAGCTACGGCTTCGCGGCGGAATATGTTGCCGATGTTTATGAATTGCGCGGGAGCTATTCATTTGGCGTCGGCGCCGGTCCGGTAACGCTGGACGCACTCGTGGGCGCGTCCTACCGTTCTTACGACAACGAGACGCGCCAGACTTTTCTGTCAGGCTATCTCGCCGTCGACCGTCGCGACCTGACCGTCGGGCCTACGGGAAGCGATATTTTCGACGATCCGTTCTCGCAGGAGCCGAACGGCATTGGCTGGGACACCGACCTCTCTTCCAAGACGACCGATCTCGCTTTTTTCATCGCCAGCGACATCGCGTTTTACGAACGCTTGCACTTTCTTGCGAGTTTGCGCCTTGACCGTTTCACGGCATCATCCATCAACACGGGAAACACGATCTTCAACCCGGCGCTGGGTTTCGTGCGCTTTAAAGACAGCGAATTCCAGCCGAGTTATGAGCTGTCCCTGCGCTATGATGCGACAGATACGCTTTCATTTTATGCGACCTATGCGGAGAACAACGCGCTCGAAACCAATGACGGCGGGGGGATCGAGGTCGATCGTATCGATCAGCAGAATTTCGTGGCTGATTCCAAACTCTACGAAGCCGGCCTGAAAATTTCCCGCCGCGATCTCGCAGGATCGCTCGCCATCTACCGCCAGACCCGACAGCGCTCCGATCCGTTCGGCAATCTCGACGAAGAAACCTCCAAAGGCGTCGAGGCGGAATTAAAATATCTTCTGTCCGACGCCTTCTCCCTCAACGGCGCCGTCACCTGGCAGGAGACGAGCATCGGCGCGCCGGGCGCCTGCGGTTCCGGCAATGGCGAGTTTGTGGTCATTCCGCCGCGCCGCGCCGGTCTTGCGCCCGCCAATGGTTATGGCGGCCTCTTTGCAGCGCTCAATGCGTCCTGTCTCGCCGAGCTTCAGGACGGCTACGCGCGCAACACCTCGCCCGAATGGCTTGCTTCCGGCTTCGTGACGTATACAGGACCAGAGACTTCTCTGGGCGCATTCGGCGCATCGCTCGGTGCGGTTTATGTGGGCGAGACCGGCGGCAAGATCGATAACGCCATCATGCTGCCCGACTATGTGCTGGCCAAGGCGGCGCTGTTTTACGAATTCGAAAATCTCTCGATCATCGCCAATGTCGATAACCTTTTCGACAAGCGGCACTTCATTCCGGTGCAGAATGTCTATGAGGAAGTCGGCGTCTTGCCGGGCCGCGGGCGCGAATTCACTATCACCCTAAGAGCGAAATTCTAGGAGCCCCCATGTTCGTTTCAGCGCGGGCGGCGGGCCTGTTTCTCGTCCTCAGCCTTATCTTCTTTCATATCACGGCATCGACCTTCGCCTCGCTGGGCGTGGTTCTGCCCGCCATGATCGCGGAGTTGCAGTGGAGCTGGACCGAAGCCGGCTTCGGCTTCACGGCGCTTGCGCTGTTTACGGGCCTCTTCAGCCCAGTGGCGGCGGAAAGCCTGAAGCGGCTCGGGCTTCGCGGCAATTACGCAGCGGGCGGCGCCGCCATGGCGGCGGGCTTCGCCATGCTCGCCGCGACGCACGGCCTTTACGCTTACCTTGTGGCGACTTCGCTCCTTGGCGCCGGCTTCGCTCTCCTCGCTAACGTGCCGAGCACCTTCGTCATTGCACAGACGGTCTCAGCGCGGCGGCGCAATTTCATGATCGGCGCCTATCTCGCGGCGGGCGGCGCGGGCGGCGTCGCCGGCCCTCTGATCGCCCACGCCCTGATCGAAAGCGGCGGCGACTGGCGTGAATACTGGCGCCTCGCCATGGCGTTGATGCTGGCGCTCAGCGCAGCGCTCATCATTTTCGCCGACAGCCGGTTCCTGAAATCCTCACCTGAAGACGCAAACGCCGCCGCGCCCGAAGCCGACAAGATGGCGCCGCGGGAATGGACGTTAAAGGAAGCGCTGCGCTCTCCCGCCTTTTATCTCATCGGCGGCGCGCTGATGGCCGCCTATTTCTGCGGCGTCTCGGTGTCGAGCTGGGCGGTGACGCATCTTACCGGGCTCGGGCTCTCCGCCGGCTTCGCCAGCGCCATGCTGAGCCTCCACGCTGCGTCCAACGCTTTCGCCCGCGCCGCTGGCGGCGTCGCCGTGAAAGCGGTTCGCGCGCGGCATCTCCTGATTATAGGGCTCGGCGCTGAGGCCATCGGCATGCTCGCGCTTTCTTTCGCGTCAACGAGCAGCCTCGCCATTATCTTCGCGCTTTTTGAAGGCTTCGCCTTCGGCATGATCCTTTTTGCGACGACGGTTCTCGCCATCGAATATTTCGGGCTGAAAAACTCGCCCGCCATTCTCGGCGCCATGAACCTCTTCGCCACCTTCGCCATGCTGGGACCGACGCTCACAGGCCTGACGGGCGATATCTTCGGGAGCTTCTCTCCAGTGTTCATTGTCTACGGTCTCGGCGCAGCAACGCTCGCCGCTGTGGGGCTTTTCATTCGCAATCCGAACGAAGACTAGCAGGCAAAGAAAAAGGCGGGCCGAAGCCCGCCTTTCCCCACCATATCCCTTTCGGGAACTAGAAGTCGAGACGAACGCCGACGCGGATCTTGTAGACCGAGTCAGCCAGGTCCGCGAACGAGGTCGGCTGTTCCGCGTAGGAGTTGAAGCGGTAGAGGCAGTCCCCTTCATTGACACAGGTCGTCGCCGGAGCGTTGCCCGTCAACGCGGTTGCGCCGTCAATGCCGTTCATCGCAACGTCGTCCGCAGCGACGAGGTCAGCGGTGACGATGGCTTGGGTGTCAAAGCCCGGCGCATCGTAACGCGTGCCCCACTTGTCGTTGATGAGGTTCGCGACGTTGAAGATGTCGACGACAAGCTTCAGGTTGTTTTGGTCAAGACGCTTCCAGCCGAAATTGGCGAAGGGAAGATCCTGCTGGAAGCGGAAGCTCCACAGCTGGTTCCATTGGCCGCGACGGTCGTTTTTGGCGATGATTGCGCCCTGCTCATAGCCTTGCTCGCTCACAAAGCCTTCGAAGGCGTTTCCGTCAAAGCCGGAACCGAACACAACGCCCGCGTCAGTCGACATGCCGCCCGACATGGTCGGGATGTAAAGCAGGTCGTTATCAAACGGCGATTCGAAGTTGCCGGCCCGCCCGAACAGCGAGTTCGACGACGAAATGTTGAAGGTGTAGCTGAACGGATCGCCCGACTGGATCGAACCGAACAGGTCAAGACGCGTGATCAGGTCGCCGAAGAACGCATTTTCATAGCCAAGATTGATATTAAACGCGTGCTTTGTTTCAAATGGCGCCGTTCCCACTTCCGGATTGTTCCGGTCGAAGGTCACAAGCGAGCGCCAGTTGGAGACGGCCCGAGAGGACGTGCCCGGCGTCACGCTGGTGACATCCTGATAAGCGTAGGACGCATCAAAGTTGAAGCCGTTATCATAATTCTTCGCCAACGCGACGGAGAAGATGTGGCTGCGGCCGCCGCTGATATTGCCAAGCTCAACCGCGTTATTAACGCCGAGGACCTGCAGATCAGCGTAGATCGGACGCCCGTCCGGCGCGACGCCTTGAGCGAGACCAAGATCGGTTTGTGCGATGTTCCGCCAGACAAAGTCGTCCTTGATCTTGGAGTAGAGATACTGAACCGTGATCTGATAATCAGAACCAAGATTGACAGAACCGAAATCAAGATCGAAGCCCTGGGTCAGGCGGACGGAGCCCTTCCACTGCGACGGAATTTTGAAATCCGGCGCAATCGTGTCGATGAAGGTTGGCGTGGTCGGATCGGACGCGGCCACCGCATCGATCAAGGACGCCGGGATCGTGCCAGGCGTTACGCCGTCAAACGTTCCGCTGACCGCAAAAATCTGCGGCTGGAACGCGTTCGACACCCAGACTTGCGGGTTGCCGCCAGAGAAGAGACCAAAACCGCCGGAGATCGACGTGCGGTCAAGCGGCTCATAGTTGAAGCCGAAACGCGGCTGGATGATATCCACACCATCCAGATTATCCGTGTTCGGACGGCCATAGGCTGCGACAAAGTCCTGCCGCAGCGGCGGTTCATCGCTCTGGAAGAAGCGCTCGTACCGGACGCCAAAGTTGACGGCGAAGTTCGGCGTCAATTGCCAGTCATCCTGAACGAAGAGGCTCATTTTGCTGTAGCCCCAGGTCGCAGCGGCGTCATCTTTGCTGTTGGTGATGACGTTGCGATAGGCGACGTCGACACCGGTGTTGGTGTCAAGCTCGTTCAGGCTTTCATAGATGAACGTGCCATTGGAGTCGGACAGGAACAGATTGCGCAGCTCATAGTTTTCATACTCGCCGCCAAACGTCGTCGAGTGATCCTGCCAATCATAGGTGCCGGAAGCAAAGATCTGCAGACGGTTGTCGTCGAATTCGTTGCCGTGACGGAAACGGTCGCAGCCGGCGATGAAGACCTGGTCGCCGAAGATCACGGGATCGATAAGGCCTGCAAAGGCCGGATCCATGGCGACATCGGCGCCCGCTAGCTCAAGCTGGATTTCGCTGAAGTCGTTGCCCGCGTTGCAATCCTGACCGCGAACGTTGTCTTTGTAGCCGACGCGGAGCGCCGTCGAGAAATTGTCGGTCCAGTCGGAGTAGATGCCGCCGGAATAGGTGTCGAGATCCTGCGGCGTGTCATACCAGGCCGAGGTGAAGCTCGTCGCAGAAACCGACGTGCCCGTTTCGCGGGTGCGCTGGTAGCTGGCTTCGAGACGGTGATCGTCGGTGATGTTCCAGTCGATCTTACCGAGGAACCGCTTTGTGGAGTTCGGCAGGGATGTGGAGCCCGGACGTCCGCCCGGCTCGAACCCGGTGGCCGCAGCAATTCGGTCGTTCAACGTGCTGTAAAACGCATCCGGGTCAAGGATGCCGTCCTGTTCGTCCGCGCCAGCGAAGTTCGCCGGAGACGCGGATTTGAAGTTCTCGTAGCTCGCAAAGAAGAACAGTTTGTCCTTGATGATCGGACCGCCGAGGCTGAGGCCCCATTCACGCTCTTTGAATTCCGGCGCCGGAACGACCGTGCCGTCGGAGAGTTCGCCAAGGAAGTTCTGGCCGGAACGGAACCAGTAGCCCGAACCGTGGAACTCGTTCGTGCCCGACTTGGTGACGACGTTGATGAGGCCGCCCTGGAAGCCGCTTGATTCGACGTCGTAGCTCGAGGCAACGACGGACGCGGATTCAATCGATTCCAGCGAAATCGGCGAACGCGCCGTCGGGTAGATCGAGGAAGACAGGCCGAAATCGTCGCCCTGAAGCACGCCGTCGAGCGCCAGCGCGTTATAGCGCGGGTTGACGCCTGCGATGGAGATTTCGCCGACGCCGGCGCCGCGGTTGACAAGCGGATCGCGGACCAGCGTGTCGACGACGTCGCGGCTGACGGAGGGTTGGTTGCTGATGTCGCGAGCGTTGAAAGCGGAGCCCGCGCCGTTGTTCAGGTCAATTGTGGCGCTGCGCGTGCCGACAACAACGATCGTGTCAGCGGTCGATGCGCGCTGCAAATCGATGACGACGCGCTGCGGGCTGCCCGGCTCAAGATAAACGCCTTCGACAATCTGCGGCTCATAGCCCGGCGCCGTAACGGTAATGGTGTAAGGGCCGCCGACGCGCAGGCCGGTTTCGAAGAACGTGCCGTTGCCGGAGGTGGTCGCCGACGACGCCGTGCCGGACGGGCCATGCACGATGGAGACGGCGGCGCCGGAAAGCGGCGAGCCGTCATTGCCGATTACCGTGCCGCGAATGCCCGCGTCGGTTTGCTGCGCCAAGACCGGCGTCGGCGCGACGACGGTCGCGAATGCGGTCGTGATGGCGACCGCCGCCACGCCGGCGGAGAGCGATTTCATTAGCTTCATGTTGATATATTCCCCAAGCTGGAACTGATTGACCGCAACCCCAATTGCGCGGTGCAAAATACTCGACAGGCCCTAGTCACCTTAGGTGACAAACATGTGACAGGAAGTCCCCGTTTTCCTTAAACTTGTGCGACCTATTGGCGACAATCAGGAACGCGCCAGATTGTGGAAAAAATTGCGTGGATTCACGCGAGCTTATCGCTGCGTTATGATCTCTTCACGGAATATTCCGCTAAGCATTTTTTAAAATAGGGCCGCAAGTGTGTGCGAAGTGCAACAGATGGCGCGCTACATCCGCTCGGGCGCAGAAAAGCCCAGTAATGAAAGTATAAGATCGAGCTGACCGCCCGCCGCAGAAGCAAGGGTGAGCCGCGAGCCCCTTGCGGCGGCGTCAGGCTCATCGACAATCCGGCAGGCTGCGTAGAATTTCGAGAACGCCTGCGCCAGCGTGAACGCATGATCGCATAAAAGATGCGGCAGGCGCCGTTCGTAAGCGTCCTTCAGCGCGTCCGCGAAGCCAAGCAGGGTCAGGGCGAGATCTGTTTCCTCTGGGGCCGCGAGCCTCACAGGCCCTGCCTCGCCGGCGCCGGCAGCTTTCGCCTTGGCGACGACGGACCGCACACGCACGCTGGCATAGAGCAGATAAGGCCCGGTCTTGCCCTCAAAGGCCATGAAGCGGTCGAGATCGAAGATGTAGTCGCTGGTGCGCGGATTGGAGAGATCGGCAAATTTCAGGGCCGCGACGCCCACCTGGCGCGCCACCTCCTCCGTTTCCGCCGCGCTGTAGCCCTCAGCGAAACCGTTTTCCACAAGTCGCTCGCGGGCGCGGGTCGTCACCATGTCGATGAAATCGCGCAGTTTCAGCGTGCCGCCCTCGCGTGTCTTGAAGGGCTTGCCGTCCTTGCCGTTCATGGTCCCGAACCAGAGATGCTCGAGCCGCGCTTCGTCGAAATAGCCGGCCTTGTCGACCGCGCGGAACACCTGTTCGAAATGCAGGCGCTGGCGCGCATCCACCACATAAAGCATGCGGTCGGGATCGAGCGTGCGCTTGCGGTCGACAATCGTGGCGATGTCCGTCGCGTGATAGCCCACAGCCCCCTCGGAGTTGAGGAAGATGATCGGCGGCATCTCTTTCTTGTCATCCTCGCGCGCGATCCGGATGATCTGCGCGCCGTCGGACTCTTCGAGGACGCCGCGCATCTTGAGGTCTTCCGTGAGCTCCGGGATCAGCGGGTCGGCGTCCGCCTCCCCCTTCCAGAGATCGAACTCCACGTCGAGATCGGCGTAATCGCGCTTCATGGCGTTGACGGAAAGATCGACGAAATGCCTCCACAAAGCGCGGTAGCCAGGTCGCCCGTCCTGCAACTCCTTGGTCGCCTTACGGGCGATGTCGGCACGGGCGGGATCCGCCTTGCAGGCGGCCGAGGCCGCCGGATACATTTCCTCCAGATCGGCGAGGCTGATGGGCGGGTCTTCTGGAAACGGCCCTTTGGCGCTTGCGTCGAAATAAACGAGACCCGGCTGGCGCAATTGCAGCTCGGAAATGAGCTGGCCCATCTGCAGGCCCCAGTCGCCAAGATGAACATCGCCGGTCACCTTGTCTCCGGCGAAACGCATGATGCGCTTCAGGCTCTCGCCGATAATCGCCGCACGCAAATGGCCCACATGCAGGGGCTTGGCGACGTTCGGCCCGCCATAATCGATGACGATTTTTTCCGGCGCCGGATGCGTCCAGCCGCCGAAGCGGGGGTCCGCCGCCAGCGCATCGAGCCGCGAGGAGAGGAAATCGCTTGTGAGCTTGAGATTGATGAAGCCCGGGCCCGCGACCGTGACTTCTGCAAACTCCGGACGCGCCGACAGTTTATCGGCAATGGCGCCGGCGATCTCGCGCGGATTTTTCTTGGCGGCCTTGGCCGCAGCGAGCGCGCCGTTGCACTGGAACTGCGCAAGATCGGGCCGGTCGGCGGGTTTCACCACGCCCAGCGCATGATCGAGCCCTTCGGCGGCGAAAACCTCGCCGACGATCGCCGACAATTCGTCTTTCAAGGTCATTGCAGTTCGGGAAATTTCAGGCTCTTGCCGGACCGGTTATAGATCGCCTGCTGCGGCGTTACAGAAAATCCGACAATGATTTCAAAATTGACGCCGGAAATCGTATCGTTGGCGCGCGGGATCACCACCTCGTCAATGTCGATGCGGGCTGTCTCCACCGGCTGGTCCCCAAAGCTCACCTCAACCGGAAACTCCTTTTTGGCGATGACTTCAGCGTTCTTGCGGGTCACGGCCACGAAATAGGTGAAGGCTTTTTTGCCGGACGCGCCCTTGGGTCCCTTGCCGAAAGCGAGATCGACGGTGACGCCGGCTTTGATCGGCTCGTCCTCGAAATACCGGCAAGTGGAGGTGACGTCCACAATCTCGCCGGAATAGGCGACGTTTTCCGCAGCCTGCTCGCCTTCGAATTCGATGAAGCGCGCAGCGTCCTGGAGGACCACGATATTCGGGCATGGGGCCGGGTTCGCTTCACGGGCGGCTCGGCGCTCCCGGGCCTCGTCGCTGGCGCACCCCGCCAAGGCGAATACGGCCGGGGCGAGTGCGGCGAAAAGCGCGGCGGCGGAGCGTTTGTTCATCGGCCAAAACCCTTATATCAAAACACAAATCCGCCTTGAGACGGCCTTTGGAGAACCCCACATCCGTCGCAAGGAGGCCCCTTAAGCAGGGCAGCCTCTCGTAGCCCCTCGCTGCTGACGGCGCAATGTCCCAAATGGCGGCGTGAGGCGAGCAAGACGTGAAGCGCCCCAGATAAAGGACCGGCGAGCCCAGTGCCCAGAAACGACAATGCGAAAAAACCGCCGCTGACCGTCCGGCTCGCCTCGCCCCGGGGCTTTTGCGCCGGCGTGGAGCGGGCGATTCGCACCGTCGAAGAGGCCCTCGCCCTTCATGGCGCGCCGGTCTTTGTGCGCCACGAGATCGTTCACAACACCCATGTGGTGGCGCGCCTCTCCGCCATGGGCGCGGTCTTCGTGGAAGACCTCGGCGGCGTGCCGACAGACCGGCCGGTGGTTTTCTCCGCCCATGGCGCCCCGAGAACCGCTCATGAGGATGCGGCGTCGCGCAAGCTTATGAAGATTGACGCCACCTGCCCCCTCGTTCTCAAGGTCCATTCCCAAATCCGCCGCCATGTCAGCGCCGGCCGAAAGGTCATACTGATTGGCCATCGCAATCATCCCGAAGTGATCGGCTCTATGGGCCAGGCGCCGGAGGGCGCGGTCATTCTCGTGGAGACGCTCGACAACATCGCTGCGCTGCCGGACTTTGCGGGCCCCCTCGCCTATTCCACGCAGACGACCCTCTCCGTCGATGAAACCAAAGACATGATCGCGGCGCTGAAGGCCCGCTTTCCGGAGATCGCCGGCCCCGCCAGGGAAGACATCTGCTACGCAACCTCCAACCGGCAGGAAGCGGTAAAGGCCGCCGCAAAAACCTGCGATCTTTTCGTCGTGATCGGCTCGCCGACCTCGTCCAATTCCGTTCGGCTTGTGGAAACCGCGAAAGCCGCGGGCGCCGCCGATGCGCTGCTTTTGGAGGACGCAGAGAGGTTCGACTGGACCCTGCTGAACGGGGTCAACACGATTGGCCTCAGCGCCGGCGCCTCGGCGCCGGAAACTCTTGTAGAGGCGTTCTTGACCGCGCTGGCGGCGCGCCGCAATTTGCGCATCGACCACATCGAAACCGCGCGCGAAGACGTGGTCTTCAACACCCCGCACCGTCTCGCAAGCTAAAAGCCTCGCCTGTCAGGAAACCTCATGATTGAAATTTACACGGACGGCGCCTGCCTCGGCAATCCGGGGCCCGGCGGCTGGGGCGTTCTCATCATCGAAGACGGAAAACGTCGCGAACTCGATGGCGGCGAAGCGGAGACGACCAACAATCGCATGGAAATGCTGGCCGCGATCCGCGCGCTCGAAGCAACGCCGAAAGGTGCGAGGATCGTCCTTCACACCGACAGCCAGTATGTGAAGAACGGCATTACGAGCTGGATCAAGGGCTGGAAACGCAACGGCTGGAAGAACGCTTCAAAACAGCCGGTCAAAAACAAGGACCTTTGGGAAGCGCTCGACACGCTCGCCGCCGAACGCAATATCGACTGGCGTTGGGTGAAGGGTCACGCGGGCCATGCCGAAAACGAACGCGTCGACGACCTCGCCAGAAAAGCGGCGCAGACTTTCGTCTGACGCCGCGAAAGTTTCTTAAAGCTGGCCCAGCATATGGTCAGCGCTGGAGACGTCAAACGCGCCCGGCGCTTCGACATTCAGGTGTTTGACAACGCCGTTTTCGAGGACGGCGGAAAAACGCTGCGAGCGCTCGCCCATGCCGAAGCCTTTCCCGTCCATGGTGAGGCCCAGGGCGCGGGCGAAATCGCCATTGCCGTCGGCCATCATCACAACCTTGTCGCCGGTGTTCTGGTTCTTGCCCCAGGCGCCCATGACAAACGCGTCGTTCACAGACATGCAGACGATCTTGTCGACCCCTTTACCCTTCAAGTCTTCGGCCTTCTCGACGAAGCCGGGAAGGTGTTTCGCCGAGCAGGTCGGCGTGAATGCGCCGGGTACGGAGAATAGGGCGACCTTGCCCTTGCCGAGAAGCTCGGCCGTCTGGGCCGCCTGCGGGCCTTCGCCCGTCGCCACCATGACTTTCACATCAGGAATTTTGTCGCCAACTGAAATGGTCATTTTTAACTCTCCTTTTCTTGAATTCGCAGGGGTTTTAGGCCTCGCCGGCGTGTTCGTCCACCGCCAAAGGAGGCCCTTGCATCACTGCTGCGCGAGTCCTACCTTCTTGAGTCATGGGTAAAAAGTCATCCGTTCCGGCGCATAAGATCAGAGACTTTCTCGGCGGCCAGATGCTGATCGCCATGCCCAATATGGGCGACCCCCGTTTTGAGCGCTCCGTCATCTTTCTTTGCGCTCATGACGAGGATCATGCCATGGGCGTCATCGTCAACAAGCCGCTGGACGATATCGGCCTATCGGAGCTGTTGCAGCAGCTTGAGATCGCGCCCCAGGAAGATGCCGACGAAACGCCGGTGTTCTTCGGCGGCCCGGTGCAGACCGAGCGCGGGCTGGTTTTGCACACGCTCGATTACAAGCTCGACACCACGCTGGCGCTCGATGAAAAGCTGGGACTGACGGCGAGCCGCGACATCCTCATCGACATCGCCGGCGCAAAGCCGGAGCGGCCGGCGCCGCGGCGTTTCCTTCTCGCCATCGGTCACGCCGGCTGGGGCGCGGGACAGCTCGAAAAAGAAATCGCGCAGAACGCCTGGGCGCATTGCGAACCGGATGAAGAGATGATCTTCAGCGGCGCGGACGAACCTTTATGGAACCGCGCGCTGGCGAAGCTCGGCGTCACCACGGCCATGCTTTCGCCGGAATGGGCGTCCGTGCGCGACGAAGACCAGCCGCTGAATTAGGTTCTTTTTCTGGCGATTACCGCAGGTCGCGTTCGCCGCCCCACAACCGCCAGCGGCGCGGCTGCGGCTCGTCGTCATCGCCGCCCGCGAAGGACGGTTCAAGCACTGGCTGTTCTTGCTCTTCCTCGGCATCCCCTGTTTCCGTCAGCACAAGCTCTTCGGGCGTTTCTTCCGCCTCCGCGCTTAGAGACGTTTTCGCCTCATGCTTGGCGACGGGCTTCGCCTCGTCTTCGGCTGCGTCTCTTGGCGTTTCAACGGGGGCGGCTTCAATAGCGACCGGCTTGCCGAAGGCATAACCCTGTCCATAGGCGCAGCCCATCTGCCGGGCTTTTGCGGAGGCGGCTTTGGATTCAACGCCCTCGACGATCACCTTGAGACCGAGATCCTTGCCGAGCCCGACAAGGGACGCGACGATCTTCGCTCCGTCGCCGCCTGAGTCGAGGTCGCTGGTGAACGATTTGTCGATCTTGAGGTAGTCGAAATCGTATTTCCTGAGATTGGAAAGGCAGGTGAAGCCCGCGCCGAAATCGTCGAAGGCGAGCGCCACGCCGCTATCCTTGAATTTCCGGAAAACATCGCCTGCAAGCTTGGCGTCGGAAACGGCGTCTGCTTCGGTCAACTCAAGCACCAGCGCCTTTTTCGGCAGATCGTATTTCGAGACCGCCTCGCGCACCGCCTCTAGGAAGGCCGGCTCGCGCATCTGCCCCCAGGAGACGTTCATGGCGACGAAGAGATCCTTGCGCTTTTCCTTTTTCAAGGCGTCGGCGAGGAAGGCCGCGGCCTGATCCAGCATGGTCGCGGCGAGCGCCCCGCCCTGCCCGATGCGCTCGGCGGCGCGCACGAAACGCTCCGGCCCCTCTTCGGCGCCCGCTTCCTGCCCGCGCCAGCGCGCAAGCGCCTCGTAACCGGCGATCCTTTCGCTATCGAGGGACACGATGGGCTGGAACGCCGCAACAATATCGCCATTAGCGAGGGCGGCGGAAAGTTTCGCCGTCATCGGGTCGGTCGCGGACGGCACAATCGCCGCTTCGGTCGCAGCGCGCAGACGCGCTTCGTTGACGCCATTGCCGGTCAGCGCCGCATTTTCCACGAACGCGACAAGCCGTTCGATTTCGCCGGATTCCTCATTCGCCGCCCGCGCGCCGCGCATGCGGATGATGCGTCCGTCGAAGAGTTTCAGGGACACATCGAAAGGGCCGTCCACCGGCGCCAGAAGCTCGCCGTCGAAGCGGGCGGCGTCATCGGGATGAATGAAATTGCGCAGCGCGTCCGGCGTGAACGGCGCGTTGGAATCGGCGCCGAGCAGCGCCGGCAGTGATTCGGTCTGATCGATCGCGTCGCGGCTCCAGTCCCAGATCCCGACGCCGGAATAATCGAGGACCCGGGCGATCTGGCTGTCGAGAACGATCTCGGCGCGCTCGCGCTGGCTGCGCACTTCGCGATGACGCGACGGCGCCTCATGGGACGTGCGGATGCCGAAATCCATATTGGCGGGCCCTGCCATCTGCGACGCGCCGGTTTCGGTGAGCGCCACGATGCTGGCCGCGAGAATGCCAAGGGTGAAGAGCCCGTGCGACGCGAAGGCCGCGACCCCCGAGCCTTCCGCCGCAAACATCCCGAGTAGCGGCGCGGCAGCGGCCAGCAGCACGCCGGGGAGAACGAGCCGCGCGCCTGAATCGCCGCGAAGCGCCTGGGTCAGCGACAGAACCACCGCAAAACCGCCGACGCCGATCAGCGCCCAGCGCATCATCGGCGCAAGGTCGATGCGGTCGAAAAAGTTGATAACGCCCATGCCGCCGATGACCAGCGCCACGGTGAACATGACGCCGCCGAGAAGCGGATTATACCGCGCCGCGCCGATGGAGGCGGAAAGGAAGACAATGGCGGCGGCGGCGAAGAGCGCCTGCATCATCACGCCGGCCTCAGCGGGCAGCGAGGTCATGAAGCCGAGCCAGGAGAATTCGAGCGCCGCGGCCCCGGCCACCATCAGAAGCGCGCAGACCGCAAGGCCGCTCCGGCGGATCGCCGCATAACCGGCGAGAAAAGCCATGGCGACGATAAAGGCGCCCGCCACTGCGCCGCGCATCAATTCGGCCTGCGCGAGCCCTTGAAAACCCTCAGACAACCCGAAAACGCCCACTGTCATCATAATAAATTCGCCCCGAGCCCCTCGACTAAAGCCACAACGCCGCAAAATGCGGCCAGGATACTCTTACCCCACAAGAAACGGGCCAAAACGCCTCGCCAATCCAGGATTGGCCGCAATTTTAACGCCCGCCTCAAGCACTGCCTGAAACAGCGCTTCGCCCTTCGCTTATCTTCACGCGAGCGTGACAGTATCGCAAGGGGCGGTCCCGGCCTTAAGGATAATTTTTCACTCTATTCGCCGCAAAAATCCCGATTAGGACAGGCTTGACAGCGCCTCGCGGTAGTCGGCGGCGGTGACGGCGTAAATCTGATGATCGCGCCACACGCCGTTGATCCTTAAGTAATCGCGGGCAAGCCCCTCGCAGGCGAATCCGTTGCGCTCGAGCAGCTTTTGCGACGCAATATTCCCAGGCTGGCACGCCGCGACGATGCGGTTGAGGCCAAGCCGTTCAAAGGCATGCGCTTTCATCGCGGCGACCGCCGCCCCGCCATAACCCCGGCGGATGAAAGGCGCGCCAATCCAATAGCCGAGCATCCCCGAGCGCGCCGCGCCAAAGCGGATATTGGTGAGCGTCGCCCCGCCGACGAGCGCATTGTCGTCGATCCGGAAAACGAGGAGCGAGAGTCCCGCCCCGCGGCGCGCATCGCGGTCATAGGTGCGAAGCCGCCGCTTGAACGACGACAGCGTCGCCTGTTCCGGGGACCAGCTCTCCTCCCATTCCGTCAGATGCGTCCGGCTTTTCTCCCGCAAGGCGAGCCAGGCCGGATAGTCAGCTGCGGTTCCGGGACGCAGCATCACCGGGTCATGAACCAGCACCGGGTTGAAAGCAGGATTGGACGGCTCGGCAGCGAACAGCATGCGTGCTTTATAGCTTGAACCACACCTTTGGGGAGAGCCCCGGCTTGCTTAGCCGATGCTCAGGACAGGCTAAATATCGCTTGGACACCATCCGCCTTGCACGGGCCCACAATGGAAATGGCGCAAGGCCCTTCAAGCGCACGTTTCGCGCAGCGCTGCATGTCGGCGATCGTCACGGCGTCGATGCGGGCGAGGATTTCGTCGGCGTCCATCAGCCTGCCGAAGGTATAGAGCTGGCCCGAGGCCGCCTCGATGCGGTTCGCCGGGCTTTCAAGCCCCATCATCAGCGACGACCGCAGCAACGCCTTGCCGCGCGCGATTTCCTCGTCGGTCATCGCCCCCGAAGTCGCTTCCATTTCATCGCGGATGATTTTCGCAGCCTCGGCAATGTGCTTCGCTTCGGCGTTCACATAAGCGCCGAGAAGGCCCGACTGTTCGAAGCCGTCGGCGAAGGCGTAGACGGAATAGGCGAGCCCGCGATCTTCGCGAATTTTTTGGAAGAGTCGCGAGGACATGCCGCCGCCGAGAACATCCGCATAAAGCCGTGTGGCGAAGAAATCTTCATCGCCTGACGCGACGCCCGGGAAAGCAACCGCGAGGTGCGTCTGCTCGATCTTGCGCGCGTCGTGAAGCAGGCCGCCGGCAAACTCAGGGGCTATACGCGCAGGTCCCGCGCCGTCGGCGGCGAAACCGGCGAACAGAGTATCCGCAATTTTGAGCAGAGCGTCATCATCCACCGCGCCGGACGCGGCCACGATCATGTCTTCGGGACGATAACAACGCGCCATGAACCCGCGAAGGCTTGAGGGCGTCTGCGCGCGCACGCTCTCGGGCGTGCCGAGAATTGGACGGCCCAGGGGATGCGCGTCCCACGCCGCTTCCGTTAGCTTTTCGAACACCACATCGTCGGGCGTGTCGGCGGCCTCGCCGATTTCCTGAACGACGACTTCGTGTTCCTTTTCAAGCTCGGTTTCGTCGAACAGCGGATTGGCGAGAATGTCGGAAAGAATGTCCGCCCCCAGCGCCAGATCGTCTTTCATGATCCGCGCATAATAGCCCGTGCGCTGATGGCTGGTCGCCGCATTGAGGTAGCCGCCGACGCCCTCGATCTCTTCAGCGATGGCAAGCGCCGAACGCGTCTTCGTTCCCTTAAACGCCATATGTTCGAGAAGATGCGCAACGCCATGCTCTTCTCGCGTTTCATCAACAGAACCGGCTTTCACCCAGACGCCAAGCGCGACGGTTTTGAGGCCCGGCATGGGATCGGCGATCACGCGCACGCCGTTTTTCAACGTGTGAATGTTTGCCATCAGTTTGCAAACGCGGCGTTGATAAGAGATTTGACGGCGTCCTCTTCGGCAGGCGCGCGCTCCATCTTTTCCGGGCGGTCGAAAAGATCGGCGTAGAAATCGGGGAGCGCTGGCGTCTCGCCCGTCGCCTGCTCCACCGCTTCCGGGAATTTCGCCGGATGCGCGGTCGAGAGCGTCACGATCTTGCCTTTAAGGGCGCCCATCTGACGAAGCCGGATTGCAGCAGCACGGCCCACTGCGGTATGCGGATCAATGAGCGCGCTTGTCTCTTTATAATGGCGCGCGATCTCGGCGAGGGTTTCCTCCATGGAGACGGCGTCGGAAACGAAGTCTGCGCGTATTGCCGCCAGCGTTTCCTCGTCGATCTTCATGCCTTTGTTCGCCGCAAACCCTTCCATGGCCTCGCGCAAAGCGTTCGCATCTCGGCCTTTTGCTTCGAACAGAAGGCGTTCGAAATTGCTCGCCACCTGAATATCCATGGAGGGCGACGCCGTGGGCTTCACCGACGCCGGCGTATAATCCCCGTGAGTAATGGCGCGGTGGAGTATGTCGTTGGCGTTGGCGGCGACGCCAAGCTTCGCAATGGGCAATCCCATTTGCTTCGCCGCATAGCCCGCGAAGACGTCGCCGAAATTGCCCGTCGGCACGACAAAATTAATGGCTTCATCACCTTCCGCGCTCTGCGCCCAGGCGGTGAAGTAATAAACCGTCTGTGCGGCGAGTCGCGCCCAGTTGATGGAGTTAACGCCGGAGAGCCGCACGTCGCGCACGAACGCCTCGTCGGCGAAAAGGGTTTTCACAATCGCCTGGCAGTCGTCGAACGAACCCTTGACCGCGATGTTCATGACATTGGGCGCGATCACAGACGTCATCATCCGCTGCTGTACCGCAGAGACGCGGCCTTCCGGGTGCAGCACCACGACATTGACGCGTGAGCATGACTTCAACGCCTCAATCGCCGCCGACCCTGTGTCGCCTGACGTCGCCGCGATGATGGTCAGCCTCCGGTCGCGGCGTTCGAGCGCCGCATCGAAAAGGCGCCCGAGGATTTGCATCGCGAAATCCTTGAAGGCGAGCGTCGGCCCGTGAAAGAGCTCCAGCATCCAGTCTTCGGGACCGAGTTTCACCAGCGGGGCGACGCGATCGTCCGTGAACGTCCCATAGGCGTCCGCAGTCATCGCG
Source organism: Hyphococcus sp. (assembly GCF_965267305.1). Classification (GTDB taxonomy): domain Bacteria; phylum Pseudomonadota; class Alphaproteobacteria; order Caulobacterales; family Parvularculaceae; genus Hyphococcus. The sequence goes on along the minus strand of NZ_OZ253945.1, from coordinate 108,349 downwards.
GCGAGGTCTTCTTTCGAGAAGCTGTCTCCCGCGAACAGAGACAGGATTTCCGCCGCGGCCTGCGCATAGGGCATAGCCCCGATGCGGCGCGCTTCTTCCGGCGACAACTGCGGCCAGCTTTCGGGCATGTATAAGCCGCCGTCAGGCGCAAGGCCCGCTAACAGGGCCCCTTCAAAATCGACGGCCGGGCAAGCCCCTCTGGTGGAGATGTATTTCATGCGGGGGTTCTAGAGCGCATTCAGAAAAGTGGAAACCGGTTTTCGGATAAAATGCGCGGTAAACAAAAGACTTATCGGGCCGCCGGGGGCAATTCGCAGAAGAGGAATTTTTCCTCGTAAAGCGCGCCGATGAGGAGTTTGTTCCTAACCCGCGCCGCCACTGTCGCAGCGGACTGTTCCGCACCGTCATTGCGATAGACCGTGTGGGCGCCGCCTTCAGGATCCACTCTGAGGACTTCGGAAGGCGCCGTCGCGTCCGCATCCCGGGCGAGACGCGGCACGGCGAGCGGCTTTGGCAGCGCCCCCACCCAGATGGCGCCCGATGCGTCCATGTTGATATTGTCCGGTGAGGCGCCGAGAGGGATCGTCTCCGCGAGCGCGAGGGCGCCGGTTTCCGGATTGCGGTCAAACAGCTTCAATGCGTTGCCGGACGTTTCCGCGACATAGAGTTTGAGGCCGTCTGGCGAGAGAGCAAGCCCGTTGGCGAAGCGCAGGTCTTCGGCGGCGACACGCCAGGCATCGCCGTCCATATAGAAAATCTCGCCGGAGCTGAGCCCCATCAGGAAATGGAGATTGCCGATGATCGCATTGCGTCCGGGCCGCACATCATTGGTCACATAGAACTGGCGCGGCCCCACAGCGGCGACATTGTTGGGGCTGGTCAGGCGCTGTTCCCGGAAGGTTTCGAGATGAATGAGATCGCCGTTTTCGGCGACGTCATAGAGCTCCACCGCCTTCGCCGCTTCGTTCACCACGAAAAGGCGACGCGTCTCCCCGTCGTCATAGTAATCGAGCCCATAGGGGCGGAAGGCTTGAGGGAGCCCGCCGGTGCGGTCGCGGAAACCCGCGGCCGAGAGGGGGTCGTCGACATCAAACACATGGACAGCGCCGCGGGCGCCTTTCTCCCGCCTATCGAGGGAGGAGATGAAGGCGCGGGCCCCGGCTTCATCGACTTCGATATCCTCTGGGCCGGCGATGCCCCTTACCGGCGCGCATCGCGCGAGCGCCACCGGCTCAAGAGAGGAAAACTGGTTGAAAGCGTTAAGGCGCCAAGCCGCCGCCCCGCTTGCCCCCAGGAAAATCAGCACAATCAACCAGAAACGCATCACCAGGGGGCCAGATCAGAAAGCGGAAACAGGGATTTAGGGCCGTTAAGCCCTTACAAAACCATAACATTGCGCCTGCGAACAGACCAGAGCGGGGTTTCAACCAAGTTTCGTCGCGATTCCCGGGATTTGGGGGCTTGCGAAGGGCCCGCACCCCGCGTATATGCCCCGCTCTCATTTAAGCTTCAGCCGTTTGCCGCCCAGAGGACCCGCCGTCATGAAAAAAGACATCCATCCGGATTACCACACGATCAAAATCGTGATGACCGACGGCACCTCCTACGAGACCCGCTCCACTTATGGCGAGCCGGGCGCGACGCTGAACCTCGACATTGACCCGACCTCGCACCCGGCCTGGACCGGCGGTCCGCAGAAAGTCGGCGAGCGCGGCCGCGTGTCGAAATTCAACCAGAAATTCGGCTCCTTCGGCCTGAAGAAATAACCGGCGCTCCTCGCGCTGAAACGAGAAGCGGGCCAAACGGCCCGCTTTTTTGTTGCCCGCCATCATGGTCGATTTAACGGCCGCCAAAGGCTTTCAGGAGCGCTCGCTGCTGAGCCGCGGCGTCGTTCTTCGGATCGGCGCTTTTTTCTTGGATGAAAAGTTCACCGTCGAGACGGCTGATCCGGCTGTAAAGCTGATGGGCCGCATCGATGAGGCCGACGAGCCGCTCCGGCAGCCCTTCAGTCTTGAATTTGACGGAGGCCGCCTCTGATGGCGTCAGCCGGTATTTGGCCTCGCTTGCCTCGCCCAGCACCATCTCGCCCTCGCGCACAGCGCGCAGGACCAACAGCCAGGAGGCGATCTGCATCAATTGGGTCGTCAGCCGCATGGAGGCGCCGGCATAGGCGAGCGCCACATCCCGCGAGAGCTGTTTCGATGCGTCGCGTCCCTCGCCGTCGAGATAGTTCGCGGTCTCCTCGACCAGCGCCATCCCCTCCCGGAAGGTGCGCGCAAACACCTCCGACTGCACGAAACTCTCCGCGCCGCCCGCCCCGGCTTCTTCAGAGTCTTGAAAGCCCATAATTCTCATTCGTTCCTCTACCCTTAAGATGCCGCCCCTGAAGGCGGCTGACAAGCGGGACTTCCCGCTTGCGCTTCATTCATCGTCCCCCCATGACCGAAAGGACACGGGGGAAGCATCCCATGCAGATGTGAGCAATGGCCATGCCAGCAACCATGAAGGGAAACCGGCGCATTCCTTACGCTGAGCGTTGTGTCCTAGGGGTCGATGGCTGCCCGGCCGGCTGGGCGGTCATCCGCATTAACCTTTCTGACAATTCCGTCAGCGGATTTATCGCCTCCGTCTTCCAGGAAATTCTCGCTATAGAAAACGCCGCGATGACGATCGTCGATATGCCCATTGGCCTTGCCGAAGACGCCCCGCGCGCCTGTGAGCAGATGGCGCGCAAGATGTTAAGCCCCCTTCGCCATTCCAGCGTGTTCTCACCGCCGAAACGGAAGATGCTTTCTTTTAGGCGCTACGAGGACGCGAACGCCTGGGGCAAAGAAAATCTCGGCAAGGGTCTGTCGAAACAAGCCTGGATGATCGCCCCGAAAATCCGCGAGATCGATGACGCGATCGCGCCCGAGGATCAGGCCCGGCTCGGCGAAGGCCACCCGGAAGTCGCCTTCGCGCGGCTCAATCACGACAAGCCCTGCACTCATCCGAAACGCACAGCGCAAGGACAAGCCGAACGCTTGGCGCTGTTGAGCCGCGCCGGCGTTTCCTCTGCGCAGGAGATTTTTCAATCGTTGCGCGCGGATCATGGCGCGAAAGCTATTGCGTGCGACGATGTTTACGACGCCAGCGTCCTCGCCCTCACGGCCAGAGCGCGGCTTGAAGGTTCCGCCTTGCGGTTCAGCGACGATGCGCGCGACGCGCGCGGCTTGGTAATGGAAATATGGGGCTGATTATTCGCCAGTCGTAATGCGCCGGTAGATGATGGCGCACAGGGCGAGCTGCGCGCCCATGATGTAGACTTGATACGCCACCGTCACGGCGACTCCGATAATTCCGAAAAGCCCGCCGATAAGGGATAAGGCTCCGCCGCCAGCGAGGCCCGACATCAGGTCGATCACGCCTGTCGTGAGCTCATAAACAATCGTCAGGACAAGCATCGCGGCGATGAAAATCACATAGACGCCGAGAATGGTCCAGAAATGTCCGCGCGTCATGCGGAACGCGCCGAGGAACAACAGCCTGTTCTCCACCGCAGAACCCGGCAGGAACGGAACCAGTTTGAGATTGAGATAAGCCAGCACGAGGAACGAGATCATGATCGTGTTGCCGACGACTCCCAGCGGGCCGGCGATTGGCTGAAGCTGTTCCTGGGTCAGCGTCGATCCTTCCAGTGCGGAACCGATAATCATAATTGTCAGCCGGCCGAGCCCGTCGCCCATTGTCTGGAAACTCTCCCCACTCGCCAGCATGACAACGACGCCGATGAGGAAGAACAAACCGTAATTCATGACGGCGAGGATGAGCTGACCCCAGAACACGCGCTGCGCGGGCCCGTCGAAACGAAGCTGGAAGATCCCGGGCCGCTCCTCCCCGAGGGCGACAAGCCGAAACACGGACGCAAAAGCGCCAGCGTAAAGCGCCATCATCAGCAAAACGCCCGCAAGGCCAAACAAGACCGCAACAGAGGCGGGAACGCGCATGGCGGCGGCCAGATGCGCCAGGGTGACGTCATCGCCAGCAGCATTGATGGCGGCGGGGTCGAAGATGACCTGCGAAGCCCCGAACACAAAGGCGCCGATCAACAAAATCGGCAGCCAAAAATAGGTGAAAACGGTCAGCCAGCGCACGCGGGCGAAATTGAACGTCTCGGTTAAGACTGCGCCGACCGGGATCCGCTGCGACATGAACACCGCCTGTTGGTTCGCGCCCTTAGCGCGCTTTCTCGCTTTCCCTGTAAAGGCGGCCGTAAAGACCTGCAACGACCCCGAAGGAGAAAAACGACCAGACGATATTTATGACGATTTTCGTGAGGTTCCAGATCCAGACAAAGAGCGGGCGCACCCATTCGGCGGCTTCGCCGCTGTTAACCAGCTTAGTCGAGACGGTTGTCGCCTGATAGAGAATGGCGATCACTTTCGGCAGGATGTAACCGAGCAAAAACTGGTTCAGCACGACGACCTGTATCAGCACCAGAAGCAAGCTGATGATCGTGACGATCGCCCATAGCCTCAAAATATCCCAGCCGCGACTCACCGCTAAAGTATTGCCGAGCGCCAGCGATTTCCGGCAGACGGCGACGCCCGGATAAGGAAACAGGCGCAGGCTGATATAATTGAGCACGAAAAACGCGGCAATGCTGAAAAAGATCAGCCGCCCGGATGGCGATTTGAGGAGAAAGTCTAGCGCGTTGATGACGCCGCTGAAATCGAGCGCAGTGAATTGCGCGCCGACAGCAGAAAGAAGCCCTAAGAATGTCGTATTGCCGCGGAACTCCGTCAGTACGAATTCTGCAAAAAATAAATACGCCGTCAGCATCAGCGCCGCCGCCACAAAAAACGTCGTCAGCGCACGGAGCGCCGCCTTGCCAACGGGATGGGCGTTCGGCCGGTTTTTCGGCGCGAAGTGAAAGAACAGGATCGCCCAGAAAAGCAGCCCCGCCGGCAGAGCGCCCGATAAGGGAATGGCGCGATTGTAAATCCAGTCGCGTCCCGCCGCCGCGATCTGATCGCTTGCTTTGGTGATTTCAATCGTGTGCAGGCTTTCCGGATTTGGAAATGTCGCCAAAGTCTGGCCCAGCGCTTCGGCGACATATTTCAGCGTGTAGAAACTCGCCGCCGCGAGCGGGCCGAAGACCATCACGCCCACAAAGAAAAGTCCGAAGAGGCTCGCAACGACATAGCGCAACTGGTCGGGACCGAACGGCGCGCGAATGAAACCCGGCGCCGGTTTTTCGCCGAGGCCCGCATAGCGGATCAGCGGCGCCATGAAGGAGGCGGTCAGCAAGGTCTGCGCGGCGATGCTGGCGATGGTGATCGTCCACATAGCGCCTGGATCCTTCTCGAACCCGGTCGCGGCGCGGCTGACGGCGAGCGACTGCGCGTTGAGAAAGCTCGGCACGTCCGAGAAGGTGATCAGCCGTCCGGCGATGACCGACAGCATGGCGAAGACCGCCGCCATGGTCGCCAGCATGCTGAGAATGAGCGGCAGCCAGGCGACCCGCGCGATCGTTTCCATGCGGCGGCCGCCGAAATTCAGGGCCTCGCCCATGACAGAAAAAGTACGCAATCCCATCCAACGCCCCTCTTGGCCGTCTTGCGCAGCCCACTCACCCCAAAGGCTAACCGGAAACAGGCTGGAAATCCAATGGGCCGCCTTTGCCTCTCGCGGCGCGTGAGGTAGAAGCCCGCACATGAGCGATCAAGACATTATCCATATTATCGGCGCAGGGCTCGCCGGGTCCGAAGCGGCCTGGCAGGCGGCCAATGCAGGCGCGCGGGTCATCCTTCACGAAATGCGGCCTGTGACTGGAACCGAAGCCCACCAGACTGGAGGCTTCGCCGAGCTTGTCTGCTCCAACTCCTTCCGCTCCGACGACGCCGAGAACAACGCCGTGGGGCTCCTGCACGAAGAAATGCGCCGTGCGGGCTCGCTGATCATGCGCGAGGCGGACGCGAACAAAGTGCCTGCCGGCGGCGCGCTCGCCGTCGACCGCGATGCGTTCTCCGAGGGCGTCACCCGCGCCATTGAGGGTCACCCGAATATCGAAATCCGCCGCGAGATGATCGACACGCTGCCGCCTGATGACTGGGCAAATGTCATTGTCGCGACGGGGCCGTTGACCGCCGCGCCGCTCGCCGAAGCGATCCGCGAGTTCACTGGCGAGGAATCCCTCGCCTTTTTCGACGCCATCGCGCCGATCGTCTTCAAGGAATCGATAAACTTCGACGTCGCCTGGATGCAGTCACGCTATGACAAGAAAGGCCCCGGCGGCGACGGCGCGGATTACATCAACTGCCCGCTCGACGAAGATCAGTATGCGGCGTTTTTGAACGCGCTCATCACCGGCGAGAAAACCGAATTCAAGGACTGGGAGAAATTGACGCCCTATTTCGAAGGCTGCCTGCCCATCGAAGTGATGGCGGAGCGCGGCCCCGACACGCTGCGCTTCGGACCCATGAAGCCCGTGGGCCTTACCGATCCGCGCACCGGAAAGCGTCCCCATGCGGTCGTGCAGCTGCGTCAGGACAATGCGCTGGGCACGCTCTACAACATGGTTGGTTTCCAGACGAAGCTGAAATACGGCGCGCAGTCTGATGTGTTCCGGATGATCCCCGGCCTCGAGAATGCGGAGTTCGCGCGGCTCGGCGGCATCCACCGCAACACGTTTCTAAATTCGCCGCGGCTGCTGGACGCCTCGTTGCGTCTCAAGGCCCGGCCCGCCTTGCGCTTCGCCGGCCAGATCACCGGCGTCGAGGGCTATCTCGAAAGCGCCGCCATGGGGCTTCTCGCCGGCCGTTTCGCCGCAGCGGACGCGAAGAGCGTTCCGGTTTCGGCCCCGCCCGCAACCACCGCCTTCGGCGCCCTTCTCGGCCATATAACCGGCGGTCATATCACCGATACCGGCAGCAAGGCTTTCCAGCCCATGAACGTCAATTTCGGTCTGTTTCCGGACATCGAGACGCCGCGGACAGATGCAGAAGGCCGACGGATCAAAGGCAAGGAGAAAGGTTTTGCACGCAAGCGCGCCCTTTCGGCGCGGGCGCTTGCGGATCTTGAAGGCTGGCTGAATAAAACGCCCTTAGCCGCTGAATAACCAAAGATTTTTTAGAAAATCGTCCAGGAGTGGGCCGCGACGGGTTGCCCCGCCGCGGCCCCCCCGACGTGCAGCAGGGGGAGAACACCGCACAGCCGGGAAACTTGTGAGCGCCAGTAAGCCGCGATCTTCATTAGCTTGTCTAGTACGCCAAAACCTGATTAGGTCGGATGACCTAGGAAAAACGGCGATTTAAGGGGGAGACATGCCGCCGTCAACAGATCAAGCACACAATTTAGGAAAAAGTGAAATCAATTCCGCAATTAAGGGCGAGTATGAGACTGAAAAAGCCCTGAATGCAATCCTTACCCATCTTAATGACCTTCGCAGCGCGCGGCCGACCATCCAGATCGGAAATGGCAGGACAGACCGAACCCGCAACACTATCGAACGGATCCTGAAAGCCGCCCACAAGGTCTTCACCAAGAACGGCCATGCCGGTCTGTCGCTTCGAAAGGTCGCAGACGAGGCTGGAATCGCCGTCGGCAATCTCACCTATCATTTTCCGACCAAAAATTCCCTGATCGACGCCATGATGCGCGAAGCGCTGACCGATTATGTGGAGGAGCACCTTTCCCAGTTCGAGGCGGGCCGTGACACGCCGCTGGAGATTCTCCTGAACGTCGTCGAGTTTTATGTGCGAAACGCCCGGGAGAGCCATCAGTTTTTCTATCAGCTCTGGGGTTTCGCCGGCTCCGGCGAGGAAGCCCGCGAGATGGTGCGTGAGCTTTACCGGCCCATCGGGCGGTTCATCTATTATCTGGTGCGGGCCGCCAATCCGAAACTCACCGACACGGAAGTGCGCCAGGCGGTGTTGCAGATCTTCAGCCTCGAAGAAGGCTACAAGCTGTTCATCGGCATGGGGCCCGACACGTCGCCAGCGATCCAGTCGGCCGAAAGGGATATCCGCGCCATCACCAAGCGCATCATTCAGGCGGCTTGATAAAGGCCCTCCTCGCGCGCAAGACTGGCGTTCATGAGCATCGACATCGTTATTGAACCGCGCATGCGCGATCTCGGCGGCTTCACCGTCGGGCGCGTCCTTCCCTATGCGAAACGCCGCACGGTGGGCCCCTTCATTTTCTTTGACGAGATGGGACCGGCGGAATTCCCGCCGGGCGCCGGCATCGACGTGCGCCCGCACCCCCATATCGGGCTCGCCACCGTCACCTATCTCTTCGACGGCGAAATCCGCCATCGCGACAGTCTGGGGTTCGATCAGGTAATCCGGCCCGGCGACGTCAACTGGATGATCGCCGGACGCGGGATCGTCCATTCCGAACGCACGGACGACGCCCCGCGCAAAAACGGCCAGACCATGCACGGCATTCAAAGCTGGTTCGCCCTGCCCGAAGCCGATGAGGAAACCGCGCCGGAATTCCATCACCATCCGAAAGCAAGCCTCCCCGTCATCGAGCGGCCGGGCCTCCTTATGCGCCTGATCGCCGGATCGGCCTTCGGCGAAACCTCGCCGGCGAAAACTTTTTCGCCCATGTTCTATCTCGGCGTTGAAGCGAAAGCCGGCGCCGATATTCCGCTGCCACAGGAATATGAAGAGCGCGCCCTCTATATTCTCGCCGGCGCCGTCGATATAGACGGCGCGCGCCACAAGCGCGGTTCGATGATCGTCTTTGCAAAGAATGCAGTACCGATGATCGCCGCTGCGGAGGACTCGAAACTCATGCTGCTCGGCGGCGCGCCTATCGGTGAACGCAAAATCTGGTGGAACCTCGTCTCTTCATCGCAGGAGCGCATTGAAAAGGCGAAGGCCGACTGGACAGCATCTGCGGCGCAAAATTTCCAGGGAACCGTTTTCACCCTGCCGCCGGATGAGACGGAGCACATCCCCTTACCGGCTGAATGAGGCCGCCAAGGCCGTTTGCGTTCTCGTCCTAATGCTCTACGCGTTCAGTCATTGACAGTCTTTCAAACCCGCTAATACTGATCCCCACTATAAATATAAGTGGGAGGGCGAAGGCAAACCGCGAAAACGCTCTAGGCGTTGCGGCTTCGCACATGCAATGAAACGGCGTCTTTTTCTCCAATCATCCGTCTCTTCCATCGTGGCCGCGCCCGCCCTTGCGCACACGGGTTCGCAAGGCGGCGTGAACGCTTCCGGCAGTTTTTTTTACGATACGCGTTTCGATGAAGCGCGCGGGATCGCGAGAAGCGTTTCTCCTTTCGGCTCATTGACGCCCGTCAATGGCGATCTCTCCGCGGAATGGGTCAAGGAAGTGATTCACGCGGCTGCAAAAAGCCCGCAGACATTCCGCGGCGTGACGACAGAGTCGTTTTATTTCTGCCTCAGAACCCTGCTCCAGCCGCGACGCATTGCGTCTGCGCACATCGAACGCGTTGGGCGCGACCTCTACGCCTGGGAAATCCGCACGACCAGTAAAGACGGGATGGCCTGATCATGACTGCACTCCTGCCCGAAGGCGTTTCCGCCGAAGCCATGAATAGCGCCATGGAGCGCTTTCGCCGCATTGTCGGCGACGAATGGGTCTTCACGGACGAGAACCTCTCGCCCTATGACGATCCCTACACCATCTCCAACAACGAAGACGATTATAAAGCCTACGCCGCCATTGCGCCGCATTCGGTGGAGCAGGTTCAGGAAATCGTCCGTGTCGCGAATGAATTCGGCGTGCCGCTCTGGCCGGTCTCGCGCGGCAAGAATTTCGCCTATGGCGGCGCCGCGCCGGTGATGTCGGGAACCGTCGTTCTCGATCTCAACCGCATGAACCGCATTCTCGAAGTCAATGAGGAGTTCGGCTACGCGCTGGTCGAACCTGGCGTCAGCTATTTCGATCTTTACAACTACATTCAGGAGAAGGGCCTCAAACTCTGGATCGACGTGCCCGATCCGGGCTGGGGTTCGGTCGTCGGCAACGCGCTCGATCACGGCATCGGCTACACGCCCTATGGCGACCATTTCGCCATGCAATGCGGGATGGAAGTCGTCCTGCCCAACGCCGAGGTTATCCGCACCGGCATGGGCGCCATGCCCGGCAACAACACCTGGCAGCTCTTCAAATACGGCTTCGGGCCTTATGTCGACGGCATGTTCTCGCAGTCGAATTTCGGCATCGTGACCAAGATGGGCATCTGGCTGATGCCGGAGCCCGCCGGCTACCGCCCCTATCTCATCACCTTCGAGAACGAGGACGACATCGAGACTGTGGTCGAACGGCTGCGCCCGCTGAAGGTCAACGGCGTCATCCAGAACGGCGCTACGGTGAGGAACCTTGTGCTCGATGCGGCGATCACCAAAACCAGAAGCGCCTATTACGATGGCGACGGACCGATCCCGCCGAGTATTGCAAAAACCATCATGGCCGACTTGGATCTCGGCATGTGGAATTTCTGCGGCGCGCTTTATGGGCCGCCGCCTTTGATGGACACGCTCTGGACGGCGATCAGGGATAGCTTCGCCGACATTCCCGGCGTCAAATTCTATTTCCCCGAAGACCGGCGGCACAAATTCGATCTCCTCTTACATCGCGCGGAGACCATGAAGGGTGTGCCCAAACTCACCGAGTTCAATTTTCTCAACTGGGCGGGCGGCGGCGGTCATGTGGGCTTTTCGCCAGTCTCGCCCATCACCGGCGCCGACGCTATCAAGCAATATCAGATGGTATCGTCCCGCGTGCGTGAATACGGGTTTGACTATATGGGCCTGCTCGCCATCGGCTGGCGCGATCTCCATCATGTGACCGTCATTGTCTACGACAAGAAGAACCCCGACGAGCGCAAGAAGCTCGACGGTCTCTTCAATGTGCTCGTCGATGAAGCGGCGGCGGAAGGCTATGGCGAGTACCGAACCCATATCCGCTACATGGACCGCATCGCCGCGACCTATAACTGGAACAACGGTTCGCTCTGGAAGATGCACGACACGATCAAGGACGCGCTGGACCCCAACGGCATTCTTGCGCCAGGCAAGTCGGGAATCTGGGGCAGCAAGCGGAGGAAAGCATAATGACCCGCGCCCTTTCCTTCGCCGCGCTTGCCGGTCTCGTCTCTCTCCTTGCCGCTTGCGGCGGCAGCGACGATGACGCGCGCGTCATATCGCCGGAAGCGGAACCGTCTCAGCCAGCCGCAACACGGCAGGCTGACGCTGCGGCCTCCCGAACCGCTTTCGTCAAACCGGAAGATCCCGCGCGACCGGCGTTGAGCGGCCAGCAGATTTTCAATGCGCAATGCGTCCATTGCCATGGAGCGGGCGAAGAGCATCCCGGCACATTCCAATTGGCGGCGACGCGCGGCGCAGGCTACGCCGTCCTCGAACAGCGCGAAGACCTGACGTCGGATTATGTGAAATACATCGTCCGCAACGGGCTCAACGGCATGCCGCCCTTCAAGCCGACCGTGATCACCGATGCGGAGCTCGATATGCTGGCGGGCTATCTCGCCAAGGCGGACTAGGCCTTTCTTCAAAAAATGGCGGCCATCTGAGCGTTTGTGTGTCTGAAACCTAAACACAGTCAGTAAAATCCGCCCTATCATTGGGCCGAAGTTTTATCCTGACCTTCATCTTTCCTCATTAGCGTTGCGCTTAGGAAACTACATGTTCGCGACCCTGCGCGGCCCCCCAGAAAGCCGCCGGGAAAACCGCGGGTGGAAACTATGTCTGAAAGCCAGGCCGTATCCGGCGAAGAAGAAATCAGCTGGTTTTGGGAGGGGATGGAAGCCGATATCCGCGCCAGCCTGACAGCTGAACAGCGGATCGCCATCGAAAAGGCGATGGCGAAATCCTCGAAGGATTCCGGGCCGGCGGACATCCGCCTCCATCTCGGCTCTTATTTCATCAGGATCATTGCAGGTAGAGAACGCCGCAACAAAAAGCGTTTGAAGCAGGATCTTAAAAACAATCCGCTGTTCGCCTGGAAAAACATACCGGTGCTGCTTGTTTTCACAGGCGCGTGGGTTTTGTCGATGGTCTACATCATCGCCGTCATCACCAGCGTCGTGAAAAGCCTGTTCTTCCAGTAGAAGCGCGGCGTCGCCGCGTCCTAAAGGCTCAAGCTCAAAATTTGAACAGCTTCTCTGCCTCGGACCGGGTGTTTCCACGGTCGTTGAGCGCCGCTTCGCATCGCAAGACTTCCGTCTTCAGCGCCTCGATGCGCTCTTCGAGATCGCCAACGGACATCCCGTAGAGATCCTGCTTCTTCAGGAATCCGAGGGTCATGTCCGGCTTTTCGTTGAGCGGTTCATCGTTCACGATGGTCCTCCCTTCGGGCTTTTCTCTGCGGCTTGGGCGCACACTTTGCGGAATCGGGCGGTTTAAGGCAAGAATGGGCGCACAAGACGAGCAATATCAATGACCGACGCCCAACCAGACGCCCAACCTGAGACGATGCAGGCCATCGAAATCACTGAACCCGGCGGGCCGGAGGTGTTGCAACTTTGCGAGCGCCCGGTCCCGGTCCCGAAACCCAATGAAGTGCTGATCCGCGTCGCGGCGGCGGGCGTCAACCGGCCGGAGGTTTTGCAGCGTCAAGGTCTTTATCCGCCGCCGCCGGGCGCGAGCGATCTTCCCGGCCTCGAATGCGCGGGACGCATCGCGGCGGTTGGCGCCGATGTCCGGGGCTGGAAACCCGGCGACTTGGTCTGCGCGCTTTTAACCGGCGGCGGATATGCGCAATACGCCGCCGCCGATGCAGGGTCATGCCTCCCTGTCCCAAGCAACCTTTCCATGGAGGACGCTGCGGGTTTGCCGGAAACAGTGTTCACCGTGTGGGCCAATGTCTTCGATGACGCCTCATTGAGAGCCGGCGAGACCCTGCTCGTTCATGGCGGGACCAGCGGCATCGGCGTCACCGCCATCGGCCTGGGCAAGGCGTTCGGCGCGAGCGTCCTCGTCACCTGCGGCACGGAAGAAAAATGCGCGGCGGCGAAGACGCTCGGCGCCGATGCGGCGTTTCTATATGACGAAGACAGATGGGAGGACGATGTCGCCCAGCTTGGCGGCGCCGATGTGGTGCTCGACATGGCGGGCGGCGATTTCGTGCAGCGCAATCTTTCCTGTCTCAATTTCGGCGGGCGCCATGTCTCCATCGCCATGCTGCGCGGCGCAGAAGCGCGGATCAACATCTTCACGATCATGAGGAACCGCCTGCGCCTCACCGGCTCCACCATGAAGTCGCGGCCTTTTCCGGAAAAGGCCCGCCTCGCCGCCGACATCAGGCGCCAAGTCTGGCCGAAGCTCGAAAGCGGAGACTTCAAGCCGGTGCTCGACGAAATCTTCCCCCTCGCGGAAGCCGCTGAGGCCCATAAACGCATGGAATCCGGCGGCCATGTGGGGAAAATAATCCTCAGGGTCCCCTAAATTTTCTCGTCCTCCTTGGCGGGCGGGCCCAAACGGTCTATATCGCCAGCAATCGCGCTCAGGCGCGTCGCTTTCCCCGAAATTCCGGCGGTTAGCGCGGCTTCCCGGAAGGGGAGCCGCTCGCCGAAGCTTTTTGGGCCGACCCATTGGAGACAAGACATGGCCGACCGTCCGCTAATGCCCATCGCAACCGCCGTCTGGCTGATCGACAACACGTCCTTGAGTTTCGATCAGATCGCCGATTTCTGCGGCCTGCATCCGTTGCAGGTGAAAGGCATCGCCGATGGCGACGTGGCGGCGGGCGTGCGCGGCATCGACCCTATCACCAATCACCAATTGGCGCGCGACGAAATCGAAAAAGGCGAAGCGGACGAAGCCTATCGCCTCAAAATCTCCCGGCCGAAAACCATCGTCGCGGAAAAGCCGCGCAAGGGACCGCGCTACACGCCGGTGTCGAAGCGCCAGAACCGCCCCGACGCCATCGCGTGGATGGTGCGCAATCACCCGGAAGTCTCCGACGCGCAAATCGCGAAGCTTCTCGGCACGACCAAAACCACGATTCAGTCCGTACGCGACCGCACGCACTGGAACTCCGCGAACCTGCAGCCGCGCGATCCGGTGGGCCTCGGCCTCTGCTCGCAGATCGATCTTGACGGCGTGGTCCGCAAAGCCGCCGCGAAGCGCGCCAAGCTGATGAAGGACGAGCCCCAACCCGACGCCGGCCCCTCTCTGGAGCCCGTTCAGGATCAGACAACCGATCAGGACGCCGAAGAAACGCGCGAGAAGAAAGTCGACCTCGACAAGGTGTTCGCCGATTTCACCGGCGGCAGCGACAGCGACGACGACTAAGCTTTATTTCTTCTTTTTCTTCGCGCCGCCGGCATGCGCGGCGAGCTTTCCGCCGTCCACATAGACGGTCTGGCCGGTGACGTAGGACGCTGCGGGACTGGCGAGGAAGAAGACGACTTCCGCCACCTCGTCCGGGTCGCCGATGCGTTTCAGGGGCGTCGCCTCGCGTTCGCCCTCTCGCTCGCCTTCTTCAAGGTCGCCCTTGATCGCGCCGACGCCAACAAGATTGGCGCGCACGCCATAGGGCGACATGGCGATCGCGACAGCCTTGGTGAGCTGGTGCAGCCCGCCCTGGGACGTTGCGAAAGCCACATGATCGGCGGCGGCGGTCACCGCCTCAACGGAGCCGATATTTACGATGACGCCGGGCGCAGCGCTGTCGCCCCCCTCTCCCTCAAGCCGCTTGACGAATTGTTTCGCCACCGCCTGGTTGATGAGAAACGCGCCGCGGATATTCGCCGCCACGATGCGGTCAAAATCGTCCTCGCTGGTTTCCAGAAATGGCGCCGAGAACTGCGCCATAACGGTATGGGCGAGCACGTCGATGCTCCCGTAATTATCGAGCGCCTCGGCGATGACATTGTGCACATGCAGGCGGTTCGTGACATCCGCATGAACGAAGGCGGCCTCGACGCCGCCATGGCCAAGCTCTTCAGCAAACGCTTTCCCCGCCTCTTCGTCCGGGTCCGCGAGCACCAGACGGTCGCCATTCTCTGCAAAGCGCCGCGCACAGGCTGCGCCGACGCCGCGCGCCGCGCCGGTGATGATGACCGTTCGTTGACCCATGAAAGCGGCTCCTTAAAATAGCACGCGGCGCACTTTTCCGTGCGCCGCTATTTTATTTGGAAATTAAGTTTTCAAAAGTTCACATCCGGCGCCGTCTTTATTTTTTGCGCCGCCGGCAAGGACCCTGTCAGTTCAAATTGCTCTGCGTCCGGAGTTCTTCTAGCTGGTCCTTGATTTTGAGTTTTTGGCGTTTCAGCTCCACCACTCGCAGGTCGTCGTGACTAGGAGATTTCGTCTCGGCGGCAATGGCCGCCTCCAGCTCCTGGTGCCGCCTGTTGAGCGTTTCCATGTGAGCTTTTATCGCCATAATTGGCCTCCTTTGCTGGGTGATGACGTCTTCTATATAAGCATGAAAAGCCGGGGACTGTCACGGATTCTTCAAAGAATCGCGGGCAGCCGAATTTGTTGGCGGTCTGTTCATCATTACGGTATGAAATACCTGACAAGATATTGAGTTCGCTATGAAAACGACCCGCAGACTGGTTATCGGCGTGACCGGCGCTTCCGGCGCAATTTATGCACGCCGGGCGCTTGAGGCGCTGCGTGGGACGGACGTCGAGACTCACCTTGTTTTGAGCCGGGCGAGCGAAATGACCATTCGCTACGAGCTCGACCAATCGGCGGCCGACTTCGCCGAACTGGCCGACCGCCGCTACGCTATCGGCGATGTGGGCGCGCCGGTTTCGTCGGGCTCGTTCAAGACGCTCGGCATGTTGATCGCGCCCTGTTCGGTCAAGACCATGTCGGAAATTGCAACCGGCGTCACCGGCACGTTATTGTCGCGCGCTGCGGACGTCGTTTTGAAAGAGGGGCGCAAGCTGGTTCTGATGGTGCGCGAAACGCCGCTGCATCTTGGCCATTTGCGGACCATGACGCAGCTGGCGGAAATGGGCGCCGTCATCGCGCCGCCGCTGCCCGCTTTCTACGCCGAACCCCAAAGCCTTGACGATCTCGTGGATCAGTCGGTCGGCCGCGCGCTCGATCTCTTCGGGATCGAAACGCCGCTCGTCAAACGCTGGGGCGAGGACCTTGAAAAAGGAAGGCGCGAAAAATGAGCAAGCCGAAAGGGCACCGTTTCTGGCAGTGGTCGCTCGACGCCTATGAAATGCCCGGCGTTAAGAACCGGCTGATTTATCTTCAGGACAGCTTCGGTTTCGATGTGAATCTTTCGCTCTGGTGCTGCTGGCGCGCGACCGAGGGCGAGGCCTTAAGCGAAGACGCCGTGCGCGCCGCCGAGCGCGCCACAAAGGAATGGTCCGAAGGGGTTGTCGATCCCTTGCGCGAGGCGCGCCATAACGCCCATGAACTCGGACCCGCAGAGTTTTACACGCAACTCAAGGAAATCGAGCTCTCCGCAGAGCACCATGAACAGGACATCCTGTTCAATCTCTCCCGCCCGGCCGCGCCCATTGCGCGCGACGGCATGCTGTCGGCGGCGCGGAACAATATCGCCCTCTATGCGAGCCTCATCGACGCGCCGCGCCGCGACGGCTTTTCAACCGCATTGCTTCGCGATCTGATCGACCATATTTTCCCGGGCGGGGATACTCACGCTGCGGGCGGTCAATAATAATGATGAGCGACGGCGAAGACGATAACGGCAAGCCTGACCGGCCCGCCCCTGCGGCGTCGCTCAATGGCGATCTCCTGTCGCGCAAGCGCTTCGCCGCTAACGACAAGGATTTCGACGGCGCTAATGACGAGGCGCTCGCCATCCGCCTCGCGACGCTGGAGCAGGAGCATCGCGACCTCGACTCGGCGATCACGTCGCTTGAATTGAACTCGCCTTACGAACGCCTTACTATCGCGCGGCTGAAAAAGAAGAAGCTCGCCCTGAAAGACCTGATCCAAGAGATCAAAGATAATATGCTGCCGGATATTATCGCCTAATCGCCATTCTTGCGCGACTTCATCTCATACATGGCGCTGTCGGCGCGCTCCATCGCTTCATCGGCGGAAAGGCCTCTCGCGATTTCGACGACGCCGCAGGAGACATGGGCGGCGAAGCCCTTTCCGTTCCATTCCACAGGCTCTGCCGAGACTGCGCGCGTCAGTTGCTCCGCTTTCATCTGCGCCGTCGCCTGATCGGCCTGCGTTAAGAGAACGCCGAATTCGTCGCCGCCGAGCCTGCCCACAGCATCCGTCTGGCGGAGATTGGCCGTGAGCACTTTCGCCACATGGGCGAGCGCCGCGTCGCCCGCGCTATGGCCCATCTGATCGTTGATTTTTTTAAGATCGTTGAGATCGACGAAAACGAGGCTGGCTTTCATGTCATAACGGTCGATCATGGCGAGGGCGCGATCGAGCTCGCGCACGAAAGCGCGGCGGTTATAGATGTCGAGCAAGGGGTCGCTGTCGGCGAGCCGTTCGAGTTCGTTGATGCGCTCCTGCGACCATTGCAGCTGGTCGCGAAGGCTCCTGACTTCCTGCATGAGCGAGATCAGGGCCTCGCGCACTTTCGGCGTCAGTTCGGCTTCCGGCACGCCGGCCAGCACGATTTGATCGGAAGGGGCTATTGTGCTGTTGGCCGGCGACGCTGCTCCGACCCCGCGTTTCCGGTCGATTCGGCTCGCCCCACCCGCCTTCGGCGCGTCGCCAATCTTCATCATTCCCTCCCGCTGCCAGCGCGTTGAGCGCTACTCTCCCCAGTTCTGATTAACGTGATTTCTCGGTTACGGCCAGTAAAGGGGATTCGTGCGCGGACGCGCAGAATCCCGCTCATTAGGCCAGCTATTCCAGTCATTTAGGACATGCCGTCGCTTCGGCGCAGAGACCGCTCGCTTCGCCGAATGGCCCTTGTGACAATGGTCGCGCCGCCCCAGTTTGGCTCTTGCGGAACAGGTCGTGCGAAGTCCCCTTCGAGATCGCGACCAGCTCCCGCGTCCGGTGAGAGGAGGCGCTGGCTCTCGCGCCCCCGTCTATGGCTGGCGTCTCCTCGTTCCGGACCGCCCTCTTCTCCGACTTTGCTTGCGCCATCCCCGACGCCTGCTATAAGCCCCGCTTTCCTAGAGCCGGAGACAACAATGGCGGGCGCGAAGACCGATCCGAAAGTGGGCGTCATCATGGGCTCGCGCTCGGACTGGCCGGTGATGGCCAAGGCTGCGGAGATGCTCGACGCGCTCGGCGTCGCCTACGAGACTAAAGTCGTCTCCGCTCATCGCACCCCGAAACGCCTCTATGAATATGCCGAGGACGCTAAGGCGCGCGGTTTAAAAGTCATCATCGCTGGGGCCGGCGGCGCAGCGCATTTGCCGGGCATGGCCGCTTCCATGACGCCGCTGCCTGTGATCGGCGTGCCGGTGCAGTCGAAAGCGCTCAAAGGCCTCGATAGCCTTCTCTCCATTGTGCAGATGCCGGCGGGCGTGCCTGTCGCGACCGTCGCCATCGGCGAAGCGGGCGCGGCCAACGCTGGCCTTCTCGCCGCCGCCATCCTTGCAACCGGCGACGAGGCGCTCGCCGCGCGTCTCGACAAATGGCGCGCCTCACAGACAAATAGCGTCCCTGAAACCGTCGAAGATTGATGAACGTCGAACCCAACGGAACCATCGGAATATTGGGCGGCGGCCAGCTCGGCCGGATGCTGGCGACCGCGGCGGCGGAGCTCGGGCTTCGCACGCATATTCTGTGTCCGGACGATCGCGCGCCCGCCTATGATGCGGCGTCTGAGCATACGGTGGCGGGTTATCTCGACGAACCGGCGCTTGCCGCCTTCGCCAAATCCGTCGACGCCGTCACATATGAATTCGAGAACGTGCCTGTCGAGGCGGTCGAATTTCTCACCAATCTCGGCGTCGCCGTGCGGCCCGGCGCGAAGGCGCTCGAAACCGCACAGGACCGCCTTATTGAAAAACAGTTCGCCAATTCCATCGGCGCCAAGACCGCCGCCTTTCATCCCGTCGACGATCTCGCCTCGTTGAAGGAAGGCCTTGAAAAGGTCGGACGGCCTGCGATCCTGAAGACCCGGCGGCTCGGTTATGACGGCAAGGGTCAGACGCGGATCACCGCGGAAGACAGCAATCTTTCGGGCGCCTATGAAAAGGCCATTGAGTTCGCCTGGGCGGAAGTCGGCGCGGCGCCCTCGATCCTCGAAGGCTTCGTTCCCTTCACGCGGGAAATCTCCATCATCGGCGCGCGAGGCGCGGACGGCGACGTCAAGATGTACGATCCGCCGGAGAATGTTCACCGCAACGGCATCCTCAAAACCTCGACTGTCCCGGCGAAGGTGACCGCGGCGACTATCGACAAAGCCCGCAAGGTGACTTGCGACATGCTCGAAGCGCTCGATTATGTGGGCGTCATCGGCGTTGAGTTTTTCGTGCTCGACAACGGCGACGTCATCGTCAACGAATATGCGCCGCGGGTTCACAATTCCGGGCACTGGACGCAGGACGGCTGCGCCGTCTCGCAATTCGAGCAGCATATCCGCGCTGTCGCCGGATGGCCGCTCGGCGATCCGGCGCGCCACTCCAACGCCATCATGGAAAACCTCATCGGCGACGAGGTCAATGAATGGCGCGCGCTCGCCGCCGAACCGCAGGCCGGCGTCCATCTTTACGGCAAGCGCGAGGCGCGTCCCGGCCGCAAGATGGGTCATGTGAACCGCATTTCGGTGAAGTCCTAAAAATTCTTCTGGTACTGGATGAAGCCCGACCGCGTCGCGACATTGTCGTAAAGCATGCGCGCCATCGAATTCGTTTCATGCGTGAGCCAGTAGACGCGGTTGGACCCCGCCGATTTCGCACGCTCATAAACCGCCTCGATCAAAGCGCGCGCCACGCCCTTCCCGCGCGCCGCTTCTGCGGTGAAGAGATCCTGCAAGTAGCAATTGTGGTTCATCATCGAGGTGCTGCGGTGAAAGATATAGTGGGCGAAGCCGATAAGCTCCCCGTCCGCATCTGCAACGAGACAATTCACTGGCTCGGCAGGATCGAAAAACCGCTGCCATGTCGCCTCGGTCACCGCATCAGGCAGCGCCGTTGCTCCGGAGCGTCCGTAGAATGCATTATAGCCGTTCCATAGGGGCGCACATTGATCGAAATCGGCGCTGCGGATTTCTCTGATGGTTGGTGCGTCTGGCATATCACTCTCCTGAAGATCCGCCGATTTATTCCCGCGCCGCCCCCGCAATGCAATCTCGCGCAGCGGATCGGCGCGGCGGCCACGCCTTCCAAGCCGCCGACGTCGGCTAAAATCGTCCTCAAGAAAACGTGACGGAACTGTGCCCGCGGTCACACGGGCCGCGCCACACTCTGACCATACTTCCCTCGCATCCTTTCACTATCGGGACAAAGTTCGACGAGGGATTGAAGAGACAGCCCAGCAACTGGGCAAGAGAGTTGGTCAGAAAGGTTAGGTACGTCATGGCCGCAGCATCTAGAGCCGTTTCACTGCCGTTTTATCCGGCGCCCTCGCGTTACAGCGCGTCCCACTCCCATCTTACGTTTCCCGCCTTCCGAAAATTCATTCAGGGCATCGGCTCCGCGTTTCTCGTGTTCAACGGCGCCGGGGCGATAACAAGCCCAACCGCAGCAGCGACGCCGGCAATGGCCGATTTTTCATCTGTCGAGGGAATTCTCGCAACATTGATGCAGGGCGAGTATGCCGGGCTTGCCCAGATCGGCGCGGCCGCTTTCATCTTCCTTGCCGCCGGTCAGTGCGTCGCCCGCTTCGCCGGACTCGCTGTCGCCGCGATTGCGATCCTCCTGTATCATCAGGGCGTCACGGTCGAAGATGTCATGACCTTCACCAATCATTTCGCCGATCGCCTCGGCGCGGCGAGCGACGCCTTCATGACGGCGGAAGTGAGTTAAGCCGCTTTGGCGGCCTCCTTAGAACTTGCCTTCATCCTGAGGAGCACAAATTTCTTCACCCTTCGAGACGGCCTTACGGCCTCCTCAGGATGAAGAAATTTGTGCGCCTCGAAGGATCGAAAGCGAACGCCGCTATTTTTTCTTTTTACCGGTCGTTTTCCGTTTTTTCTTTTCAGGCCGCACGATTTCCTCATAGGCCTCTTTTTCGCGCGGCGGCGCCGGGCTCATCATCATGGCGGGCTGCGCTTCGATATGGTTCTGGAACCATTGCACCACCTCATCGGGGAGATGTTTGCGGCGCGGATCGTCGTGATCGAAATAGAGCGCGTATAATTCCGCAAAAAATTCGTAATGCGACATGGCGGCGTAGCTGGACGGCATTTTCGCAATCAGTTTTAACGCATCCGTCTTCACCGCCATGAAGGTCTGATACCAGTAATTGAGATAAAAGGCGTAGCCGCTTTTGACGTGCCAGTTCTGGAAATTATTGTACCAGTAGGAGCCCGTTTTCTCATAAGCGAGCCTCGGCCCGAAAGTCGCCTTCCACCACGGATGGCCCGTGGGCGGAATCGGCGTCGGCCCGGGATGCCAACTCCCTCCGCGCCCGAGCGCTGAGATGAGATATTCGCGCACTTCTTTCTTTTCTTTTTTGGAAAGCGAGCCCCATCCGCCCATGAGCTCGACCCAGTCGTCGACGCCGCGATCGGTGGCCGTAAAAATACGCCAGCCGAACGCCGCTTCCAGCCATCCGTTGATTTTGTCATCGTTCATCTCGTGAACGGCGTGGCCGATTTCATGACGTACGACGGAGGCGAATCGGGCGCTGTTGGTGATTTCCTTTTCGCCGATGGAGATGTCATGGGACGTCGGCGAATACCAGCCGCCGCCGGACCCCTCGCCTAGCAGCAGCTCACGGATCTTCGTATTGCCTTCCACATTGTTGTCGGGCAAATCGCGCAGAAGCTGCCACAAGGTGGCGACGTCTTCTTCATCCTGATTCTGCGTCCAGTCGTCTTCGAGCTGGATGTTAAAACGGATTTCAAAGAGCGCATCCTGCAACTCGCCGAGTTTTTTCGCCTTGGCGTAGTCGAACAGTTTTTTGAGCTCCAGTTTCGCCCATCCCGGCAGATGGTTGCCGCGCGGCAGGCCCTTGATCATTTTCCTGAACGCGGAAGAGTCCGTATCGAGATCCTGACCGGCGTCAAGACGCGCGCCCTGCGCTTTCAACTCATGCAATGACGATGGTTGCGGCGACAGCCGCCAGATATTCGTCCATCCCGCTTCATCGCTGGCGATGCTCTCGGACCCGTGCACCTCGCCCGACCATTGTTTGAGCTCTTTCTCCTTGCCGAGCACGCCGTCCGCCACCAGCCGCGGCAAGGACACTTCGAACGCCTTGTCGCTGTGCTCATAGGCGGCGTTGAAGACGAGTTCCCGGTCATTGATCTCGCCGAGAGAGAGCCGCAACCGCGGCCGCTGAAGCAGCACGGGATGTTCGTTGATAACCAACACCTTCAGGAGTTCAAGGACGCCGTCATCGATCTTCGCATCTTCGGCGACGAGTTTCTCGCGAAGCTCGTCCATGCCGAAGACGACGCGCATCTTCGCCTTGCCGGCATCGATGATCTGGTCGGGCCATTGCTGCGCCGTCGACGCCATGACGCCTGTGTCTTCGCGCCATAAATGCCGCGCGCCGCGCGGACGGACGAGATAAACGGCGCCTCTGTCCGGATCCACATAATGGAACGTGTTCTCCGCCGTAAACGTGCTCTTGCAGGTTGGGCACGTCACGCGGTGAAGCTCGCCGGCGATGATTTTTTCACGCAGATCGGGAGAGCGGGAAATGTTCATGCTTTCATAAAAAGAGGCGCGAAACTGCGCCCCGCAACGGCATTGAATGGATGTCGGTTTCTGGATGGCCATTCTTCTCTCCCCAAAATTCAGCGAAATGACATCGCTGCACAAAACCGGCGCGCCTTTGGCGCGCCAGGCGGCGAAGTTTCGATGTCATAGAAAGGATACTGAACTGACTGAACTTTATAGAGGGCCGCTAAACTTGTCTATATTCGGCCCTAACTAGGAGCCGAGTTTAAAAAATAAAGCCGATCAATTGAGACAAAATGGAATGGTCAAAAATTTAAATTTTTCCAGGCGTCCATCCGGGCGGATCGCTCGCCGGAAAGGATTCATCCAGTGTCTCGTCGACTTCAGCTTCGTCCCAGGTCTCGTCGTCTTTCGCACCAGGAGGCGCTGGATAGCGAAGCTTCGCCAGCCACTCGACCGGCTTTTTCGGATCGATATTCAGCTCACGGATTTTTCCCTTGAGCTTCTCGATTTGCATGACATTCTCTATCCGCGCGTCGAGAAACGCATTTGTCGCCGCCTCGTCAGCGCTGTCATCGGCAAGCCAGCGGGCAAGCGTCGACACCCATACCCCGGTCAGAATTCCGCGTTTTGAATAGAAGTTGAAATCCGTCGATTTATCTTTGAGGCCGCGCCAGATCGCGTCCGCCGTCTTCCAGGCAAGCTCGGCGCCGAGCGTTCCGTAAATCGGCAGCGCCAGGGTCGCCGCCGCCCGCCGCGCCGCTTCTTTATGTGGCTTCAGGGCGGAAAGCCGCGCCTTGACCGCAAAGGCCACCTTCTCCCGGATTTTAACCTTGTCGAACTCCGGTCCCGTCATGGCGGCCGTCATGGCCGCGTCCGCCTCCATGGACCACTGGCGCAGGGCGTCGGCGACCCCGCGGGGAAACGCCGCCGCAAGAACGGCCCGGTCATACCCGGCGTCTCGGGCGGCGGCTTCGAGGGCCTGCCCGGTCCACCCCTCAAACGCCGCGCGGGCGAGCACAGCTTTCAGGATCGCCCGGCCTTCGGCGTCAAAACCGCTGCTTAAGCCTTGATTTTCTTGGCGTTCATCACCATCTGAAGCATGGGTCACTGGGGCCTCCTTTTTTGGGCCTCGCCCTGCCCCTCATGTAGACAATATGGGGGCCGTTTGGTATAGGCCCCAACGCCCCACCCCCTGCAGGAAACAGGCGGCCCGGGGTTGGTTTCACAGGTTTTGCGTCGCGGCGGCCCCGTGGCGCTTTTATTTTCAAAGGAGGCTCAAGGCCTTGGTTCAGATTTTTGTCCGCGACAACAATGTCGAGCAAGCCCTCAAGGCGCTGAAGAAAAAGATGCAGCGCGAAGGCACGTTCCGGGAAATGAAACGCCGGAAATTCTACGAAAAACCGTCCGAAAAGAAGGCCCGCCAAAAGGCCGAGGCCGTCCGCCGCGCCCGCAAACTGGTGCGCAAGCGGATGCAGCGCGAAGGCGCCATCTAAGCTTCTGTTCATTTCGGCGCGCTTTTCTTCTGGCGCGCCTCAGGGCATAGTCCGGCCGCTGAAAATCATTTACATCAGGGGTTTATGATGCGCTTTCTTACGCTTCTTTTGGCCTTTGGCCTCTTCCTGTCTTCCTGTGAAACCATCAAAGGCGCCGGCCGCGACATCACCAATGCGGGCGAAGCGATCGACGACGCCGTCGACAAGGATTAGGGCGCGCCCCCGAATCAACTGTTTAAAAAAGCCGGCCGCTTGCAGCGCGCCGGCTTTTTTATGGCCTGAAAAATCGTACGGTGCGCCCTGCGAACTTTTCCCCATGCAGGCTGTAAGTGAGGCTAATCGGCCATCCGGGCCGAAAATCAGGCTTTCCGCCCCATTCTCGCCGATTTCGGCCGCCAGCTTTGACTGGTCTTAAGGGAACGGGCCGCTAGAATAAGAAGTCGGGGGCGCAAGTCCGCCGCACGGAGCTTGCAAGGCTGGGAAGGGCCAAGGCAAAAAGACAAGGCGGCTAAGACCGCCCATTTGGAAAGACGTCAGGGGAAATGCGCCTTGGGGGCGCATGGCAAGTTTTGGGGATCAAATGCGCAAAAACGATAGCGGGGTGCGGAGCATGGGTATGAGTATGCGTGAGCCCGGAAAGCGCGCCGGCCTGATTTTCTCGGCGCTGGCCGCAGCGATTTCAGGAAACGCCCTTTTAAGCGCGCCGGCGCACGCCCAGCGCCAGATCGACGATCCTAATCTCAGCCCTATGCTGTTCGGCCCCACAAGACAGGAAGAACGTGACAAGATCCGTCAGGATCAGCGCGATCAGGAAGAAGCGGCGATCCTCACCGCAGAGCAGGAGCGCGACGCCAATGCGCTCGACGATCCGAAAACGCGCCCGCTCATTTTCGGCGACGGGCCGGAAGGCGAAGATCCGGTGGCTGGGCGCATCACGCTCGGCGAAAAAGACGACAACCGCAACTTTTTCGGCGCGTTGAACTTTCTCATCCCCGATGAAACCAACCTCTCGCTCGGCATTGGCCCGATTTACAGGCCGGATTATTTTGGCTCGGACGATTACGAATTCGGAGCGGATCCGCAGGTCTATGTAAAGTTCCGTAATTTCGTTTTTCTTGACGATGACGGCGTGGACTTCGGCATTGTCGGCTTCTCGCGCTTCCGCGCCGGTCCCTCCATTAAAATTCGCGGCCGCCGCGACCAGGACGAGAACCCGGCGCTTGACGGTCTTGGCGACGTGGGAACGACGTTCGAGATGGGCGGCTTCGTTGCGACCACCTTCCTCGACCGCTTCGCGTTCAAGGCGAAGGCGCGCCACGCCATCAAGACCGGCCATCACGGCACGGTCGTGGACGGCTATCTCACGGCGCTGCTCTTTCGCGCAGGCCCCGTCTCTCTCGCCGCGAGCGGACAGGCGACCTGGGTCGATGATGATTTCGCAGACGCTTATTTCTCCATCACGCCGGAACAGTCGGCCGCGACGGGCGGGCGCCTCGATCCTTATGACGTCGATTCCGGCTTCCGCGATGTGGGCGGCAGCGTGAACGCTTATATCAATATCGGCGACCGCTGGTCATTGAATCCATATGCCAGCTATCAATATATTTTTCGCGATTACGCCGAGTCGCCGATCATCGCTGACTATGGCGACCGCAACCAGTTTACCTTCGGCTTTCATATCATGCGCGAATTCACCTTCGGCGGCACGGGCCAGTAAGAAGGCGATCAAATCGGTTCAAACAAAAAGCGGCGCTCAAAAAGCGCCGCTTTTTTTCGTGATCCGGAAATTCTTATTCCGGCTTTCTGAATTTCAGCGTCATGCGGTCGCTTTCGCCGATGGCTTCCATCTCGGCGCGCAATTCCGGATTGTCGCGGCTCGTCCCGAGCGATGGCGGCAGCCGCCAGACGACTTCTTCCGTCGTCGGACGGTCCGCCGGATTGGCGTTGATCTCGCTCGCCTCAACGAGTTCGAAACCGGCCGCTTCGAAGACAGAAATAATGTGTGACTGCTTCACATAACCGGCGTTGCCGACCGCCCAGTCGTCGGGCGTATCTTCCTGCGCGCGGTGCTGGACGACGCCTACGATCCCGCCGGGCTTAAGGACCGCGTCGATGTCTTCGAGCGCTTCGGTGAAATAGGCACCCTCCTTGAAGCGGTTGAAGTGATGCGCCGCGCGCATCATCAGCACCACATCAGCGGTTCCTTCGAGTTCCGCCGGCAATGAGCCAAACTGGAACGCCGCGGCGCGAGCGCCCTCCTCTCCGTTCATCGCATCGACCGAGGCGACGTAATCTTCGTTGAAGGATTTCTTGCTTTCGAGAAACTCTGCATTGGCGAAGCCGCCGAACTCGCCCCACATCTCCACGGAGTAATCGGCGCCGATGATCACGCCTTCCGGTCCCAGATAGGGAACGAGGATCTCGCCATACCAGCCCGGCTCGCCCGGCAGCACGTCGACCACGGTCATGCCCGGTTCGACGCCGAAGAACTCCAGCGTCTCTTTCGGATGGCGGTATTGGTAACGCGCCTTCATCTCATCCGGCTGCGCGTCAAGCACGGCGTCAAGTTTTTCCGACGCCGACATGTCCGCATGGTCCATGTCGCCGTGATCCATATTGTCCATGCCCGGCTCGGCGTCGCCCGCCGCCATGGCGTCGGTCGGCGTTTCGGCAGGTTCCGACGTCGTTTCCTGCGAACATGCTGCGAGTGCGAGCGCGGCTGCGCCCAGCATCAAATATTTCATGGGGTTCCCTCTCATTGCCCTGATGCGGGCAACCTAGCCGCGCCTGAAGACGCCGCCAATGGACCTCACGGAAATGTGGGGAGGCAAAGCCGCATTAAGGCAGAGGCGCTAAAGGGCCTTGACGATTTCCTCGCACATCTTCTTCGCATCGCCGAACAGCATCATGGTGTTGTCGCGGAAGAAGAGCTCGTTCTGAACGCCTGCGTAGCCGGACGCCATAGAGCGTTTGACGAAGAGCACCGTGCCGGCGTTTTCGACATCGAGGATCGGCATGCCGTAGATCGGCGAGGTCTTGTCGGTCTTCGCCGCAGGGTTCGTCACGTCATTGGCGCCGATGACGAAGGCGACATCGGCGGTGCGGAACTCGGAGTTTATGTCTTCAAGCTCGAAGACTTCATCATAAGGCACCTGCGCCTCGGCGAGAAGCACGTTCATGTGGCCAG
Source organism: Hyphococcus sp. (assembly GCF_965267305.1). Lineage (GTDB taxonomy): Bacteria > Pseudomonadota > Alphaproteobacteria > Caulobacterales > Parvularculaceae > Hyphococcus. Next base: position 80,967 of record NZ_OZ253945.1, on the reverse strand, counting down.
GCATGCGGCCCGCGACCGGGTGGATCGCGTATTTCACTTCGACGCCTTCTGCTTTCAGCTTGTCGGCCATTTCCTTAAGCGCGTGCTGCGCCTGCGCCACCGCCATGCCGTAGCCGGGGACGATGATGACCTTGTTGGCGTTCTTCATGACAAAGGCCGCGTCGTCGGCCGAGCCCTGTTTCACCGGCCGGTCGTCATCGCCGCCTGCGCCCGCCGCCGCATCGTCGCCGCCGAAGCCGCCGAGAATGACGGAGATGAAGGAGCGGTTCATCCCCTTGCACATGATGTAGGAGAGGATCGCGCCCGATGAGCCCACCAGCGCGCCGGTGATGATCAGCGCCATGTTTTCGAGCGTGAAGCCGATACCCGCCGCCGCCCAGCCGGAATAGGAGTTGAGCATGGAAACGACAACCGGCATGTCGGCGCCGCCAATGGGGATGATGAGGAGGAAGCCGAGCACGAAGGCCGCGAGCGTCAACAGGAAGAAGGTCGTCGCCGACTGCTCCCCCGTCATCAGCATGCCGATGAAGAGCAGCATCAGGAGACCGAGGCCGAGATTGATCGGGTGACGCATGGGCAACAGGATGGGCTTGCCCGACATGTTGCCGTTGAGTTTCGCGAAGGCGATCAGCGAGCCCGAAAAGGTAATGGCGCCGATAGCGACGCCGAGCGACATCTCGAGAATGGACCCCGTGTGAATATGCCCAGGCTCGCCAATGTTGAACGCGCGCGGCGCCAGGAACGCCGCCCAGGCGATCAGCACCGCAGCAAGACCCACCAGCGAGTGGAACGCCGCCACAAGCTGCGGCATGGCGGTCATGGGGATCTTGCGAGCGATATAGGCGCCGGGCACGGCGCCCGCCGCAATCGCGAGCAGCACGAAAAACCAGGTGCCGATGCCTTTGTCCTCGAGAACGAAGAGCGTCGTCACCACCGCAATGCCCATGCCGATCATGGCGAAGCGGTTGCCCTGACGCGAGGTCTCCGGGCTCGAAAGTCCGCGCAGTGCGAGGATGAAGAGAATGCCGGAAGCGACGTAAAGGAGCGCTGGGAGATTATCGGCCATGCGTCGCCCCTACCGTTCTTTTTTCTTGTACATGGCGAGCATCCTCTGGGTGACGAGGAAGCCGCCGAAGATGTTCACGCTAGCGAGCGCGACAGCGAGAAAGCCGAACATTTTCGGCCAGAAGCTCGCCGCCGAATCCGAGAGGTCGGCCCCGAGCGCGATAAGCGCGCCGACAATCACAACGGAAGAAATCGCGTTGGTGACCGACATCAAGGGCGTGTGCAGCGCCGGCGTCACCGACCAGACGACGTAATAGCCGACGAAGATCGCCAGCACGAAGATCGTCAGCAGGAAAACGAAATCGGAAATCGGGCTCGACGCCGCGATCAGCGCGAGCTGGTCGGCGATGTCGCGCGCCTGTTCAGCGGCGGTTTGTGCCGCTTCGGCGTTGCCCGTGGCGTTCGCGGCTGCGGCTTCGGCGGCTTGCGCCGCCTGTTCTGCGGCTTTCGCGGCTTCTTCAACCTGTTCGCGTTTGTCGGCGGCCATGCGGCTCCTCCAAAAAGATCTTAATCTTCGTCTTCGGCGTCGGTCGTGTCTTCCGGGGCGTCTTCCGGTTCGGCTTCGGCTTCGAGCACCGGCTCCGCCTCTTTCGGGGCGAAGGCTTCATGCACCACGGCGCCGCCGCGGGTCAGCGTCACCGCCTTGATGATCGCGTCTTCCGGATCGGCGCTGAAGCTCTTGCGCTCCTTGTCGAAGAAAGCGGCGATGAAATTATAGACATTGCGCGCGTAAAGACTCGACGCGTCTGCGGCGAGCCGTCCCGGCACGTTCTTGAAGCCGAGAATGGTGACGCCGCCCGTCTCGATGGCCTCGCCGGGGCGCGACAAAGCCACATTGCCCCCGGCCTCGACCGCGAGATCGACGATCACCGATCCCGGCTTCATGGCGCGCACCATCTCTTCGGAGACGAGCTTCGGCGCCGGACGGCCGGGAATAAGCGCCGTCGTGATGACAATGTCCTGCTTGGCGATATGGCCGGCGACGAACTCCGCCTGGCGCTTTTGGAAGTCGGCGGACATTTCCTTGGCGTAACCGCCAGCGGTTTCGGCCTCTTTCATCGCCTCTTCATCGACGGTGACAAAGGTTGCGCCGAGGGAATTCACCTGCTCCTTCGCGGCGAAACGCACATCGGTCGCGGAGACGACGGCGCCGAGACGGCGCGCCGTCGCAATCGCCTGCAACCCCGCGACGCCAGCGCCCATGATGAAGACTTTCGCCGCCGCGATGGTTCCCGCCGCCGTCATCATCATCGGGAGCGCGCGGCCGTAATAAGCGGCGGCGTCGATCACCGCCTTGTAGCCCGCGAGATTCGACTGCGAGGAGAGAACGTCCATGGACTGCGCGCGTGTAATCCGCGGCATCAGCTCCATCGCCATGGCGTCGACGCCGAGCCGCGCATAAGACGCGACGGAATCGGGATCGGTGTAAGCGGAAAGAACGCCGATCAGCTTTACCCCGCGCGGAAAGACACGGAGCTCCTCCGAGGACGGCGCCAGCACTTTCAAAATGACGTCGGCGCCTTGCACCGCGTCCGCGGCGCTCGGGCTCACCCGCGCCCCGGCGGCGGCGTAATCAGCGTCGGAAAACCGCGCCGCATCGCCCGCGCCGGACTGCACGGCGATCGAGGCCCCGAGGCTGATGAATTTTTTGACAGTCTCAGGGGTCGCCGCAACCCGGGTCTCGCCGGACCGCGTCTCTTTCAGGACGGCTATTTTCATCAGGCCTCCGGCTGCGGATCGCCGCGCTATTCGTGGTGTGAGAAGAAGACTTTCACGATGATGTGGGAGAAGATGTAGACGACGACGGCGAGCAAAATGGCCATCAACACGCCCTGGCGCGTCACCAGTCCCGTGAAAAACATGGCGAGCGCCAGAGAGAATGGCACGCCGACAGCCGTCGCGGCGCCCATGATGGCGTTATAGGATTTCTTGTGTTCCTCGGCGTCTTGCGCGCGCTGGATGGCATCATCAGTCATGAAAACCCCGCTGAAAAATTTCCCGTGTTTTGGCGGAATTCAAGGAGTTGGGCAAGTCTTCTCGCCTGCTTTCGCAAATCAGCCGCCGAAGCGCACCGGCCAGGCCGAAAGAAGCGTCCTGAGCGCAGATACGAAGGCCAGCGGCTGATCCATCATCAGGTGGTGATAGGCGTCGGGAATCATAACGAAGGGCGAGCGGCCCCTTGCCTGTTCCCGCAAATGCGAAATGCCGTCGCCCTGAGCGAAGGCCGATTTTTCCCCATAGATGAAGGCGAGCGGACATCGCGCTGCGCGCAAGAGATCCCGCTCGAAATGAATTTCGAAAGCGCCCTTGTCGCCGGGGTCGAATTTCCAGGTCCAGCCCTCGCCCTTCTGTTCGCCGCATTCCGAGGGCTGGGCGGGCCGCAGCCCCTCGCGGGCGATATAGTCAATCAAATAAAGATGTTCCGCCGGCTGGTTGGGAAGCAGCCTGAAGCGCTCGATCATTTCTTCCTTGGTCGCATAGACATGGGCGCTGGGTTTTTCCCCAGCCTTGGGATCGCTTCCGGCGGGCTTCGCCTTCACCACCGTATAGCCTTCATGGGGGTCCGGAACGCCCAGCGGCGAGTCTACGACCACCGCGCCGCCGAGCCGTTCGCCCTCCCGCTCCACGGCGGCGAGCGTTACCCATCCGCCGAAAGAATGGCCGACGACAATGGGCCGGCCGCGGTTCGAAAGGCCCGCCTTGTCGATGACTGCAAAGACCTCGTCCACGAGGAGATCGAGGGAGTAATTCTCCCGCCAGTCCGAATCGCCCATCCCTGAGAGGTCGAGGGCCGCGACCCGGCGATTGTCCGTGAAGAAAGGCGCGAAAGGCCGCCACCAGTTTCGATGCGCCCGGCCGCCATGAACGAACAGGAGCCCGCGCCGCCCCTCGTCCCCGTCATCCTCGCCCCAAACGGAATAGCGGATGCGCGCGCCGGCGACTTCCACCGCGCCTTCTTCGGAAGGGGTTGCGATCGCCTTCTCGAACCAGTCGGGCGCCGGCGGCTTTTGGCCGCCAAGATGGCTGAGCGGGCGGATCAGGTCTTTCTTTTCCGGTTTCTTGTCAGGCTTGGTGTCGGACATGGGCGGCTTTCTGTTGTTTTTCCTCGATAGCCGATCCGGCCGGAGAGGCAAAGGGAGACGTGCGGCGCTCGTGTCTACCTCCCCCTTGAGGGGAGGTCGAAACTGCGCAGCAGTTTCGGGAGGGGGTATGCAACAGACGGATCAGAATCCAATGGATGCCATGTCACCCCCACCCAAAAACGCCTCATCCTAGCCGACATGGTAAACGCTTCATTAATCCGTAAACAAATCATTACGCGAACCTGCATTCAAATTCGTGCCGGAATGACACGGATTAAACCCATCTTTACTTGGCTGCGCCATTTTCCCTGCAGATTTCATATTCTGGGAGAAGGTCCGCCTGACATGGTGAAAACGATCTTAATCGTCGATGATGATCCGACGCAGCGCCGCCTGATGCGCGCCGTATGCGAGAAGGCGGGATACCCTGTCCTGCAGGCGGCGAACGGCGAAAGCGCGCTGTCGCTTCTGCAAAGCCAGCAAGGCGCCGAAGTTGCGCTGATGATGCTCGATCTCCGCATGCCGGGTCTCGGCGGCATGGAGACCCTGAAACGCGCGAAATCCTTCCGCGAGGAATTGCCCGTCATCGTGCTGACGGCGCAGGGCGGCATCGACACCGTGGTTGAGGCCATGCAGTCGGGCGCGGCGGACTTTTTCGTCAAGCCCGCCAGCCCCGAACGCGTGATCGTATCGATCCAGAACGCGCTCAACCTGACGACGCTTCAGGGCGAGGTTTCACGCCTCAAACGCAAGCGCGAAGGCGCCATGGGCTTTAAAGATCTCATTGGCGAGTCCTCAGCCTTGCGCCATGTCATGAAGCTCGGCGAGCGCGCAGCGGCGTCGAACATTCCGATCCTCATCACCGGCGAAAGCGGCACCGGCAAGGAAATGGTCGCCCGCGCCATTCAGGGCTCGTCCGACCGCGCCGGCCGTCCGTTCATCACCGTCAATTGCGGCGCCATTCCGGAGAACCTTGTCGAAAGCATTCTCTTCGGCCATGAAAAAGGCTCCTTCACCGGAGCCAGCGCCAAGCATATCGGCAAGTTCCAGGAAGCCGACACCGGCACCATCTTCCTTGACGAAGTGGGCGAGTTGCCCGCCGACATGCAGGTGAAACTCCTGCGCGTTCTGCAGGAAGGCGAAGTCGACCCCATCGGTTCAAAGCGTCCCGTGAAGGTCGATGTGCGCGTCATCTCCGCGACCAACCGCGACCTCAGCGAAGAAGTCAAAGCCGGACGTTTCCGCGAAGACCTGTTCTATCGCCTCAACGTTTTCCCGGTGGAAATCCCGGCGCTGCGCGACCGCCGCGAAGACATCCCGGCGCTGATCGATCACTTCATTCAACGCTACAATGCGGAAGAACGCCGCGACGTGCGCGGCGTGCGCCACGAAGTGCTGGACGTCCTCACCGCCCATAACTGGCCGGGCAATGTTCGCCAGCTTGAAAATACCATCTTCCGCGCGGTTGTCCTTGCCGACAATCCGTATCTTTCCGCCGAAGACTTCCCGCTTCTCGCTGATGAATTCGCAGCGGCGGGAATCGAAGCGGGTCCGCCGCTGCTTGGCGACGACGACGCGGAAGATGCGGAAAAGGAAGGCGCGACTGTAACGGCGAAGCCGTCCACCTCTGGCGGTTCCAGCAAGGAAGCCGTCGCGATCTTCGACCGCGAAGGCCATCTGCGCTCGCTTCAGGACATCGAAAAAGACCTCATCGAGCTCGCCATCGAAACCTATGAAGGCAAGATGTCGGAAGTCGCCCGCCGCCTCGGCATGGGCCGCTCGACGCTCTATCGCAAACTGCGAGAGCACGATCTCGAGATTAAACGGGCGAGTTAATCGGGGTCTTTTTTTGTAAGCCTTGCCTTGGTGCGGCCCTCATGGGCGCGCGCCGAGGCCGGGTCTTCCGGCCAGTCATGTTTCGGATATCGTGCGCGCATGTCTTTCGCCATGTCGCGATAACCGCCCTTCCAGAAACCCGGCAGGTCTTTCGTCACGGCGACCGGACGTCCGGCGGGCGATAAGAGACTGAGCGTCACCGGCATGTTGTTTCCGATCACCGGATGCGCGGCGCTTCCGTAAAATTCCTGCACCCGTGCACTCGCTGAAGGTCCGCCTTCAGCGAGATAGTCAATCTCGATCCGGCGACCGCTTGGGATCTCGATAAAGCGCGGCACCGATTTTTCTACTTGAGAGCGCTTGTCCCATTCAAGCCGTGAGAGCATCGCATCGCGCACTGTATCTTCTTTTGGCGCATCGAGGCTCGGCGGATCGCCGAGCAGCGGCGCCAGCCATTCCTCTGCGCTTTCAAGCAACGCATCCTCAGCCATTGAGGGAAGTTCAAACCCGCAGCCGCGCGCAAAGTCGATACGAGCCTGCGTCTCGCGGATCGCGGCGCTTGCGGGCAACAGATCGAGACCGTTCTCCCGCAAAGCTGCGATCAGCGCCTGTTGCGCCAGTTCCCCGCGCGGACGCGCCAGCGGCGTTTCGGAAAGCACGATAGCGCCGACAGCGCGGACCCGCCGCGCCCTGATGGTTTTCGAGGCGGGATCGTATTCGGCGCGGTCTTCTTCGCTGACGCCGCCAAGCTGCAGCGCCTCCGCTTCCATCAACGGCGCTGCGAGGGTGATGCGTTGGGTTTTTGCCGCGCCGGTCACGGAAACAACGGCAAGCCATGGCTCGCCGGCGAGCACGTCAGCCTCATCAAGGCGCGCCTCGCGGCCCGAGGCCAGAAGATAACGCCCGCGCGCTCCGCCCCGCGCTCGCGCGATCATGCCCGGCGTCGCGGCGGCTATGACGGCCCCTGCATCTTTCGGATCGCCTTCTTCCTTTCCGTCGTCTGCCCAGCGCGCCGCCTGCGCCTTCAACACGCGCGCGCGCGGCGACCCGTCCCGGCGGAAACGGAGCAAGCGGTCGCGAACATCCGTAGACGGACCGCCGAGCCCCGGTTCGCTCGCGAGCGCCGCAATCTCCGCCGCGAGACTGCGATCCCTTCCTGCTTGCGCGCCCGCAATCATCGCCGCCAAAGACGGCGCCATGGGAAGCCGCGCCATCTCGCGCCCGCGCACGGTCAAGGCGCCGTCTTCATCGAGCGCGCCAAGCGCCGTCAAATTCTGAACCGCCGCCGCATAGCGCACCTTTGGCGGCGCATCGAGAAAGCAAAGCCGCGCCGGATCGCGCTCGCCCCATTCGGCGAGCGCGAGCGCGAGGCCGGAAAGATCGCCGGTGACGATCTCCGGTTCCGGATGCGCCGTGAGCCCGCGCGTCGCCGGTTCGTCCCAGAGGCGATAGCAAACGCCCGGCCCGAGGCGCCCTGCGCGGCCGCGCCGCTGATCCACATTGGCGAGCGAGGCTTTGCGCGTCACGAGTTCGCTGGCGCCCGAAGCGGGATCGAACACCGAAAGGCGCGCAAGCCCCGCATCGATCACTGTCGAGACGCCCTCAATGGTCAGTGCGCTTTCGGCGATGTCCGTGGCGATGACGACCTTGCGCTTGCCTGCGGGCGCCGGCGACACGGCGCGGTCCTGATCCGCCGGAGACAACGCGCCGAATAGCGGCGCAACGACGATGTCATCGGGCAAGTCTTCGAGACGCTCAGCGGCGCGCATGATTTCGCCGCGGCCCGGCAGGAAGACAAGGACCGATCCTTTCTGTTCTTTCAGCGCGCGGCGGACGGCCTTGGCGGTCTGATCCTCGACACGATCCGTATTGCGGCCGAGATAAATCGTCTCCACCGGATATTGCCGGCCTTCGCTTTCAATGGCGGGCGCATCGATCGCGGTTGCAACGCGCGCCACATCGAGCGTCGCCGACATGACGACAAGGCGCAAATCGTTCCGCAGCGCGCCCTGCGCATCCATGGCAAGCGCGAGCCCGAGATCGGCGTTGAGTGACCGCTCGTGAAACTCGTCGAAGAGGACGGCGCCGGTATTTTTCAATTCCGGATCGTCGAGGATGCGCCGCGTAAAAAGACCGTCCGTAATGACTTCGAGCCGCGTCGCGGAAGAAACGCGCCGGTCAATGCGCGTCGAAAGACCGATGACGCCGCCGACTTTGTCGCCAAGGGTCGACGCCATGCGCTCCGCCGCCATGCGCGCGGCGATGCGGCGCGGTTCGAGAAGCAAGATGCGCCTGCCGTCAAGCCATGGCGCATCAAGCAATTGCAAGGGGAGCCGCGTCGACTTGCCCGCGCCCGGCGGCGCGGCGAGGACGAGCCGCGTCCCCGCTTCCAGCGCCGTCAGAATCTGCGGCGTCACGGCGTCGATGGGCAAGGACGTCATGTATCAGTCGAACCTTTAAAAGCTTTCGACTGATAGTCGCTGCGTCCTCAGAAATGAAGATGCGCGCTGGACACTCCGACTACCCCGGCGAAAGCCGGGGCCCAGCAAGCTAAATAGTGCCGGGCGAAGCCCGTCTTTTGATTTTGACTGGATCCCGGCCTTCGCCGGGATGATCGGCGTGGGGTTTAAGCCTCGCCGATGGCCGCGAGGTAAAGCTCCAGCATGGCTTCCTGCTCTTGGCGGTCGGCGCGGTCCATCTTGCGGATCTTCACCACCTGGCGGAGCGTCTTGACGTCATAGCCCTCGCCTTTGGCTTCGGCGTAGACTTCCTTGATGTCATTGGCGACGGCGGCCTTGTCTTCTTCGAGGCGTTCGACGCGTTCGATGAAAGACCGCAGGCGGTCCGCCGCGATGGTGGTTGCGCCTTCGACGCTTGCTGCTGATCCGTCCGCCACTGAAAAAGCTCCCTTGATCCGTAATTCATCCGGATACGGACGAAACCGCCGCCCCGGTCAGGACCTCAAGGAATAGAAATGGTCGCGCCAAACACCAAGCGCGAACCTTCCACAGGTGGAAAACTATATCTCTTGACCGTCGATTTCGCGGCGAAGCACCCGCGCCTGCTGGCGAGCCTGCTCGTCATGGGGATTCCATTCGAGCGACTTCTGGAACATCTCATAGGCTTCGCGCTTCTCCCCGCTCATGAGGAGGAGTTCGGCGAGCGTCGCGCGCACCTCGAACTGGCGCGGTTCAAGCTCCAGCACTTTCGAGAAATCCTCGATCGCCCCCGCCCGGTCGTCGGCCCCGAGACGCACCGCGCCGCGAAGCGCATAGCCTTGCGCGAAATTCGGCGCGAGGCCCGTCACATGATCCAAGAGCGCCAGGGAAAGGTCAAAGGCCCCGTTATTGGCGGCGAGATTGGCCCGCTCGTAGAGAAGGTCCACCGTGTCGCTCTGGCTGTCCGACCAGATGTCGATGATCCGGGCCACATTCTCCTCGGCCCGGCGGGCGTCGCCGGTCCGGAGCTCCTCGAACAGCGCATCGAGGCGCGGATCGGTCTGATCCGCGGCGGCGGGCGACACGAGCGCCAAAAATAGCAGAATCAAGCAAAAAGGCCTTCGCATGAGCGAAAGCCTAATCCTTAAACCCTTAAAAACCAAGGAATTTCGCGTCAGCTGCGCGTGAAGACCGGTTAAGCCTGCTTCGCCTTGAAGCGGCGCTGGGTCTTGTTGATCACATAAACCCGGCCCTTGCGGCGCACGATGCGGCAGTCTTTGTGGCGGTTTTTCAAGGACTTAAGCGACGAACGGACTTTCATGACGGGTGCTTTCAGCGGGTTTTTCGGTTGATCCGGAGCCGCGGGAGATAGTCAAAGGCCCGCGCCCTGTCAACCGGCGGGGAGGCGCCCTTCCGGCGTTGAGGCAAATCATGGAATATCGCGCTCGCAGGGTCATGGTGACCCCCGCAGCAGAGCGGAGACGATGATGGACGCGGCGCTGAAATCCGAGATTCTGGACATCCTCGACCGTCACCGGATCATGACGATCGCCACGCTCCGGCCCGACGGCTGGCCCCAGGCGACAACGGTCGGCTACGCCAATGAAGGCCTGACGCTCTATTTTCTGTGCGGCCTCGAGAGCCAGAAAGCCTCGAACCTCGCCAGGGATAATCGCGTCTCGCTCACCATCGACCGCGACGCGGACCAGTTCGTTCAGATAAAGGGCCTCTCCATGGCGGCGCATGCGGAGCGTATTTCCGACCGGGAAGAAGGCATGATGGTCATGGGCCTTCTTTTCTCGCGTTATCCGGAACAGAAAGGCATTCCAATTGAGCCGCCAAAATTCGACGACATCGCCGTTTACCGCGTGACGCCGAAAGTGATTTCCGTGCTCGATTACTCGAAAGGCTTCGCCCATACGGATCTCGTGACGCTATAGGTTTCGTTGCGCCTCATGCGACCCCTCATATTTACTGGGCTTCAGCCGAGTCTGGCGCCATTTGGCATATTCTTCCAACCGCGCCGCAGGACGCAAAGACTGGCGCCGCCGCAGCATTCCATCCAACGATGTCAAAGAGCCTGACGCGGCGCTTGTCGCCCGCATCGCGGCGCCGTCAGGACCGCATCTGAAATTTTGCGGGAATTATTTCGCCCGCCTTCGCTTCGGTCTCAGTTCGACGCGAGCACAAGCATAAGGCTGCGCGGAAGGTGGTGGATAACTTTGCACCAACATTGGGAAATATTGAAGTATTCGCGCGTGAAGTGTGTTTTTCGCGTTATTGGGGCGGCGTATTTTGAATTGAAGTCTCCGCGCCGACATAGCCTGCCTCCCCCTTGAGGGGAGGCCGAAATCTTTGATTTCGGGAGGGGGATATGCCGCCCTTAAAGTCCAACTCAGCATTTCAGGCATCGATTACCCCCACCCTAAAATCGCAAACGATTTTCGACCTCCCCTCAAGGGGGAGGTTAAAGCCGTCATCACCAAAAACAAAAAACTGGCTAAGCCCGCGCCTTCGCGCCGTTCTGAAAATCCGGCGCGAGCTTTTCGCCTGCGATGGGGTAGACGCCTTCCGCGCCCATGACCCAGGCGACGGGTCGCGCGAGGAATGGCGCGTAAGCCTCGTCGAGAATATTGAGCCCGCCCGTATAGGCGCCCATGGCCGGCATGATCATCCGGTTTTCGCTGACCGCGAAACAGCGGCGGCGGAGCGAACGCCCTTCGCTGATGACCCGCGCGCATGGATGGAAATGTCCGGCGATCTCGCCGCGCATTCGCCCCTCTCCCGGTTCATGCCGGAAAAAGAGGGCGCCGATCTGCAACTCGATTTCGCAAGGCGCCGCGAAGCGCGCCGGCAGTTCGGGGTCATGATTGCCGAGCACCCATAACCACTCAGTCGCTCGCATCAAACCTTCAAGGGTCGCGGCGTCTTCCTCGTCCATGCGCTCTTCAGCGCCGCCGTCGTGGAACGCATCGCCAAGCGAGATAACGCACTTCGGCTTGTAGCGCCGCATCAGCGCCGCAAGCCGCATCAGGGTCGTGCGCGTGTCGTAAGGCGGCAGCATAATTCCGCGTTCGGCGAAGCTCGACCCTTTTTCAAAGTGCAGGTCCGAAACGACCAGCGTTTGCTCTTTCGCCCAATAGACGGCGCCGAGCGGATCGGGGGTCAAGACTTCGTTGTTGAGTCGAATGTGCGGCATGGGGCGCAAGATGGCGGATTTCTTTTTTGAAGGGAAGCCTCGTTTATCCCAAACAGGATTTTAGGCCTCCTCCGTTATCATCCCGGATGCGCTGCAGCATGAAATGCTGCTGCGCTGATCCGGGACCCATATAACGCTTACCGATTTATAGACCATAGCGCGAAATCTCTTGTTTATTGCTCGCCCATCGCCGTCGCGATCAAATCGTCGGACGCAGCTTTCAACATTTCCTCCGACGCAGAGCGCGCAACGCTTTCGCGGCCGATCTCCAGCATCACAGGCACGGCGAGCGGCGAGACGCGATCCAAAGGCGAATGCACCACCCTGCCCTTCGCGCGCGTCAGGGTCGCCTGAAGTCGCGCTACATCCATGAAGCCGCCCGCCGCATCGTCCCACGCCGCGCGCAGCAAGAGGTGATCCGGCTCGTGCTCGCGCAGCACGTCGTAGATCAGGTCTGCTGAAAACGAGACCTGGCGTCCCGTCTTTTCTTGACCCGGATATTTTTTCTCAATCAGCCCGGCGATGAGCGCGCAATTGCGGAAGGTGCGTTTCATCACCACCGCCTCGGACGTCCACGCTTCCAGATCGTCGCCGAGCATGTCTTCATCGAAGAGCGCCGACATGTCGACATCGCTCATGTCCTGACGCGACCAGACCGAGAGCGCATATTCCGTCGGCACGAAACCGATTGGCTGTTTGCCGAGGCGTTCGAGGCGGCGGGTGATGAGCATCCCAAGTGTCTGATGCGCGAGCCAGCCCTCGAAGGAATAGGCGACGAGGAAATTGCGCCCCTGATAGGGAAAGGTTTCGACCATCAGCTCGTCGGGCTTCGGGATATGCGCCACCTCGCGCTGTTTCTCGAGCCAGTCGCGCACCTGATCCGGATAGGCTTTCCAGTCGTCCACATTATAAAGCATGTGGCGCACGCGGTCGGCGAGATAGGTGGACCACGGATATTTGTTGCCGCCCCAGCTCGGCAATTTCGGCGACTCGGCGCTGGTGCGTGTGACGAGGGCGTCGTTTCCCTCGATACGTTCGAGCCGCAGCACCTCGCCCGCGAAATAAAACGCGTCGCCAACATTCAGGGTTTCGAAAAACCATTCCTCCGCCGTGCCAAGTTTGCGCCCGGGCCTTTTCGGTCCGCGCGAGGAGGCAAGGCGCACATTGATTTCCTCCGCCGCGGTGATCGTTCCCACATTCATCTTATATTGCTGGACCGCGAGCTTATCGCGCACGCGATAGGTCCCGTCCGCAGTTTTCACGATGCGACGGAAACGGTCGTAGCGCTTCAGTGCGTACCCGCCATTGGCGACGAACTCGACCGCGTCGTCGAAATCCTTGCGCGGCAGATCGGCGTAAGGCGAGGCCGTGCGAATTTCCTTGTATAAGTCGTCAGCGTCGAAGGGCTCTGCGACCGCCATCCCCAGAATATGTTGCGACAGGACATCGAGCGTGCCCTTGCGCGGCGGGTCGCCGTCGAGGCGGCCCTCCTCGATCGCCTGTTTCGCGGCGATGCATTCCAAGACCTCCATGCGGTTCGCCGGCGCGAGCAGCGCGCGCGACGGTTCGTTCATGCGGTGATTGGCGCGGCCTATGCGCTGCGTCAGGCGGCTTGCGCCCTTGGGTGCACCCATCTGGATAACGAGGTCCACATCGCCCCAGTCGATCCCGAGATCGAGGGTCGAGGTGCAGACGACCGCGCGCAACTCGCCGCGCGTCATCGCCGCCTCTACCTTGCGGCGCCGGTCGACTTCGAGAGAGCCGTGATGGAGGGCGATAGGAAGGTTGTCGTCATTGATGCGCCAGAGCGAGGCGAAGGTGATCTCCGCCTGCGAACGCGTATTGACGAAGACCAGCGTCATCTTCGCGGTCTTGATGCGCTCATAAACTTCCTGAAACGCATGACGCCCCGTATGGCCGGACCAGGGAATCCGCTCTTCCGACATCAGCACATCGACCTGCGGCTTGGCGCCGGCCTTGCCGCGGATGAGTTTCGCGGATTTGACGCCATCCCGGTTCTGCGGCGTCAGATAGTCGATCAGGGGCTTTGCGTCGGGCACCGTCGCCGACAGCCCGCAGAACCGCACCTCCGGCGCCAGCGCGCGCAGCCGCGCCAAAGCCAGCGACAATAAATGCCCGCGCTTGTTCGGGATCAGCGCATGCAGTTCGTCGAGAATGACCCGCTTTAGACCCTTGAAGTATTCGCGCGCATCGGGCGACGCTATGAGAATGGACAAACTCTCCGGCGTCGTCATCAGAATATCCGGCGGCAGATATTTCTGGCGCTGGCGCCGCGCGGCGGGCGTGTCGCCGGTCCGCGTTTCGATGGCAATGTCGAGCCCCATCTCCGCGACCGGCGTGCCGACGTTGCGCGCGACATCGACGGCGAGCGCTTTCAGGGGCGAGATGTAAAGCGTGTGGAGACGTCCTTGCTCTTTCGCATTTGGCGGCGCTTTCCGCTCCGACAAGTCCACAAGGCTCGGCAGGAATCCAGCCAGCGTCTTGCCTCCGCCCGTGGGCGCGATCAGGAGCCAGGAAAGCCCTTCCCGGTCGGCAGCGAGACAATCGAGCTGATGCGAACGCGCCTTCCAGCCGCGCGAGGCGAACCAGTCGTTAAATGCGGGCGGCAATCGCCGCGCCGAAGCGGATGCGCCGTCGGCCATCGCGGAAATATAGGGCGGCGGCGGCCGAGCCACAAAGGCGAACTTTGTATTCGCCTCGCTGTCTGCTTATCTCCTGACCCATGACTTACGACGCGCTTCTTCGCCCCACCCCCAAGGGACTTTATTGCCCGCCGGGGGATTTTTATGTGGACCCTGTCGCGCCGGTCGCGCGGGCCGTCGTGACGCATGGGCATTCGGACCATGCGCGCGCGGGGCACAAGGCGGTGCTGGCGACGGCGGAGACCATCGCCATCATGGGCGCGCGCTACGGCGAGGAGTTCACGGGCGCCCCGCAATCGGTCCGCTACCATGACCCGGTGACGATTAACGGCGTTTCCGTAACGCTGGTTCCCGCCGGGCATGTTCTGGGCTCGGCGCAGGCGGTGATCGAACAGGGTGGAACGCGCATCGTCGTTTCGGGCGATTACAAGCGCCGCCGCGATCCCACCTGCGCGCCCTTTGAAGTCGTCCCCTGCGACGTGTTCATCTCCGAGGCGACTTTCGCCCTGCCCGTCTTTTGTCATCCGGATACGGGAAGCGAAATCAGAAAGCTTCTCGCTTCCGTTGCGCAATTCCCTGAGCGCACGCATATCATCGGCGCTTACGCCTTGGGAAAGGCGCAGAGGGTCATCAAACATCTGCGCGAGGAAGGCTATGACGAGGCGGTCTATATTCACGGCGCGCTCAAAAAACTCTGCGATCTTTACGAGGCGCATGGCGTGGAGCTTGGACCGCTGGAACCGGCGACCATCGAGAACAAGGGCGCGAAACAGGATTTCGCCGGAAAGATCGTCATCGCCCCACCTTCCGCCATTCAGGATTTATGGGCGCGGCGCTTCGCCGATCCACTCCCCGTATTCGCATCGGGCTGGATGCGCATCCGCCAGCGGGTGCGCCAGCGCGGCGTCGAGTTGCCGCTGATCATCTCCGATCACGCGGACTGGGAGGAGCTGACCGACACGATCCGCGAAATCGGACCGAAAGAACTCTGGATCACCCATGGCCGCGAGGACGCCCTGATGCGTTGGGCGGAGCTTGAAGGGATCGCCGCGCGGCCACTGCGGCTCGTCGGCTATGACGACGAGAATGAGTGATGGAAGCCTTCGCCGCGCTTCTCGACCGGCTGGTTTTGACGCCGCAACGCAATGGCAAGCTGCAGCTCATCGCCGACTATTGCGCGTCGGCGCCGGACCCGGATCGCGGCTACGCCATCGCCGCGATCACCCGCGATCTCGACATTCCCTCCGTCAAACCGGCGATGCTGCGCGCGCTTGTGGCGGAGCGCGTCGACCCGGTGCTGTTCGAGCTATCCTATAATTATGTGGGCGATCTTGCGGAAACCATCTCGCTGGTCTGGCCCGGAATGCGCGGCGCCAACCGCACGCCGCCTTTGTCGGAAGTCGTGGAGAGTTTACAGGCTGCGAGCCGCAGCGACGCGCCGAAACTGGTCGCGCATTATCTCGACAGTCTCGCGCCGCCGGAACGCTGGGCCCTCATCAAGCTCGCGACGGGCGGGCTTCGCATCGGCGTTTCAGCGCGGCTCGCCAAAACCGCGCTGGCGAAATTCGGCGATCTCGACGTCACCGAAATCGAAGAGCTGTGGCATGGTCTCGCCCCGCCCTATGAAGAGATGTTTGCATGGCTCGACGGCAAGGCGGACAAACCCGTCAGCGCGGCGCTCGCCCCTTTCCGTCCGGTAATGCTGGCGCACCCCATCGACGAGGAGAAGGACCTCGCCGGGATCGATCCGGACATCTTCGCCGCCGAATGGAAATGGGACGGCATCCGCGTGCAGGCGGTCAGCGAAGGCGACACAAGACGGCTTTATTCGCGCACCGGCGAGGACATTGGCGGCGCCTTTCCCGATATTCTGGCGGCCATGGAATTCGAGGCGGCCATCGACGGCGAGCTGCTCGTCTTCGATCCGAAAGCGGATGGTTTTCTCGTCCGGTCCTTCGGCGATCTGCAGCAGCGCCTCAACCGCAAGACAGTGTCGGCGAAATTGCTCGGCTCCCATCCCGCCTTTATCCGCGCCTATGACGTGTTGACGCTCGATGGCGAAGATTTGCGTGGAGCCCCTTTCATGGAGCGCCGCGCCCGGCTCGAACAGTTTATCGCCGGTGTAAAACCGGAGCGCTTCGACCTGTCGCCGCTGGTTCAATTCGAACATCTCGACGCCTTGACCGCGGCACGCGCCGCGCCGCCGTCGGACGCCATCGAAGGCCTGATGCTGAAGCGTAAAGCCGCGCCTTATGTTCCGGGACGCCCCAAAGGCGAATGGTGGAAGTGGAAGCGCGATCCTTTTCTGATCGACGCCGTGATGATGTACGCCCAGCGCGGTCATGGCAAACGGTCGAGCTTTTATTCCGATTACACTTTCGGCGTCTGGCGCGAAGATGAAATCGTGCCCGTGGGCAAGGCCTATTTCGGCTTCACCGATGAAGAACTGAAACGGCTCGACAAATATGTGCGCGACAACACGGTCGACCGTTTCGGCCCGGTCCGTCAGGTGGCGTTCGGCGCCGGGGAAGGTCTCGTCCTCGAAATCGCCTTTGAAGGACTGAACCGTTCGACGCGCCACAAATCCGGCGTCGCCATGCGTTTCCCGCGCATTCACCGCATCCGCTGGGACAAGCCCGCCCTTGAAGCGGACCGCCTGGAAACGCTCGAGGCGATGCTGCCCGCAAAATAAAACCGGCGCCCCTGGGATCTCCAGAGGCGCCGGTTCTTCTTCCCTTGAAACTGCGAGCCTTAGGCCGGCTGCGCTGCTCCTGTGGGCGCAGGTTCTCCCCCTGCGTCTGCCGACGTGACCTCCGCCACCGCAGCGCGCAGCGCCTCGATGCGGGTCTCATAGTGCGTATCTGCAGGGAGACAGTGATCGGCGTTCAGCCCCGCAAGCACGCTCTTAACTTTGTCGCTCATGCCGGTGACATAAACCGTCTTGCCGGCCTGACGCGCGTCGCAGGCGATGGTCTCGACCGCCCGCGCCGCGGACACATCGAGAAATGGAACGCGGGAAAAGTCAAGCACAATAGCGGCGGCGTGCTCCCGCACCCGTTCGCGCACATGGTGGCCGAGATCGGCGGCGGCGCCGAAGCTCAAGGGTCCGCCGAAATCGAACAGCATCACGCGGCTCTTGGCGCGCGCGAGAAGGTCGTGCTCTTCCTGCGTCGCCAGGGCCGGATCGCCGGCGCGGAAATGGGCGAGCTGGTCGTCCGCCATTTTCTTCACGAAGGCCAGCGCCGCCAGAACGACGCCCACAGCTACCGCCGTGATGAGGTCCACAAAGACCGTGAGGCCAAGCACAAGCACCATAAGCGCCAGGTCCCAGCGCGGACCCTTATGAGCGCGTTTCAGATAGGCAAGATCGAGAATATCGTATCCGACCTTGACGAGAATGCCCGCCAGCACCGCATGAGGAATCTGCGAGGCGAGCGGCGACAGGCTGATGACGACGGCGAATAGCAGCACCGCATGCAACATGCCGGACAATTTCGTCTGACCGCCGGTGCGGATATTCACCACGGTGCGCATGGTTGCGCCGGCGCCCGGGATGGCGCCGAAGAAACCCGCAACCGTGTTGCCGATGCCCTGACCGATGAGTTCGCGGTCCGAATTATGGCGCGTGCGCGTCATGTTGTCGGCGACAAGCGAGGTCAGCAGCGAGTCGATAGCGCCGAGCACGGCGAGGATGAACGCGGCCTCCAGCACGATCAGGAAGGTTCCCTGGCTGAAACTAGGCATGACGAAAGACGGAAAGCCCGTAGGAATATCGCCAAGAATCGGAACGCCCTTGGTGAAAAAGGCGATAAGCGTGCCGATGATGAGCGCCGCCAGCGGGCCGGGTACATATTTGCCCCAGGCTTTCGGCCAGGTAAAAACGATCCCGAGCGTCATCAGGCCGATGCCGAGCGCGATCCAGTTCGGATCCATCACCGCACCGGGAATGGCGGTGAGCGCCGGGATGGTCCCGCTTTCCTCAGGCTCATGCCCGAAGAGACGCGATAGCTGGAGGGCGATAATGATGACGCCGATGCCGCTCATGAAACCGGAAATCACCGGGTACGGAACAAGGCGGATATATTGTCCCAGCCTGAAGACGCCGAAGAGAATCTGGATGATCCCCGCCAGCACCACCGCCGCGAAGACAAGCGCGGGATTGCCCGAGAGCGAGGCGAAGACGCCGGCGAAGACGACAACCATCGGGCCCGTCGGTCCTGAGACCTGAGAGCCCGTGCCGCCGAACAACGCAGCGAAAAAGCCGACAAAGATGGCGCCCCAGAGGCCGGCGATGGGGCCGGCGCCCGACGCTTCGCCAAAGGCGAGCGCGAGGGGAAGCGCGACGACGCCGGCGGTGAGACCGCCGAAAATGTCGCCGCGCAAATTGGATAAGTCGAAGAAAGGCGCCCGCTGGCGCGGAGCGTCAATATTGGCCATGATGGTTCTCCGGAATGCGTTGAAGCGTTAAGCGGCGCAGCCGCTGGTGGCAAGTTTCGCCATCTCCGACGCATAGCGCACATCGACGGGCAGGAATTTCTCCTGCTTTTCGTCATAGGCGTCCACGCCGCCGGTCTTGATGTCATAGACCCAGCCGTGAAGCTGCAGATCGCCCTTGGCGAGCCGCACCGCGACCGCCGGGTGTGTTTTGAGATGCTGCAATTGCAGGACGACATTCTGCTCGAGCAGCATCTTCATTTTCTTCGCTTCATCGAGGGCGGAACCTGAGTCCTTGACGATATCCACTGCTGCTTTCGAGTAGCTTAGCCACTCCTTCACATGCGGCAGGGCATCGAGGCCTTCGGGGTTCATGGCGCCTTTCATGGCGCCGCATTCGGTGTGGCCGCAGATGACGATATGGGGAACTTTCAGCGCCGCCGTCGCGAATTCGATCGACGCCGTGGTGCCGCCGGTCTGGATCGTATGCGGCGGCACGATATTGCCCGCATTGCGGACGATGAAGAGATCGCCAGGTTCGGTCTGGGTGATCATCGCGGTCTCAATCCGCGAGTCCGAGCAGGTAATGAACAAAGCTTCGGGCGACTGGCCGCTGGCCAGTTTTTCGAAAAGCTCTTTTTTCTCCGGGTATACTTCGTTCTGGAAGCGAACGACGCCGGCGGCGAAACGGGGCATCTGGTCTCTCTCCTATGAGGAATTTGCTGCTTTCGTCGGCGCCGTCCACAGGCGCCGCGCTTGGGTGATGCTGGATTTGGGAACGCCGTTGAGACGGCCCTCCACAAAGTCCAGACCGTCGATGATCCATCCGGCGATTTCCGGCTGGATCAGATGATAGAAATGGTGGCGGCCGTCCCGCCGCTCCTCGACGAGGCGATGCGCGCGCATCAGGCTCAGATGCTGAGATACGCGGGCGCCCGGCAGATCGAGGTTTTGGGCCAGCGTGTTCACGTCTTTCTCGCCGGTCCGCAATTCCTCGATCATCCGGATACGGTCCGGATGGGCGATGATCTTGAAGATTTCGGCGAGCTCTCTCGCGACAAGCTGGCGGCCTGGCATTCCATTTCCCTCCTTGAGCCCGCAATGGCGGGGTCAGGGCTTCTCGCACGGCGAACGGAACGCGATATTCTGACATGCCGCCGCGCATCTGCATACTTGCAAGATTTTGCAGATATGCAGACATATGGAGCAGCACCCGGGCATTTCAAGACCCCGGACGCGAAAATCGAACACTTTCCGCCGCAAAAGCGAACCGGCTCGCCGCAACAGCCTTGGCCACGGCGGCCGGGCTGGTCTTACCCTCCGCTCAAGCAACCGGGAGACGCCTCATGAAAGCCACCGCCGCCGCCCTTGCCTTTCTCGCCCTTGCGCCCGTCGCCGCCCGGGCGGAAACCGCTCCGGACCGCACCGCGGACGAAGCCGCGCTCACCACAATAAAGACCGACATCTGGCCCGGATATTACCGAAACCAGGACGCCGAAGGCCTTGCCGCTTTCCTCGACCCCGCCTTCGTCAATATCGGGCCGGACGGCGCAGTCTCCACGCGCGCCGACGAGCTTGAGGGGGTCAAGGCCGAGCCCTGGAACCCTTCGAATTTCCGCTATGAGGTCGGGAATTTCGTCTGGCTGAGAGACGATCTCGTTATCGTCGTCGGCCAGGGGAGCAGCGACCGGCGGAATGAAGAAGGCCAACCCTGCCGGCATTCCTATACGTCTTCCAACCTGCTCGAACGCGCAGCCGATGCGCCGAATGGATGGCGGGCGCTTTCAAGTCATGTTTCGGGTGTGAAATGCGAGAAGGCGTAACGCGCACGGTTTTAAAATATAAAAGGCGGCGCTCTCGCGCCGCCTTTCTCTGGTTCGGTTCTGTCTTCTAGATGTTCTGCGCGCTGACCATGGCGAAGAGCATCGGGATCGACAGCAAGGTGTTGGTCCGCGAGAACAGCATGGCCGTGCGCGCCGATTTCGCCTTCGCATCGGCGGCGAGGTCCGGATATTTATTGGCGATGTTGAGCGCCTTCTGCTGGTTCGGCCAGATAATGAACCAGACATTGAACCACATGATCGCGCCGAGCCACATGCCGATGCCCAAAAGGACATGCGTGCGGACGGCGAACCCGTCGACCGCGCCGATAGTCAGAACCTGAACAAGATAGCCGTTCAGCATGGCGAGGATCAGCCCTGTCGCGATGGTCGACATGGCGCCCCAGCGGAACCAGAATAGCGCCTTCGGCGCGATGTGCTTGCCGATGGCCGGCTTCTGCTCGTCGGGGATCGCCGGCATGGTTGGGATCTGGACGAAGTTGAAATACCACAAAAGCCCGATCCACATCACGCCGGACAGAACATGCAGCCAGCGGAAGAAAAAGCTCCAATAGGCCGGTCCGAAGGTCCCGCCCATGGACATGTAGATAATCACCAACAGCAAGGCGAGGACGAACCCCGCAATCACCGTATTGCGCAAATTTGAAAGTATCGCAGCCATCGTCCCTCTCCTGCTCTCTGTTTGATTTCTTCTGCTGAGCAACTGTCCTGATGGAAACATTCCGGATGCCGACAAATGGCCAAGCGCCGCCGTCGGGCCGGATTTCAAAGCATTAGAACGCGAATCGGGGGCGGCGCGCAATATGCGCCGCGCCCGCCCTATGTTGCAGCGCATACAGAAAATCAGTGCGGGGACTTGGCCTAGTCTTCGTATCGGACGCCGTTCACATAGATCGCGCCGCCCTTGCCGTGGCGGGTGATGCGGCCATTGACGCTGTCCATGCGCACTTCGGAAGAGCCGTACATGGTGAGCTCCGGCTGGGTGACGGCGCCGCGGAAGAAGACGCCGCCGGAGCCGTCGATGAAGGCGCGAAGCTTGTCGGTGCGGCCGGCCTTGACCGCAACGGCGCCGGAGCCGGCGATCCTGACGGTCATGGGCCCGTCCATGCGCGTCGCGCGCACAAGACCTGAGCCTGCAATCGAGATGTCGAGCATCCCGTCGATATCGCCAAGAACCACATCGCCCGGTCCCGCAATGTCCACATCGACGATGGAGGCGTCGCCGGTGCGCACGTCGGCGTCGCCGGAAACGTCGATTTCAAGGCCCCCCTTCACATTGCCGGTGACGAGGCGCGAGCCGTGCACGACGCCGATGACCGCCTCGCCGAGATCGCTGGTTTCGCCATAAACGTAACACGCGTCGAGATTGAGCGCGCCGCCAAGCCGCTCCATGTCGAGCTTGATGCGCGCATCGATGAATTCAACATCGCCCTCGAAAGGCATCAGAATTTCAATGGTCGGATAGGCGGCGAAGAGCGTTTCATCCACCGGCTCGCCGTCTTTCAGCGTGCGGCCTTCGCGCGGCTCGAAGGTGCGGGTGATGCGCCGGTCGCAACAATCGAGACCGTCATCCTCTTTCCATCTCTCGCCGGTGATGACGAGGACCCCGTCTTTTTCTTCCAGTTTCAAAGGCGCGTAGGTCTTGCCCTGGCGGATGGTGATGTCGACTTCATCGCCGCTCGTCGTCTTGATATCGACGGTCCCGGTGAAGTCCCGAAATGAAACATCGCTGAGATTATAGGTCTCGGCCTTCGCCGCCGCGCCGAAAGCGGCCCACAGGACCGCCGCGCCTGCAATCGCTGATTTCCATTGGATTCCCGCCGTCATACGCTTCACCCTTAAGTCCGGCGCCCCGTTCTCATCTTAACCCTGCGCCGTCCCAAAATCAGCAAAAACCGCGCCGCAAGTCATGCCTTTGCCCTTGACGGCGTGACGGTCACCTCCAGTTGTGAGCTATTCCCTCTCCCGCTGGCGGGAGAGGGTTAGGGTGAGGGTGGACGACGTTGCAATATGGCGCAAACCGAGTTCGTTTTGAGCAGAGGCGCCACCCTCACCCCCGACCCCTCTCCCGCCAGCGGGAGAGGGGAGATTCAGTCCTGAACATTTCCAACTTTACCGGCTATCCCTATAAGCCGGATGATGTACGACCTCCTTTTCACCAATGCGACGCTGGCGGCGATGGCCGGGCCGAAAGCCTATGGCCTCGTCGAAAACGCCGCCATCGCGGTGAAAGACGGCCGGATCGTCTATGCAGGACCCATGGCGGATTTGCCGGACGCCGCGGCGAAAGAAACCGAAGACCTTGAAGGCCGCCTCGTCACGCCAGGCCTCATCGACTGTCATACCCACCTTGTTTATGCGGGCGACCGGGCGAGCGAGTTCGAGGCGCGGCTCCTCGGCAAAAGCTACGAAGAGATCGCGCGCGCCGGCGGCGGAATCCTCTCGACCGTGCGCGCCACCCGCGCCGCAAGCGAGGATGAACTTGTCGAGACGGCCCTGCCCCGTCTCGACGCGCTGATCGGCGAAGGCGTCACCACGATCGAAATCAAATCCGGTTACGGACTGACGCTTGAAGACGAACTGAAAATGCTGCGCGCGGCGCGGCGGCTTGGAGACGAGCGTCCAGTGCGCGTGAAGACGACGCTTCTCGCGGCGCACGCCTTGCCGCCGGAGTTCAAAAACGCAGACGACTACATCGCTCATGTCTGCAGCGACATCATGCCCGCCGCCGCGAGCGAGACCCTTGCCGATGCGGTCGACGGCTTCTGTGAAGGCGTCGGGTTTTCGCCGGCGCAGATCGAACGGGTTTTTGAAAAAGCATCTTCGCTCGGACTTCGCGTGAAACTTCACGCGGAACAATTGTCCGACCTCGGCGGCGCGAAGCTCGCCGCGCGCTACGGCGCCCTTTCCGCCGATCATCTCGAATATCTGAAACCCGAAGACGCGCCCGCCCTCGCCGAAGCGGGAACCGTCGCCGTCTTGCTGCCAGGCGCGTTCTATTATCTGCGCGAAACCAGACTGCCGCCCATAGACGCACTGCGTGCGGCAGGCGTTCCCATGGCCCTCGCCACCGACTGCAATCCGGGCACCTCGCCCATGACCTCGCTGCTTCTCGCCATGAATATGGGCTGCACCCTGTTCCGCCTGACGCCCGAGGAAGCCATGGCAGGGGCGACGCGCTGCGCCGCCGCCGCCCTTGGCCTCGAAGACGCCGGAACCCTGAACGCGGGCAATTCCGCCGACTTTTGCATCTGGCGCGCCCGTCATCCGGCTGAGCTCGCTTATGGCGTCGGCGCGAACCCCCTCCTGAAACGGGTGTTCAGAGGCCGTTCATAGCATCACAAAGCTTTGAAACCCGGGATCTGGCCCTTGCCCGCTAGGGCGCCTATTTCCCCGATTGAAAAGCTGAGCCGGTCAGTGGATAAATATGGCCGTTTTGTGACATCATGGATAAAGGGGGCGTGCCGGAGGACAGTCCGGCGGCTGTTTTATTGTGATGCCCTCCGGGCCCGGGGGCTCGGTTTAAAATTTGACTAACTGCTTGCGGCAGAGACTACGCCGGAAGAGTTGACAGGTGTGTGGAGATGTCGACGGCGTCGATGATTATCAATGCAAAGAGCAGCCGCAACGCTTCGCTTGCGGATGAGCTTCTTTACGTCACGAAACGCTACGCCGACATTCGCCCCTACGTTCTCGAGCGGATCGAGGATCTCGTGCCCGCTCTTGAAGACATCGAAAAGGGCGACTCGAGCACGCTGATCCTCGCCGGCGGCGACGGCACCATGCAGGCGGCGATCACCAGCGCCATCAACCGCAAGCGCTTCCAGACGCAACCCAGCTACGTCGCTCTCCCCTGCGGCATGACCAATGTCATCGCCAATGATTGCGGCTTGCAGGGACCGCCCGCGACATCGCTCGACAATTTCCTGTGGCGGCGCGGCCGCGGCGAGGTTTCGCGTCTCGAGCGTCCGCTGATCGGCATGCAGTTGTCGGAACGTCAGGATCCGATTTACGGCTTCTTTCTCGGCGCCGGCCTCTTTCACACCGCGGTTCAATTCAGCCGGCAGAATGTTCAGTCCATGGGCGCCAAACGTTCGCTGGCGCTGGCCCTGTCGGTGGCCGGGTTCATCATGAAATCGGCTTTCGACAATTGCGAGGGCCCGGCGCCGCTTTCCGCCGAGATCAAGGAAAATGGCGGCGACTTCGAACCGCGCGATCTTTCGTTCATCGCCATGACGACGCTGACAAAGCTCTCGGCCGGCATCTTCCCCTTCTGGGGCGAAGGCGCCGATCCCATGGCCGTCACCGCGATCGATTACCCGCGGAGCAAACTGCTTCAGGCGGCGATGCCGGTGCTGCGCGGCAAGGCCAAGCCTTGGTTCGCCGAGGCTGGCTATCACAGCTGGAAAAGCCGTGAAATGCGCCTGCGTTTCGACGGGCCTGTGGTTTTCGACGGCGAGATATTCCATACGGCGCCCGGGGAAGACCTTATTCTCAAGGTCTCCGAAAAAGCCGCCTTTCTCATTTGATGACATCACATTCGCACCAAACGGCTGCGCAAGAGGCCGCGCTTTCCCTGTTGCGCGGGGAGATACGCGCCGTATCGGCGCCGCCGCTTAAGGAACCGTCGCAAATTCTCGTCGATGCGCTGGCGGAAAAACATACAGGCGCATCCGTCCTTTTCTATGGTTCGGGCGCCAGCGTCGCGCGCGAGGACGACCCGTCGAGCGTCATCTACGATTTCTATGTGATCGGCGAGAGTTATGACGCGCTTTATGCTTCCAGCATGATGAAACTCGCCAACAAGCTCATTCCGCCAAACGTCTTTTATTTCGAAACGCCATCGCCCTTTGGAATCTTGCGCGCGAAATACGCCGTTCTTTCCATCGATCACTTTGAAAAGCTGGCGAGCGCGGAAACCTTTCATTCCTATTTCTGGGCGCGTTTCGCCCAGCCTTGCCGCATTCACAGCGTGTCGCCGGAGATGACGGCGCGGCTTGAAACAGCGCTCGCCAATTCGATTGCCGTATTCTGCAAACACGCAGCGGGACTCGTCGGCCGCTCGTTTACTGCGAGAGAGCTATGGCTGGCGGGGCTCGGCGCCTCCTACAAGGCGGAGCTTCGCGCTGAGGACGAAACCCGCGCGGGCAAGCTTATCGACAACTATGGCGGCTGGACGGCAAACGTGACGGCCCCGGCGCTCACTTATGCCGGTCTTGAAAACACGGTTGAAGGAGGCGTCATCACTCTTAAAGAAAAAGCGCCGGACACGGCTCTTGGCTGGCGGCTTCGTGCGATGCAGGGCGCGTCGCTTTCTGTCCTCCGTCTTTTGAAAGGCACGCAGACCTTCAAGGGCGGCATCGATTACATCGCCTGGAAGATCAACCGCCATTCCGGCGTCGATCTTCAAATTACCGACTGGGAGCGCCGCCACCCCCTGCTCGGCGCGCCGGGCGCGGCGCTGCGCTATTACAGGCTTCGCGGTCAGGATAAAAAAGGCGCGTGACATGCCCCGCTTCAGTACGAAAGACGCCGACATCCACTATGAAACCATGGGCGACGGCCCGCCGCTGCTGCTGATCGCGGGTCTCGCCAGCGACAATGCGAGCTGGGGTCCGGTCTCGCCGATGCTGTCCAGACATTTCAAACTCATGATGCCGGACAATCGCGGCGCGGGACGCACCAAGACCGATGCGCCGCTATCCATCGACGCCATGGCGGAAGATTGCGCCGCTTTACTCGATCATCTGGAAATCGACAGAGCGCATGTCCTCGGTCATTCCATGGGCGGTGTGATCGCCATGACTCTCGCCGCCAAATCGCCGGAACGCATCGACAGGCTCGTTCTCGCGGCATCCTGTGCAAAGAAACCGGCGCGCACATTTTCGGTGATCGACACACTGCTCTTGTTACGCGAGGCAGGCGTCGGCGACGAACTCTGGCTGCGGTCGTTTTTTCACTGGCTGTTCAAACCGAAATTTTTCGAAAACAAGAACGCCGTGGACGCCGCCATCGCGCTTTCCATAGCGTATCCTTACGCACAGTCCGTCACAGACCTGCGCCGTCAGGTGGACGCCGTTCGCACCTATGACGCCAGCGCGCTGCCCGCCGCGCTCCAAGCGGAAACATTGCTCCTTGCGGGCGAGCATGACCTGATGTTTTCGCCCGAGGAGATAGAAGACGCCTTTGCGGCGGCGCCCGATGCCCGGCTTCACATTCTTCCGGGCGCGGCGCATTCGCTACACTGGGACGATCCGGCGGGTTTTGCCGAAAGCGTGATCGCGTTTCTGGGCCGCTGATCCTCCATTGCTTGGCCGTCATAAAAGCGTTAAACAAGCCGCCTCGCGCAACCGTGCGTGGGCTCCGTCGCCGGGTAAATCGGCGTCCTCACCTGAGGGGCGGCGTTCAAATCGGGAGCGTCCGCTAGGCAAGTAAAACGCCGGCAAGCGGGCGGGTCGGCGCGAGGCATTGGAGACGGCATGCATCGAGTAAAACGGCGCAGCCGCGCTTCGCCAATGTGAGTAACGGAAACGCCCCCATGAAAAAATTGATACTGGCTACCGCCCTTTCCGGCGGCGTCCTGTCGAGCGCGGCCTTCGCGCAGGCCACGGATGAAATCTTCGTCACGGCGCAGCGCCGCGAGCAAAGCCCGCAGGATGTGGGCGTCGCCCTCAACGTCTTTTCCGGCGCCGATCTCATTGCGCAGGGAACGCGCAAGATCAACGCGCTCGAAAACTTCT
Source organism: Hyphococcus sp. (assembly GCF_965267305.1). Taxonomy (GTDB): domain Bacteria; phylum Pseudomonadota; class Alphaproteobacteria; order Caulobacterales; family Parvularculaceae; genus Hyphococcus. Next base: position 53,668 of record NZ_OZ253945.1, on the reverse strand, counting down.
CTCCCAATCTCGAAATCGAAAGCCAGTTCGGTTCCGGGCAGCCGAGCTTTTCCATTCGCGGCGTCGGCTTCCGCGATTACGCCACCAACAATGCGCCCACCGTCGGCGTCTATGTGGACGATGTCGCCTATCCGATCCCGGCGATGACGCAAGGGGTGATCTTTGATGTTGAACGTGTCGAAGTGCTGCGCGGGCCGCAGGGCACGCTTTACGGGCGCAACACCACCGGCGGCGCCATCAAGATCATCAGCGCGCAGCCGACGGATGAATTTTCCGCGGGCGCCGTCATCGAGGGCGGACGCTTCGGCCGCGTCGATGCGGAAGCGTTCGTCTCCGGGCCGCTTGCGGACAATATCCGTGTGCGGCTTTCCGGCGCGACGGCGCAGGGCGGCGCGTGGCAGACCAACCGCGAGACCGGCGAGGAGCTTGGCGACGCCGAGCAATATGCGCTGCGCGGGCTTGTCGCCGTCGACGTGACGCCGGATGTGGAGGCGATCTTCAACCTGCACGGCTTTATCGACCAGTCCGACGGGCTCGGGCTTCAGCTTTTCAACGATTCCGCTTTCAGCCCCCTCGCCCATGACCGCGGCGAGACAAGCTGGGGCTCCTCGCCGGAATTCGCGGCGCTGACCGGCATATCGGAAACGCAAGCGCCATTCCGAGACAATGAAGGCTGGGGGACGAGCCTGACTGTCAACGCAGGCCTCGGCGGCGCGACGCTCACTTACATTGGCGCCTATGAGGTTCTCAACCGCAAAGAGTTCAACGACTATGACGCGCTCGAGCTCGGCGCGGCCGGCGTCTTTTTCCAGTCGAGCGCCGACGTCATGTCCCACGAGCTGCGTCTTTCCGGCGAAAGCGGCGCGCTCAACTGGGTCGGCGGCCTTTATTATTCCGAAGAAGATCTCGGGGAGCTTTATCAATCCGATTTCGCCGCGAGTTTCGGGCCAGGCTTTGCGGTCTCGACGCCGTATAACCAGAATGTCCGCACCATGGCGGCCTATGTTCACGGCGAATACGAATTGTCGCCGCTGGTCTCGCTCATCGCCGGGCTGCGTTATGAGGACGAAGAGCGCAAGCTGCGCGATCTCGGCACGTTTGCAGTTGTTACGGGGCCCTTGAACTTCGCCAACGAAACAATCGACGGCACGCGCGAGAACCGCGATCTCAATTCCGACAACCTTTCCGGCAAAATCGGCGTCGAACTGACGCCGGCTAACGATGTGCTGCTCTATGCGCATGCGAGCCGCGGCGTGAAGTCCGGCGGCTTCACCGCCTACAACACGCTGAACCCCAATGCGCTGACGCCGTTCCTGCCGGAAAAGCTCAACGCCTTCGAAGCCGGATTCAAAACCTCGTTCGGCGACATGCTGCAGCTCAACGGCGCGGCCTTCTATTACGATTACAAGGACCAGCAGGTGCAGTCGGCGATTTTCGACGCAGGCACCGGCGCGGTCGTCGGCCGCATCGTCAACGCCGACAGCGAGATTTACGGCGCGGAGCTAGAGGCCGTGCTGACCCCCTCGCCCTGGCTCACCATCGGGCAAACCTTCGGCTACAAGACCGGCGAGTTCACCGAGTTCATGGATCTCGACATCGCCGCATCGACGCTCGCAGGCATGGAAGTCCTCACCGACCGCTCAGGCCAGGATCTCGGCTTTCCGAATATCAGCTATCTCGGGTTCGTCGAGGCCGAAACGCCGGTTGCGGACGGCTGGTCGGCGCGCGCGCGTTTCGATTATTCCTATCGCGACACGCTTTCCCTGCCGCTTCTCGGCGCCGCTTATGCGGTCGGCGATTACTGGCTTGCAAATGCGCAACTTGCTTTCGGTCCCGATGACGGGCGCTGGGACCTGGCGCTCTGGGGGCGGAACATCTTCAACACGGAGTATGATGAAACCCGCAACTTCTTCATCACTGGCGGCGCGGCGGACATCGCGGCGCCCGGCGCGCCGGCGACATACGGCGCAAGAGTGAGCGTGAGGTATTAGAAAGGGACGTCATCCCGGATGCGCTGCAATATGAAATATTGCGGCGCTGATCCGGGACCGGTCTCGGCTTGCCGATAGCGATCCCGTGTCTGCAGCGCGTCATTTCATGCCGCGCCGCGCACGGGATGACGCCACTCTAATCCAGATAGTCCGGCAGTCGCGGCAGGGCTTCGTAATCCGCCATCACATGCTGGATGACGACGCGCGCGCCGGTTTCGGCCGCAATTTCTTCGAAGCGGTCCATGGAAGCGAGCGTGTCTTCGACATTCGTATTGAATTTCGGCACGAGCCGTTTTTCGCGCGACTCCTGCAGATGATAAAGGTCGCCGGAGAGCAGCACCGGACCTTCGTTCTCCAGCTTTACAAGCAGCGATTTGTGCCCCGGCGTATGGCCCGGCATGTCGAGTATGGTCACGCTGCCGTCGCCGAAGACATCGTGATCGCCGTCGAACTCAACCGTCTCAGCACCTTCAAGATCGCTATAGAGCGGAAAAGTCTGTTCGTCGGCGCGCGCCTCGTCGCGGAACATATGCGCGCGTTCGTCCTTGTCGATCAGGAAAGTCGCGCCGGCGAACCGGCCCGCATCGCCGATATGATCGAAATGCGAATGGGACGGCGTGAAATAATCCACGTCATCCACGGTCAGACCGATTTCGGCGAGCTGCATTTCGATGGTTTTGGGCATTTCCATCGTAAACGGTCCGGAGGTGACGCCTTCCTCGCCCGCATCATGGATCGCCGCGGGCAGCCCTGCATCCCACAAGAGATCGCCGTCCGGATGGCGCACAAGAAAACACATGACCGAGCCGTAATTGGTGCGCCCGTCATATTCATTGCCTTGCGTGAAGAGCGTCAGATCGTTCATCTGAATGCGGCCGCAGTCGAATGTGTAAAGCTTTACGCCGGCCGCGCCGCTCGCAGGTTTCTCCCCTTGCGAACAGGCGGCGAGCGCCAGCGCCGCCGCAGCAGCGGCCATCGATAAAACTGTCTTCATTTCGCTCTCCCAAAAGATGTCGGCGCCCTGCCTATCAGGGTTCATGGAGGTTGGAAACAATCCGCAACATTAAAGGGTTTTGAGGCGTTGAGGTTCACGGTAGACTGGCGAAAACAAAAAGGCCGGGAGCGAACATGACGGACTTTGAAGCGCCATACATTCTCGCCATCGATCAGGGCACCACATCGAGCCGGGCCATCGTGTTCGACCGCAACGGGCGCAGGGTTTCATCGGCGCAGGCCGAGTTTCCGCAGCATTACCCGCAAGACGGCTGGGTCGAGCACGACCCGGAAGACATCTGGTCGACAACGCTGGCGACGGCGCGCGAGGCTTTCGCTGCGGCGGAAAAAACCGGCGGCGAAATCGCGGCGATCGGCATCACCAATCAGCGCGAAACAACCGTGATCTGGGACCGCAACACCGGGGCGCCCATCTACAACGCCATTGTCTGGCAGGACCGGCGCACGACGGATGAATGCGCAAGACTGCGCGAAGAAGGCGTTGAGACCCATGTGGCGGCGCGCACGGGGCTTTTGCTCGATCCCTACTTCTCCGCCACGAAAGCGGCCTGGATTCTCGACAATGTCGATGGCGCGCGGGCGCGCGCCGAAAACGGCGACCTCGCCTTCGGGACGGTGGATTCGTTTCTGATCTGGCGGCTCACAGGCGGCGAACGCCATCTCACCGACGTGACAAACGCCAGCCGCACATTGCTTTACAACATCCACGACAATCGCTGGGACGACGCGCTGCTCGAGAAATTCCGTGTGCCGAAGGAAATCCTGCCCTTGGCGCGCGACTGCGCCGAAGATTTCGGGATGACCGATCCGGCGCTGTTCGGACGGGCGGTGCCGATTTGCGGCGTCGCCGGAGACCAGCAGGCGGCGGCCTTCGGCCAGGCCTGTTTCTCGCCCGGCGACATTAAAAGCACCTACGGCACCGGCTGTTTCGTCGTCATCAATACGGGTGACAAGCCGCTCGCCTCGCACAACAAGCTGCTTTCCACCATCGCCTGGCGCCTTGACGGCAAGACGACCTACGCGCTTGAAGGCTCGATCTTCATCGCCGGCGCCGCGATCCAGTGGCTGCGCGACGAATTGCAGATCATCAAGGATGCGAAAGAAACGGCGGCGCTCGCCGAAAGCATCGAAACCAATAACGGCGTTTATCTCGTGCCGGCCTTCACCGGGCTCGGCGCGCCGCATTGGGCGCCGAAAGCGCGCGGACTGATTTCCGGACTGACGCGCGGCGCCGGACGCGCGGAGCTCGCCCGCGCAGCGCTCGAAAGCGTCGTCTATCAGACGGCGGACCTGATGACGGCCATCGCGCGCGATGGCGCCGAAACCAAAACCTTGCGCGTCGACGGCGGCATGGTCGCCAATGACTGGCTGATGCAGTTTCTCGCGGACATTCTCGGCCTCCCCGTGGAGCGGCCGAAAGTACTGGAGACGACGGCGCTTGGCGCGGCCTATCTCGCAGGCCTCAAGGCCGGCGTTTATCAGGACATGGACGAAATCGCCGAGCGCTGGCGTCTCGACGCCCGCTTCCAGCCCGCCATGGCGCCGGATGCGCGCCAGCGCAACCTCGCCGGCTGGTCCGACGCGTTGCGCCGCACGCTCTCTTAATCATCAAGGTAGGTTTTATGCGTTTTCTCGCCTGTTGCATCATGCTGCTCGCCGCCGCCTGTGCGTCTTCTCCACAAGCTGAAGTCCCGGCAACGGCGCCTGCCGTCGAGCCCATTGTCATTGGCGAAAGCCGGCATATCCAGTCAGCGGCGCTGGGTGACACGCGCACCTATAATGTCTGGCTGCCCCCGTCCTATGCGGAAGGCGATGCGAAATATCCCGTGCTTTATGTTCTCGACGGCGGGTTGCAGCAGGATTTTCATCACATATCCGGCCTTGCGCAGCTTTCGACCATCACCGGCATGTTCCGCGATGTGATTGTCGTCGGCGTCGAAACCGTCGACCGCCGCGCGGAACTGACCTCGCCTTCTGCTGATCCGCGCGACCGGGAAGATTTTCCAACCCACGGAAACGCCGCAGGCTTCCGCGCGTTTCTCACCGATGAAGTCATGCCCGATGTCGCCGCTCATTACCGCGTCAGCGGGGAGAGCGCGCTGATGGGCGAAAGCTTCGCCGGGCTCTTCGTGATGGAGACCTTCCTCACGGCGCCGGAGAGTATCAACAGCTATATCGCCATCTCGCCGAGCCTGTGGTGGGACAACGCCGCGCTCGCCAAAGGCGCCGGCGAGTATTTGCGCAAAATGCCAGAGAAGGAGGGCAAGCTTTACCTCGCCATCGCCAATGAAGGCGGTCTGATGCGCGAAGGCGTTCTCGATGTGGTTACGGCGCTCAAGAAACAGAAAGTCCCAGGCCTCGCCTGGAGCTTTTCGGACCGGCCCGATCTCGAGCATTCAAGCATCTATCACCGCGAAGCGCTGGATGCGATGCTCTGGGTGTTTGCAAAACCGGAAGAAAAGAAAACGCATTAGCCGATACGGATCGACGGCGCGCCTTCCATCACCGCACCGATCACCGTCGCCGAGGCGTGACCGTGTTTGCGGAAAGCGGCGATGACCGCGTCCGCAGCCTCGGGCGCGCAGGACACGAGGAGACCGCCCGACGTCTGCGGATCGGTGAGCATGTCGCGCGAGGTTTCCGGCCAGTCCGCCGGCGCCTCGATCCATTGTTTCACGCTTTCCCAATTCCGCCCCGACGCGCCGGTCTTGACACCTTTGTGCAAAAGCTCGCGCGCGAGATCGAACACCGGCACGGCGCTTTCCTCGACCGCCGCCGCCACGCCGCTGCCGCGGCAGATTTCCGCAAGATGACCGAGAAGCCCGAAGCCGGTCACATCGGTCATGGCGTGAACGCCGTCGATTTCCGCAATATCCGCCCCCGGACGATTAAGCAGCGTCGTTGAGGCGATCATCTCCTCATAGCCTTCAGGCGTCAGGATTTCTTTCTTCAGCGCCGCGGAAAAAACCCCGACGCCGAGCGGTTTGCCGAGGATCAGAACATCGCCGCTTTTCGCGCCGTCATTACGCAACAGCCGATTTGGATGAACGAGGCCCAAAGCGACAAGACCGTAAATCGGTTCGGCAGAGTCGATGGAATGACCGCCCGCCACTGGCGCGCCCGCCGCCTCGCTGACGCTGCGGCCGCCGTCGAGAATGCGCCGGATCGTCTCCGTCGACATCTTGCCGATTGGCATCCCCGTAACCGCCAGCGAAAAGATCGGCCGACCGCCCATGGCGTAAACATCGGAAAGCGCGTTGGTCGCGGCGATGCGCCCGAAGTCGAAGGGGTCATCGACGATCGGCATGAAAAAATCCGTGGTGGCGATCACGGCTGCGTCGTCGGAAATCCTGTACACCGCAGCGTCGTCGCTTTTCGCCGCATCGACGAGGAGCCCCACATGGGTTGCCGCCGCCGGCATGGAGCTCAGAATTTCCTGCAGCACATTCGGCGCGATCTTGCAGCCGCAGCCGCCACCATGGGCGAGCGAGGTGAGGCGCGGTTCAGACACGGGCGGCATGTCCCTCCTTCTTGGCCCCGCTGCTTGCGGGCGGCTCCAGACAGTCTAGAACACCCCTTTTCAGCGTCGCGCAAGCGCTTTCGGAAGAGGCATGATCGAAACCATAACCGATATCGGGGCGGAGAGCCTGGCGCGCTTCGACGCGATCATCGACGTGCGCTCGCCTTCGGAATTTGCGGCGGACCACCTGCCCGGCGCCATCAATCTGCCCGTCCTCGACGACGCCGAGCGAGCGGAAGTCGGAACCATCTACAAGCAGGAATCGCGGTTCACGGCGCGCCGCGTCGGCGCCGCCTATGTGGCGCGCAATGTCGCCCGGCATCTTGAAACCGCGTTCGCTGATCGCCCCAGCAAATTCCATCCGCTGATCTATTGCTGGCGTGGCGGCATGCGCTCCAACGCCATGGCGACCATCCTGTCGCAAGTCGGCTGGCGTTGCGGCGTCTTGCAGGGCGGCTACAAGACCTGGCGGCGGGCGGTGACGGCGGATTTGCGCGACAGCGAGGCGCCGTTGCCGGTCGTCCTTCTCGATGGCCAGACCGGCGTTGCGAAATCGGAAATCCTGCGCGCCGCGGAAAATGAAGGCGCGCAAATTCTCGATCTCGAAGCCCTCGCCCGCCATCGCGGCTCAGTCTTCGGCGGCTATGAGGATGATCCGCAGCCGGAGCAAAAATATTTTGAAACGCTGATCCATGACCGGCTGCGCCGCTTCGACCTGAAAAAGCCTATTCTTGTGGAAGCCGAATCCAATCGCATCGGCCGGTGCGAAGTCCCCAAGCGATTGTGGACAGCGATGCAATCGGCACCCCGGATCGCCCTAGCAGCCCCCATAGAGACGCGCGCGGACTATCTCCTCACCGCCTATCCCGACATTACCGGGGACCGCGCAGCGGCCCTTGAGGCCATCGGGCGGCTGGCGCCGTTCCACTCAAAGGAAACCGTCGCGGAATGGAGAAATCTCGCCGAAGCCGGCGCCTGGCGCGCCCTCGCCGCGGACCTCATGCGCGCCCATTACGATCCGGCCTATGAAAGAAGCCGGAAACGCGGACGGTGCGGCCCGCCACTGGCGCAATTTCGGCTAGATGCGCTCGACAGCGCGACATTTGAGCGGGTTGCGAAGGAGATCGCATCCGCCCTATTGAGCGCTTCAAACTAAGAGAAAGCACGTTTTCATGACTCTCCCCGATCTCTCCGGCAAGACCGCGCTGGTCACCGGCGCCTCCCGCGGCATCGGCCGGTCCATCGCCGTCGGCCTCGCCAAGGCGGGCGCCCATGTGCTGGCCCTCGCCCGCACCACTGGCGCGCTTGAAGAAGTCGATGACGAGATCAAGGCCGCGGGCGGCAAGGCCTCGCTCATTCCCATGGACCTTGTCGAAGCGGACGGCATTGAACGCCTTGCCGATGCGCTGACCGAACGCTTTCAAGCGCTCGACATTCTGGTCCTCAATGCCGGGTCCCTCGGCGAACTGGCGCCTTTGCCGGATATCGATCCGCGCGTCTGGAAGCATACGCTCGACCTCAATGTGACGGCGAACTGGCGGCTGATCCGCGCGCTTGATCCGCTGCTGCGAAACTCAACAGATGCAAGGCTCATCGGCCTGTCATCGCGTGTGGGCGGCGAAGCGGCGAAAGCGTTTTGGGGAACCTATGCGGTGACGAAAGCGGCTTTCGACATGCTGCTGAAAACCTATGCGGAGGAAAACGCGAAAACCTCCGTCAACGTCTCGCTCATCAGCCCCGGCCCCATGCGCACGGAAATGCGCAAGCTCGCCATGCCGGGCGAGGACCCGGAAACCTTGCCCCATCCAGACGAACTGTTGCCGCTGGTTTATCATCTGCTGACGCGCAAAGAACGCGAACCCATGCGCGTTTCGTTCAAGGACTGGAAGGGCGCCTGACGCCAAAAGTCAGCGCTTGTCCTTATTGTCATAAGGATTGCCCGGCTTTTTGAGAATCAGCCGGATCGGCACCGCCTTGATGTCGAAGGCGTCGCGAATGCCGTTGATGAGATAGCGCTTGTAGGACGCGGGCAAATCCTCCGCGCGGGTGCATTGCGCCACGAAAGTCGGCGGCCTTGTTTTCGTCTGGGCGATATAACGCAGCTTGATGCGCTGACCCGAGACCGCCGGCGGCGCATGGCGATGCACCGCTTCCTGCAGCCAGTCATTGAGCTCCGGCGTCTTCACCCGCGCGTTCCAGTCCACATAGACTTTCGTCACCGCAGGCATCAAGCGATTGATGCCTGCGCCTGTCAGCGCGGAAAAGGGCGTGATCGGAATATCCGGCGCCTGAGGAAGAAGCCGCGCCGCCATTTCGCGGATTTCGCGCATCTTCGCGTCTTTGTCTTCGATCAAATCCCATTTGTTGACGGCGATGACGAGCGCACGGCCCTCGCGCAATGCAAGGTCGGCGATCTGCAAATCCTGTTTGTCGAAAGGATGCTCCGCATCGAGCAGCAAGACCGCGACCTCAGCGAATTTGATGGCGCGCAACGCGTCGGCGACGGAGAGCTTTTCGAGCTTCGCCTGAACTTTCGCCTTCTTGCGCATCCCCGCCGTGTCGAAGAGCTTCACCGGCCAGATGCGGTCCGGCCCCTGCCATTGCCATTCCACGGATATGGAATCGCGGGTGATCCCCGCTTCGGGGCCTGTGAGCAGGCGTTCCTCGCCGATGAGTTTGTTCACCAGCGTCGACTTGCCGGCGTTCGGGCGGCCGATGATCGCGACACGCAGCGGCTTTAAGGGATTATCCCACTCGGCTTCTTCGTCGAGCTCTTCCTCGTCTTGCGTCTCGGCGAAGAACGGCTCGAGGGCGTTGTAAAGCTCGCCCATGCCCTCGCCATGCTCGGCGGAAATGGCGATGGGCTCGCCGAGGCCGAGCTCAAAGGCGTCGTAAAAACCCGCTTCGCCCGCCGAGCCCTCGGCCTTGTTCGCCAAGAGGATCACCGGCTTGCCGCTGGAGCGCAGCAGCGAGGCGAAGGTGCGGTCGAGGGGCGTCACGCCGGCGCGCGCATCGATGAGAAAGAGACAGGCCGCCGCTTCCGCAACGGCGGCGTCGGTTTGTTTCCTCATCCGGCCTTCGAGCGCAGCCTCCGGCGCTTCCTCAAGCCCCGGCGTGTCGACAACGGTGAAAGTAAGATCGCCAAGCTTCGCGTCGCCCTCGCGGCGGTCGCGCGTCACCCCCGGCGTGTCGTCGACAAGCGCGAGACGTTTGCCCACAAGCCGGTTGAACAAGGTGGACTTGCCAACATTCGGACGGCCGACAAGAGCGATTTTTACCGGCATGTCCTCGCCAAGCGGCCGCACGAGCGCCTTAGCGCAGGGCGATCAGCTTGCCCTCTTCGGTCAGGATAAAGACTTTCTCTCCCGCAACCACCGGCGACACGACGGAGCTGCCGTCAATGTCGTCGGTCAGCGTAATCTCGCCTGTTTCGGGCGCGACTTTCACTATTTCGCCTTCGGAAGACACGAGGATCAGGCTGTCGCCCGCGAGAACGGGACCCGCCCAGGTGATGCGGCCTTTTTTCTTTTTCTCTTTTTTGTAACGGCGCAACTCGGTCACCCAGACAATGGCCCCGTCATTACGCGAGACGCAGACCAGTTCGCCATCGACAGAAACGAGAAAGATGTAATCTCCTGCAACCCACGGCATCTGCAGGCTGGCGATGGACGCCTCCCATACGGGGCGGCCGGTGCGGATATCGATCGCCGAAAACCGCCCGCCATGGCTCACCACATAGACAAGGCCGCGGTCGATCACCGGGCTGCCGGCAATGTCGTTAAGCGTCGCCAGCGACGTCAAGCGCGACTGGCGCGCCAGCGTCATGTCCCAGACCGAGCGGCCGCTGTCGGCGAGAAACGCGACAAGCTCGCCGGAGGAGAATGGCGCGACGACAAGGTCGCCCGCCGCCGCCGGGCTCGACGAAGAGAGAAACCGCGCCGCCTCTTCAAAGGACTGGAAGCTCCAGTCCCTTTCGCCGGTTTCCTGATTAAGGGCGAGAAACTCATTGGTGTTGGTGGAGAGATACACGCGGCCGCGATAGGCGGTCGGCGGCGTGCGCGCCGGGGCTTCGGTTTTGACGCGCCACAATTCCTCGCCGGTCTGGGCGTCGAGCGCGGCGACGAAACCGAAACCGGAGGTCACGAAGATGCGTCCGTTTTCAAAAGCGACGCCGCCGCCAAAACCGATTTCCGCCGGATTGGGGCCTCGTAATAGATCGCGGATGCGGAACCGCTCGTCGATATCCGGCGCAAGCTCCGTGCGCCAGACGATGTCTCCGGTCTCCGTGTCGAACGCCGTCACTTTCGTTTCGGCGTCCAGAACGAAGACGCGGGTGTCGACGACGATGGGCGGCGAAGTCAGGCGCGCGCGGCGCGCTGAAGCGTCGCCCACATCGGCTTTCCAGAGGGTCTTGAGTTCAAGCGGCGCGCTCAAATGGTGTAGCGTATGGTCGGCCTCGCCGCCGGGCTGGGTCCATGAAGCGTTCACATAAGACGGCGGAATATCGATGGTCGTTCCCGCATAGCGCGGGTCCGCAATGAGTTGTTCATCGAGCGCGAGGATCGAGATGCGTTCGTCGTCTTCCTCTTCTTCTTCGGCTTTTTTGTCTTTATCGCCGCCGATGCCGAGCGTGCCGCAGGCGGAAATCAGCGCAAAACCGGACACTAGCAGAAGCGCGCGCCAGACAGGGAGCGAGGGAAATTTCATGTTTTACTCTTCGTGATTGTGGCCGTCATGGCCGTCTTCAGCGCTATCGTCCCCGTCAGTCTCTTCAATTGGCGTCTCGTCAATTGGCGTTTGTTCAACTGCCGTCTCTTCAACCGGCGCAGCGGCGTCAGGCGCTTCTTCCTGAGCGGCGTCGAGCCCGAGAGACTGCACGAGATCGTCAACCCGCAATTCGCCTGAAATATTCACCCCGGCGCGACCAGCCTCTGCGAGCGCCGCGAATTCCTCGGCGCGTTCGCGCACGCCTTCCGGCGTTTCAAGATCGAGCGACAGCGCAGTGAAGGTCGCGACAGCGCTTTCGTAATCCTTGGCATTGAGCGACGCGACACCGAGAATCTCACGCGCATAATAGCTGAAGGCGCCTTCCTCTTCGGCGATGGCGTTGACGTCGCCCATCACTGCGTCGCGTCCGTCGGCGAGCGCCAGATAGCCGGCGCGAATGCTTGCGAGATCGCGGATGCGTTTCGGCGCGCTGCCCGATGCAATGGATCGGTAAATCTCGAGCGCTTTCAGGCGCTCCCCGCCCGCCGCATAGGAGGAAGCCCGGCGCAAGGAGGCGAGAACGGCGTATCCGCCGCTTTCCGAGGCCACGGTCTCAAGGGCCGCCCGGCCGGCGTCCGTGTTCTGATTCAGAAGATCCAGCGCAGCGCGGTATTCCAATGCTTGCGCCTGGGCCTCCTGGGTCTTTGTGTGGTTCCAGAACTGCCAGCCCGCGACGCCGACAACGATAGCGACGGCCCCGACAATCAGCGCAGTCCCGTATTTGCGGAAGAAATCCCATGTTCGGTCTTCTTCAAGCGCCTGGTCGACTTCTTTCAGTAATACGCTGTCTTCGTTGGCCACTTTCGATTTCCTGCCCTAATCGGCGCCGGGGTCCGCCCTAAATCTCGTCCCGAGAGCCGCCCCGCCCCTCGGAGAGCGCCGGTTCTAACGGCCTTTGAAGCCAGTGGCAACGCGGAGGCGAAGACGGGGCCGGCGCATCGCGCCTCCCCGCAAATCGGGGACAAAGATGGCGATTTCAAGCCGGGCGGCTTTAAGCTGTGGCCCTAACCGGTAGCTCTCAGCCCCGCGCGCAGCGCCTCGACCGTCTGGTCGATTTCGGCCCGGCCCATAGTGAGGATCGGCGCGATGGCGAGATGGTCGCCATTGGCGCGGATGGCGACGCCGTTCTCATAGGTTTTGAGGAAAACCTCGCCGCCCCGCGCGCCGGGCGCGCCGTCGCGGGGGGCGACCGTCACCCCGGCGGCGAGTCCCACATTGCGGATATCGACGACATGGGGCTCGCCCTTGAGGGAATGCACCGCCTCCTCGAAATACGGGGCGAGCGCCTTCGCCTGATCGTAAACGCCCTCCTCCACGAAGATTTTTTGGGTCGCCAGCGCCGCCGCGGCCGCCAGCGGATGGCCCGAATAGGTATAGCCGTGGAAGAATTCGACGCCGGCCGGCATCGCGTCCATGAACGTGTCGTAGATTTCCTTGCGCACAATCGCGGCGCCCATAGGGACCGCGCCGTTATTGATCCCCTTGGCCACGGTGACGATATCCGGCTCGACGCCGAAATAGGTCGCGGCGTTCGGCGCGGCCATGCGCCCGAAGGCGGCGATCACCTCGTCGACGATGAGGAGAATGCCGTGCTTCTTCGTCACTTCGCGCAAGCGCTTCATGTAGTTTTTCGGCGGCACGAAAACGCCGCCGGAGCCCGCGAAGGGTTCAACGATAACCGCCGCGATCGTCGATGCATCATGCAGGGCGATGATCCCTTCGAGCTCCTTCATGAAGGGTTCGACATCGATCTCCGGTTCGCCCTGGGTGAAGGCTTGTTTCGACATGTCATAAGGGAATGTCAGATGATCGACGCCGGGCAGAAGGCTGCCGAAAAACTTCCGGTTGTTGACCATGCCGCCGACGCTGATGCCGCCGAAGCCGACGCCATGATAGCCGTTGACGCGGCCGATGAGGCGCGTGCGCGTCCCTTCGCCTTTGAGGCGCTGATAGGCGATGGCGATTTTCAGCGCCGTATCCGCCGCTTCCGAGCCTGAGTTCGTGAAGAACACATTGTCGAGCTCGCCGGGGAATTGCGTGGAAATCACATTCGCCAGTTCGAAAATTTTCGGATGGCCGAAATTAAAGGCGTTGGAATAATCGAGCTCGTCGATCTGCGCCTTCATCGCTTCGGTGATTTTCGGATGACGATGCCCGACATTGCAGCACCACAGGCCCGAGAAACCATCGAGAATCTTCCGTCCGTCGCTGGTGTGATAGTAAAATCCTTCGGCGCGCTCATTGATGCGCGGGTTCGCCTTGAACGCCTTATTCGGCGTAAAGGGCATCCAGTAGGATTTCAGCCAGTCGTTCTGGCCGGTTTGCGTGTCGCTTGCCATTTCTACTTCCGCAGTTCGATCCAAATGGTTTTGAGTTCGGTGTATTTGTCGATGGCATGGAGTGAGCGGTCGCGCCCGAACCCCGACTGTTTGAAGCCGCCGAAGGGCGTCGTAATGTCGCTGCCATCCCAGTTGTTGACCCAGACATTGCCAGCGCGCAGCGTCCGCGCCGCGCGCATGGCCTTGTCGATGTCCGAGGTCCAGATACCCGCCGCAAGACCGTAGATCGTGTCGTTGGCGATCGTCATCGCGTCATCGAAACCGTCGAACCCGATGGCGGAGATGACGGGCCCGAAAATCTCCTCCTGCGCGATGGTCATCTTGTTGTCGACGCCGTCGAAGATCGTCGGCGCGACGTAGAACCCGCCGCTGTTTCCGAGCGCGCGTTCGCCGCCGCATAAGAGTTTCGCGCCCTCCGCCTTTCCCTTGCGCACATAGGAAAGAACGCTGTTCATCTGTCCTTCGTCGACCATGGCGCCGAAGCTTGTGGCGGGATCGAGCGGATCGCCGGGCTTCAAATCCTTCGCAATGGCGGCGACTTTTTCGAGAAAGTTTTTCTTGATCGAATTCTGCACGAGCAGACGCGTCCCCGCCGTGCAGACCTGGCCCTGATCGTAAAAAACGCCCCAGGCCGCCGCCTCCGCCGCCGCATCGAAATCCGGGCAGTCCTCCATGACGATCTGCGGGCTCTTGCCGCCGCATTCGAGCCCGACGCGTTTTAAGTTGCTCTGCGCGGCGTAGCCCATGATGAGCTTGCCGACCGCCGTCGAACCGGTGAAGACGATGGCGTCCACATCCATATGCAGCGCCAGCGCCTTGCCAGCTTTTTCGCCAAGACCCGGAACGACATTGAGGACGCCTTCAGGCAGCCCCGCCTCCATGGCCAGCTCCGCCGCGCGCAGCATGGTGAGGCTCGCCTGCTCCGCGGGTTTCACGACGATTGAGTTGCCGGTGGCGAGCGCCGGCGCGAATTTCCACGACGCCATCAATAAGGGGAAGTTCCACGGCACAACGGCGCCGACAACACCCATAGGCTCGCGCACGATCATGGAGACGGCGTTATGCGGCGACGGCCCCAGCTCGTCATTCACCTTGTCGATGGCTTCGGCGTAATAGCGGATCGCCTGCGCCACGAGCGGAATGTCGGCGCCTTTCGTGTGCGAGAGCGGCTTGCCCATATCGAGAGTTTCAAGGAGCGCCAGCTCCTCAGCGTTGTCTTCAATCTTTTGCGCGAAGGCGAGCATGATGTCGCGCTTCTGGCGCGGCGCCAGCTTGCGCCAATGCCCGGCTTCAAAACTTTTGCGCGCCGATGCAACCGCATCGTCAACATCGCGCGCGTCGCAGGCGCTGATGTCTCCGAGCGAACTGCCGTCAATGGGCGTAAGGCACGGCATGGTCTCGCCGCTTTTCGAC
Organism: Hyphococcus sp.; assembly: GCF_965267305.1. Classification (GTDB taxonomy): domain Bacteria; phylum Pseudomonadota; class Alphaproteobacteria; order Caulobacterales; family Parvularculaceae; genus Hyphococcus. The sequence continues at coordinate 38,624 of NZ_OZ253945.1, read as the reverse complement.
GGGCGGAAGGCGCCATCGATAAAGGCGCCGGTGCGGATCGTGACGCGGCCCTTGGCGCGGGCGACGCTTTCAGCAAAGGTCATAAAAAGTCTCTATTTAATAAACCCGGCGGCGCGGCGTTCCGCATTTTCTTCCTGCCAGGTCAGCATGTTCATTTCGATAAAGAAGAATGCGACCAGCCACAAGAAGGCGTCCCAGGCATCCCACGGCTCGCCCAGCATCCACCAATAGTAAGCGCACACGAAAAGAACGCCGTAAAGCAGGATTTTCGCCGACTTGTAGGCGAAGAAAAATTTCGTGCCGAAGAGCTTGGAAGATTGCAGATAAACCTCTGCTTCCAGCACCGCGACAATGATGACCCAGACGCTTGCATTAACGACATCGGTCCAGGCGAGCCGGTTGATGAGACTCAAATTTTCCGGCGTCGCGAAGAGATTGGCCTTGGCGTTGACGAAGACCTCGCCGGCGAGCGCTGTGCAGTTCTGCGCATCGAGCGGCGGATAGTCGTCGAGCGCCACCGCAAACCCCCACTCGCCGCTCAACAGCGAACACGGGTCCGCGCCGGCGTAAGGTTCAAATCCGAGCGGTATCCATAACGTCGCCCAATAGCCATAGAGGGCGTAGAGAATGATCCCGCCGCACAGGATGGTCAGGATATTGATCGTCCATTCGACGCCCGCCTTGATGCGCTCGTCGGGCAAAACGAACGTCTCAAGCTCCAGAAGCAAAAGCAGGATCAGCCATGCGACCGTATCGATGGAGTCCGTATAGGCGACGATGATGTCGCTGAAGGCGACGCCGTCTTCATAGGTCGTCGAACTGCCCGCGACGTTTTCGATGAAGAAATGGCCGGCGTTGACCGCAAGCGCCGCGTAGACGAGATATTTGAAGGTCTGATAGAGCCTGCCGGTTCTTATTATCATCGAACGCTCAAGACGCTGCGCCGGCCTGGCAAGACCGGCGCCACGCTTTCATTCATTCTTCGGCGATCGTCAGCCGCCGAATTCGTAGCTTAGCAGCACGCCGAAGGTGCGCGGACGGCTGGGACCAAAATAGTGCGCGGGGATGAAGTTCCCGCCTTCTGAAACGCCGTCATAATAGAGTTCGTTGGTGACGTTCTCCACATAGCCCATGACGCTCCATCCCGCTTCCGACGCGTAGCCCGCGCGCAGAGACAGATCTATATAGGCGCCGTTGACTGCGTAGTCCGGTCTTAACAGACCGCCATAGGTTTTGGTCTGGCCGAAAGCCTGCGCCGAGGCCCGAATAGCGCCGGGACCGACCGGATAGTTGAAGTTCAGGGCGGCCGACGCAGAGAATTTCGGCACATGACCGAGGGACGAGCCTTCGCAATCGAGGGTGTCGTCGCAAAGCGGCTGCGCGTTCGTGACTTCGGTATCGGCATAGGCGCCGGCGAAGTAGAGATCGAAATAGTCGCCAAGATCGGTGTTGGTGGAGGCTTCAAAGCCCCAGCCGTCCACCTTGCCGACATTGTCGACGAGAATGCCGCCGCCCGTGCCGGGCACGTTCACCTGAAGGTCTTTGTACTGATAATAATAGACGTTGGCGTCAACGCGCGTCGCGCCGCCAAAGAGTGTGCCCTTGACGCCGGCTTCGTAGGACCAGACTTTCTCCGGATCGAAAGCGTTGGGCGAGGCGTCCGCATTGGTGAGGTTGAGGCAGCTATCGTCGAAAGGCCCGCAATAGGTGACGCTCGACGGCGAAATGAAGAAACTGCCGAAACCGCCGGACTTGAAGCCGCGCGTCGCGCTCGCGAACAGCATCCATTCATCGCTGGCGTGGTAGCGCGCGATAAAGCGCGGCGTAAACGCATCCCAGCTCTGCTTGTCTTCAAGCGGCTCAGCCGTCGTAAAGCCGAGACCGAAATACGGACCGAGATCGCTCGTCACGGGCAGCGCGCTGATGGCGAAATCTTTGACATCCTTCGAGTAGCGCACGCCGACGCCGATATCGAATTTCTCCGACAGCGCGAGCGTCGCATCCACATAAGCCGCCCAGCCGTGATAGCGGCCCCGGATCGCATTGCGCTCAACGAGGCCCTCCGCCGTCGGCGTGAAAGCGTAATAATAATAGGCGAAATAATCCGAGCAGCTGTTGATGCCGTAATAGCTCCAGTAGAACTGGCACATCACTTCTTCATCGGCGGCCTGGGTGAAGAGAACGTCGATTTCTTCGTTGTAGTAGGATGCGCCCGCATACCAGGAGAGAGGCCCGTCGGTGTCGGAAACGACGCGCACCTCCTGTTCGAAATAGCTTCCTTCCTGATCTTGGGCGTAGGCGTTGACCCCGAGAGGCGTGCCGTCGAAATCCTCGGCGTAAACATATTCGTGATCTTTATAGCCTGTGAGCGACGTGATGACCGCGCCGCCGAGATCGTAGGAAAGCTCCAGACCGAAGCTCAAAATTTCGGAGTCATCCGCCTCGCCCAATTGCAGATCGCTGTCGATGTCGCGGCCGTCGCCGCCAAGCGACACGCCGAAAATGTCGACGAGATTATCCCAGCCGGGCCCGCCTTCGGTGGCGCGATAAACCGACCCGGACTGCTTGCGGTCTTCATATTCGGCGGTGAAAAACGCCTCGAACGGGCCGTCGCTGTAAAGCGCTGAGAAGCGTCCGGCGTATTTTTCCGGCTCGATCAAGGGATCGTTGGCGGGGAAATAGGCGTTGTCGACATAGCCGTCTTCGTGCCCGCCATAAACGGCGAGGCGAACGGCGAACACATCCGAAAGGGGCAGGTTGATCGCGCCTTCGCCGAAGAAACGGTTGCGCTCCGCAACGTCGGCTTCGACATAGCCGCTGACGCCGTCGAAATTCGGCCGCGCGGTGTGAACGCTGATGGCGCCGCCGATGGCGTTGCGCCCGAACAGAAACCCTTGCGGCCCGCGCAGCACTTCTGCGCGTTCCATGTCGTAAAGGCTGGTCACCACCACGCCGTTGCGGCCCTGATAAAGGCCGTTTTTGAACAGACCGATCGAAGGATCGCCGCCGGCGCCGAAGTCATTCGTCAGAATGCCGCGCATCGAAAGCGTGTCGATGAAGCTGTCGGCGGAGTTGCCGGTGACGCCCGGTGTAAACCGCACGAGATCCTTCACGTCGTCGAGGTTGACCTCGCGGGTGAAGTCGCCGGAGAGGGCGGTGATGGCCAGAGGCACATCCTGAATGGATTCATCGCGTTTCTGGGCGGTGACGATAATTTCGTCGCCCTGCGCGAACGCCGGCGCGGCAAGCATGGCCGCCGCCGAACAGCTGGTGAGAAGAACCCGTTTTTGGAGAGAGAGGCGTTTCATCGATAAGCCCTTTCAGTTGACGCCGGGGAGAAGGCGCAAAAAGGCGCGGACGCGCGAGAACAAACTTGTCGCAAAATCGTAACAATAAAGGATTGAGGGAACAACGCGGGCGGCCGGTTTTGCGATCTCATTGGAGCATTTTCCACCGCAGCGCGGCGAAAATATCACGCCCGCCAAGCAAGTATGGCATTTTTCGTTTTGATATCAGCATTTTACTCTAAAATCGGCTCTCTTTGCCCGGCGGCTTCAAACGCTGCCCGGTTGGTCTGAAGGATCGATTGTGATCACAATTTGCCAAACGACTCAACTGGCGTTCCGGCGGCCCCAAGCGCCCGCGCCATGGGGGCAAGGGCCTCGCCATAACGCCGCCAGCGGCCAACCGAACGGGTATGAGGCTTCTCCCGCACTTGAACAGCGCTCGCCGTGGCGACCGCCGTCTTCTGTTCATGAAAGGCGAGGCACTGGTCTTCCCAGGGCAGGTCCAGATAGTCGATTAGAGCGCGCGCATTGGGTTCGAGGTCGGCGACCGTCGCCTCATAGGAGATGTCGAAAAACCGCCCCGGAAACAGGTTGCGCCATTGCCCCATGAGCTTGAGGTAGCGGGCATGATGGCGCGCCATCTCTTCCTGATCATACGAATGATAATACGCTTCGGCGAAAAGTTGTTTGTAGCTCGCGAAGCAGGAATCCATAGGGTCGCGCGTTAAATGCACGATCTTTGCGTTCGGCAGCGCTGCGAGGATCAGCGGGATATGGAGATAATTGCCCGGCAGCTTGTCGATAAAGCGCGCCGCGCCTTTTTGCATGACCGATGAGGCGCGCAGATATTCCCCGCCAAGCGCCGCAACATCCACCTGCCCTGAGGCCTTGATCGTTTCCGGCGCCCATCGGTCAGGGTTTTCGCTTTTCGTCAGCCTGCGAACGGAGAGTCCGAATTGCTGCAATTCCCCGGCGGATTCCGCCATGGAATGGCTGGCGATGATGCGCTCGATGAGGGTTGTCCCCGTGCGCGGCTGGCCGACGACGAAGATTGGCGACGGATCGTCATGACCGGCGCGCGTTTCAGCAGCCCATCCGGCGTCGAAGGTCTCGCGAAGCGCGGCGAACATCGCCTCCTCAGCAGCCTCATCATAAGAAATCGTGCGGCGCTTCGCCTTTGCTCCGGTTTCAAACGCATGGAACGCGTTCTCCCAGGCCTCGATATCCTCATATTCCTTGCCGGCGGCGTAAGCGAGAAAGGCGCGGGCATGATCGTCGCCCGTTTTCTGCGCCTTTTCCATCAGCTCATCCGCGCGCGCCGGGCTTTCGGCTTTCTTCAGCGACGACAACAGCCATTGCGCCTGTGCGGTGTCTTTATGTTCCGAGAGAAGCCTTGTCAGGGTTCTTTCCGCGGCGGCGGTCTCGCCGAGGAAAATCTCTGCGCTGGCGAGATTGACCCGATAGGCGGGCCTGTCCGGGGCGCGCTCGACGGCGCGCGCATACCAGTCTTTCGCCTGCTGCTGGTCGCCGAGCGAAGACGCCACAATGCCGATCAAATCCGCTGTCGCGGCGTCGGCGGGCGCGGCGGCGACGGCTTTTTTCAGGGCCTGCTCAGCGCGGGCGGGCTGGCCGAGGCGGATGAATATCCGTGCGAGATGCGCCCAGCCGGCGCCATGGCCGGGCGCGAGCTTCACGACCGAGCCGAAGGCGCTCGCCGCCGTTTTGAGGTCGTCCATCTCCAGCGCCGTCAGCCCGACGAGAAAATGAATTTCCGGGTGGGCGCGGTCGATAGCCATCGCCGCCTTGCAGAATTGGGCGGCCCGCGCCGCATCGCCCGCATTGAGCGCGGCGAAGCCGTCGCGAAGATGTGACGCAATGCGCTGCTGTCTGTCGTTCATTCGCCTCTCGCGCCAAATCCCTATGAACGGGCCCTCTTGTGAACCGGCGCGGCCCATGGTCATCATGGCCATGATGAAAGATTTCGCCGGACGATGAAAGAGACGCGCCGGCGAAGAAATTAAGTGAGACATTCATGCAGATCAGGTCGTTCGCCGCCTTGTTGTTTTCTACTTTATCCCTTGCCGCCTGCGCGGAGCGGCAACAGAGCGCGCAACTCAGTCTTGAGCCAGAGGACAAAATCTTCACTAATGGCCGCATCTATACGGCGAATGAAAATCGCGCTTTCGCCTGGGGCATGATCGTGCGCGGCGATGAGATTATTCAAGTTCTGGGCGAAGACCTTCTTGGCATGGTCATCGATGAAAATAGCTACGACGTCATCGATCTCGAAGGACGCCTCGTGCTGCCCGGCCTGCATGACGCGCATATCCACCCGATCAGCGCCATGCCGGTCGAGGTCTGCAGCCTTGAAAACACGCCCTCGACGCTTGCGGAAATCGCCGCTTACGCCAGCGATTGCACGTCCCGTCCCGGCATGACCGAAGGCGAGTGGCGCGTCGTCCTCGCCTGGAACTTTGCGGCGGGGAACCAGCCCGGCGACGAATATCAGACTATCCGCGAAGCGCTCGACGCGGTTTCCACGGAAGAGCCCGTGATTCTGCGCGGCAGCGACGGGCATCATTATGCAGTGAATTCCGCCGCGCTCGCCCGCGCTAAAAACGCCGATGGCGAAACCGTCGGTTTTACCAAGGAAACGCTCGCGACGGACTTCGCCGATCTCGCGCCTTATATCGGCGTCGATGAAACCGGCGAACCGAACGGACGCCTCACCGAAGATTACGCGCTCAGCGCCATTGGCGCGGGCAATCTTTTGGAGTCGGGTCTTGCGAAAGCCCGCAAGGCGCCGGAGCTTTTGATGGACGTGACCTTGCCCCGCGGGATCACGTCATTCCTTGATGCGGCTGCGCGCCCCGATACACTCGATATCTACGACAGTCTGCTGGCGAGTGACGGTTTCCATGCGCGCGCGCATCTCGCGCTTTATTTCGATCCGGGCGATTACGCGGACGAAAGCGGCAATGTGAATTACGACGCGCTTCTTGCCGAAGCCCAGGCGATCCGCGCGAAATATCAGAGCGAACCGCTGATCGAGGCGGATTTCCTCAAACTCTTCGCCGATGGCGTCATGGAAGGCGATCCCCTGTCCGATCCGCCGACGCTGCCCAACGCCGCTTTCTCGCGCAACTATCTGCAACCGATTTACGAATGGGACGAGGAAACCCAATGGGTGCGCGTCGCCGGTTATGTGGATACGCAAAGCCAGCTTTGCGCCGACACGCGCGCTCAAATTGCCGTAGGCGCAACGCCCGACGCCGCCTCTTTCAAGGCGGCGCATGGCTATCATCCGCTGCAATGTCTCGACGCCGGCGGCGTTCTTCAGCATCCCGAAAACGTCATCATGGATTATGTGCGCAAGGGCGACGAAGCGGGCTTCACCTTCCACATTCACGCCATCGGCGACCGCGCCATAGAAAAGTCGCTTGACGCCATCGAGGCTGCGCGAGAGGCGAATGGCGATGACAACAAACACATCATCACGCATTTGCAGCTTGTGCGTCCCGAAGATCACGAGCGCTTCGACGCAAACGACATATACGCGTCTTTCACCTTCGCCTGGGCGTCGCGGGACACGCAATATGACGCGACAGTTATTCCCTTTGTCGACCGCGTCGACGGGCCGAATGGGATGTACGATCCGCAAGGCTATTATTACCGCAACGCCTATCCGGCGGCGTCGCTGAAAGCCGCGAACGCAACGATCATCGCCGGTTCAGACGCGCCCGTCGACACCAAGGACCCGCGGCCGTTCGCCAATATCGAAGGCGCCGTTTCGCGCGCAATCTTTGGCCTGCCGCCCCTCAATGAGGCCGAGGCGATCTCGATCTTCGACGCCGTCGACGCCTATACGATCAATGCGGCGAGAGCTTTGAAACAGGAGCATATCGCCGGATCGCTGGAGCCCGGCAAGAAAGCGGATTTCATCATTCTCGACCAGGATATTTTCGACCTCGCCGAAACCGGAAGGACTTCCGAAATCAGCGATACGAAGGTGCTGGAAACCTGGTTCGCAGGAGAAAAAGTTTATTCGTCCGAAGAATAACCGCGGACGATATTGCTCATGCCCTGCATGATGTCTTCGCGGACGGCGGTTTCGAGTTTGCCCGCGTCGCCGACGCGCAAGGCGGCGACGATTTCCTTGTGCTTGTCGTCCTCAAGCGCCGCCGTGCCGAGCCGTCCGATGACGACGCGCATGAATGGGCCCGTTTGCAGCCAGAGACTCTCCACCAGTCCGAGATAGACCGGCGCGCTCGCTGTCTCATAAAGCGTGAAGTGAAACTCGCTGTTGAGGCGCGCATAGGAGGCGCTGTCTCCCTGCCCGATCGCCTTGTCGAGCGTTTCGTCGATGGCGAGCAATTTGTCCGCCAGTCTTTCGCGGGCGCCCGCATCGCCGCCAAGCGTTTTCAGGGCCCGCGCCGCGAGCGGCGGTTCAAGCGCGAGACGCGCATCGCCAAGCTCTTCCAGTTTCTCGCGGCTCATATTCGCAACGGCGACGCGCCGTGTCGTGGTAAACTCCAGAGCGCCCTGGGCTGCGAGCTGGCGGATCGCCTCGCGCGCCGGCATGGTGCTGACCCCGAATTCGGCGGCGAGACCACGCACAGAGAGCGCCCGTCCCGGCTCCAGCTGGCCGGATATGATCGCGCGGCGGAGGCGCTGATAGACCTCCTCATGGATGGCGGCCTGCCGGACCGGCCCGGCGCCGTCGTCCTCCGTGATTTTTCCCGGACCCGCCGGCGCCGTCATCGTTGTCATACCTGTTTAAATCCGCGCGCCCCGCTTCGCGCCCAAACAGGCGCATCAGCGCGAACCTTAGGGCCTTTGCCGCCAAAAGGAAGAGCCTCAAATCCAAAAACCCGGCGCGATCAGGGCCTTGCGCTTTTTTCAGAGGCGGCGTAATTGTGATCACGTTCTGACGGCTTGCGCCGGATTCGCCTTTCGTTAGGCTCCGCTGCGCGACAATGTCAGTGCTCTCCGGGGCCAGTGCTCTCCGGGCGCCGGATGTCAGGGGAGAGCCCGGGTTCAAGTCGCCCGGAAGCAGCAAGATGAACGTCAACGGGCGTACCCCGCGCCGCCATCCCGGCAGGCGCGGCCGTCCAAGGTGATTTATGGATTTGACAGATCTGAAGGAATGGATGCGAGAGCGCCGCATCGGCGACGTCTCATGCCTTACGCCCGATATGAGCGGCGCGGCGCGCGGCAAGAACATGACGCCGGGCCTATTCCTCTCCAGCCTCGAAAACAAAAGCCTCAGGATTCCGGAGGCGACCTACACCATCTCGGTGCATGGGGACATTGTCTTCAACGAGCATGTTCTCGGCACGGAGCATGACCTTGTCATGTCGCCGGACCTTTCGACCATCCACCTCGCGCCATGGAATACGGACGCAACGGCGGCGGTCATCTGCGACGCCATCACCGATCAGGGCGCGCCGTTCAATCTCGCGCCGCGCCAGGTCCTGCGCAATGTCGTCGATCTCTATCATCAGAAAGGCTGGGCGCCGGTCGTCGGCCCGGAAGTGGAGTTCTATCTCATCGCGCGTTTCACCGACGTGGTGCTCGAGCCGCGCGCGCCGGACGGGGCCTCTGGCCTGCGTGAGTTCGGCCAGCACGTTTACTCCCTCGACGCCATCGACGAGTTCGACAAGCTGTTCGAGGAGCTCTACCAGTTCTGCGATATTCAGCATATCGATCTCGAAACCCTGATCCACGAGGACGGGCCTTGCCAGTTCGAAGTGAATATCCGCCATGGCGAGGCCATGAGCGTCGCGGACCAGCTTTTCCTGTTCAAGCGGCTGGCGCGGCAGGTCGCGAAACGCCACGGCATGTTCGTCACTTTCATGGCGAAGCCCTATGCCGATGAAAGCGGCTCCTCGATCCACCTTCACCAGAGCGTCGTCGACCGGAAAACCGGCAAGAACATTTTCGCCGACGATGACGGCGCAGACTCGGAGAAATTCCGTCACTATATCGGCGGGCTGCAGGCGCATCTGCCGGCCGCGATGCCGCTGCTCGCGCCCTACACGAACTCCTATAACCGTTTCGAGGCGTTCATGAGCGCGCCGACGAACACCCATTGGGGCCGTGAGAACCGCACGGTGGGCTTGCGCGTTCCGGCGAGCGGGCGCGAGGCGCGGCGCGTCGAAAACCGGATTTCCGGCGCCGACATCAATCCCTATCTCGCCATCGCCGCGTCGCTCGTCTGCGGCTATATCGGCATGGCCGATAAGATCGAACCGCGCGCCGAATATGTGGGCGAAGGATATGAGGACCGCGAGCGGCCCCTGCCCATGACCCTGACGGAAAGCGTCGAGACCTTCGCCAAATCGGCGGCGCTCAAAAAATATCTCGGCGAAGGCTTCGTCGACACTTATGCGGCGATCAAACGCTCGGAATATGAACACCGCTCCAGCGTCCTGAGCCCCTGGGACGTGCGCTTCCTCATGGTCAACGTGTAACGATGAAACCGAATATCGACATCAAGGCGCTCGACAGCGCCCACCACCTGCACCCCTTCACGACGCATCATGAATTGCGCGAAACGGGCCCGCGCGTCATCACCCATGCGGAAGGCGTCTACATCTATGATGAAGACGAAAACCGCATTCTCGACGGCATGGCGGGCTTGTGGTGCGTGCAATTAGGCTATGGACGGCAGGAGCTCGTCGACGCCGCCGCCGAGGCGATGAAGACGCTGAGTTACTATAATCTCTTCTTCCAGACGACGACGCCCTACGCCGCAAAGCTGGCCGACCTCATCGCCCAGAAAACGCCGGAAGGCCTCGACCAGATCACTTTCGCCTGTTCCGGGTCGGAAGCGGTCGACAGCGCCATCAAGCTCATCTGGTATTACTGGAATCTGCAAGGCAAGCCGGAAAAGAAAGCCATCATCTCCCGCGCCCGCGCCTATCACGGATCGACGGCGGCGGCGGCGAGCCTTTCGGGGCTGCCGTTCATGCAGGGGATATTCGATCTGCCCCTGCCGCGCTTCCATCATGTGGAGCCGACGCCGCATTTTTATGAATATGGCGAGCCCGGCGAGAGCGAGCACGACTTCGCCATGCGCTGCGCGAAAGCGCTGGAAGACAAGATCCTCGAACTCGGCCCGGAAAATGTCGCAGCCTTCGCCGGCGAGCCGGTCATGGGCGCCGGCGGGCTGATGCTTCCGCCCGAAGGCTACTGGCCGGAGGTCGAACGCATCTGCCGCAAATACGACGTTCTTCTGTGGTCGGATGAAGTGATCTGCGGGTTCGGGCGCACGGGGAACTGGTTCGGCTGCCAGACCTACGGATTCACGCCGGACATCATGACCATGGCGAAAGGCATCACCAGCGGCTACCAGCCGCTTTCCGCCGTCGCCTTAAACAGGCGCGTGGCCGATCCCATCATCAACGCCGATTCCGAAATGGCGCACGGCTTCACCTATTCCGGCCACCCCGTCGCAGCGGCGGTCGCCATCCGCAATATCGAACTTCTAGACGAGCTCGATCTGGTAGGCGCCCGGGGCGCGAAGGCCGCCCGCTATTTTCAGGAGAAGCTGAAAACGCTGGACGACCATCCCCTAGTGGGCGAAACGCGCGGCGTCGGCCTTCTTGGCGCGCTGGAACTTGTCAAAAATAAAGAAACGAAGGAACGGTTCTCACCCGGCGGCCATGCGGGCATGGTCTGCCGCACCCATTGTTTCGCGACGGGCGTCGTCATGCGCGCCGTCGGCGACACGATGTTCCTGTGCCCGCCCCTTGTCATCACCGAAGCCGAAACCGATGAGCTGTTTGACCTCGTCGGGAAGGCGCTCGATAAGACCGCCATGGAACTTGGCGTCTAACCATCATGGCCGGAGCTGACCCAAAACTGACGGAAAAAGCCCGCGCATTTCTGGACTCTCATCCGGAGCTGAAATTCGTCGACGTCTTTCTATCTGACATGAACGGCGTGTTGCGCGGCAAACGTCTGCCCGCGAAGCAAGCGCTCGGCGTTTTTGAAAGCGGCCTGCGCCTTCCCCGCTCGCTGATCGGCGTCGACATCTGGGGCTATGACGTCATGGCGAACGGCCTCGTTCTCGAGACCGGCGACGTGGACGGGCTTTGCTTTCCCGCCGGGACCGGAATCCTCCCCTGCCCCTGGAGCGGCGGCGAGGCGGCGCAAATCCTCTTGATGATGGGCGACGAGGATGGCGGCGCGTTTCATGCCGACCCGCGGCAATTGCTGATCGATATGAAAGAACGCCTTGCGAAGGCCGGGCTTTATCCGGTGGCGGCGCTGGAGCTCGAATTCTTTCTTCTCTCGCGCAAGAGCGACGAATATGGCCGCCCCCTGACGCCGGCGCGCAACGCCCTGCGCCGCCGCATCGGCGACGCGCGCATGTACGCAATGAACGAGCTTGACGATTTCGGCCGATTTTTCCGCGACGTCTATGCGGCCTGCGAGGAACAGGGCCTGCCCCTCGGCGCGGCGATTGTCGAAGGCGGCGCCGGCCAGTTTGAAGTCAACCTGATGCATCAGGCGGATGTGGTCGCCGCGGCGGATCAGGCCGTGCTCTTCCGGCGGACGGTGAAATGTATCGCAGACCAGCACGAGCTGATCGCGACATTCATGGCGAAACCCTTCGGCGAAATCGCCGGCAACGGTCTCCATGTTCATATGAGCATGCTCAATGACAGAGGCGAGAATGTTTTCGCAGGCGACGATGACAACGGGTCGCCGGTGCTGATGAATGCAGTCGCGGGCCTTCTCGCCGCGGCGCCCGAGGCGATGATTTTCCTCGCGCCGCATATGAATTCCTATCGCCGGTTTCAGGATGCGAGCCACGCGCCCACATCGCTCACCTGGGGCTATGAGAACCGCACCGCGGCGATCCGCATTCCCAATGACGGGCCGGAAAACCGCCGGTTCGAGTTCCGGATCGCCGGCGCGGACGCGAACCCCTATCTCCTCCTCGCCGCGCTGCTCGGCGGCGTGCTGCACGGCATCGAAAACAAACTGACGCCGCCGCCGGCGACCGAAGGCAACGCCTATGAAGCCGATGCGCCGCGCGTGCCGATTGTCTGGAGCGAAGCGACGGATGTCTTCGCAGACGGCGACATTCTGGCGCCTTATTTCGGCGAGCTTTTCACTCGCGTCTTCACGGCGCTCAAACGCCAGGAAATGCAGAAAGCGAGCGAGCGCGTCACCGATTTCGAATATGATTCCTATCTTCAGGCGTTCTGACGCCCAATCTTATGACCGAAAAAGACAAACACGCCCCTTCCTATTACGCCGCCAGCGCGCACCCGGCGCGGCAACGGCCGGCGTTGACCGAAACCGTTGACGCGCATGTCGCCATTGTCGGCGGCGGCTTTACGGGCGTCGCCTCGGCTTTATCGCTCGCAGAACGTGGATATTCCGTCGTGCTCCTCGAAGCGAACCGCATCGGCTGGGGCGCCTCGGGCCGCAATGGCGGGCAAGTGCTGGCGGGCTGGTCCGGCGAAGGCGAACTTGTCAAACAGATGGGCCCCGAAGCTGAAAAATTTCTGTGGGACACGCGCTATCTCGGTAATGAGATCGTCGAGGCGCGCATCCAGAAATACGACATCAAATGCGATTATGTGCGCGGCGCGGCGACCGTCGCGCTCAATTCCAAACAGATGAAGGGCCTCGAAGAAGAATACGCCGACAGCGTCGAACATGGCTTCGGCGAATATATGGAGCTTGTGGACGGGCCGCAGCTTCGCCGTCACGCCGCGACCGACGCCTATATTGGCGGGCTGATCGACCGCCGAGGGGCGCATTGCCATCCGCTCAATCTCGTCATTGGGGAAGCTGCGGCGGCGGAGCGGAACGGCGTCCGGATTTTCGAGGGAACGCGCGTTACGAAAATCGACCATGGCGCTTCTCCCGTGGTCCACACGGAAAACGGGCGCGTCAATGCGAAATATGTGATCCTCGCGGGCAACGCCTATCACGCGCTGGAAAAAGAAAAACTGCACGGGCTGATGCTCCCCGCCAAGACCTATGTCATTGCGACGGAGCCGCTTGGCGACGACCTCGCTAACGAGTTGCTTCCCGACAATCTCGCCATCTGCGATTCAAATTGGGTGCTCGATTATTTCCGCCTCACCGGCGACAAGCGTCTCCTCTTCGGCGGCCGCTGCACCTATTCCAATCGCGACATTGCCGATGTGGAGGGCGAGCTCGCCCCGCGCATGCGCCGCATCTTTCCGCAACTCGAAAAGATCAAAGTCGACTTCGCCTGGGGCGGCGTCATCGGCATTCCCCTCAATCGCGTGCCGCTGATCGGCAAAATCAGCGACACGGTTTTCTACGCGCAAGGCTACGCCGGCCACGGCGTCAATTGCGGGCATATTGTGGGCGAGATGTTCGCCGATGCGATCCGCGGCAAGGAAACGGGGATCGATCTCTTCGACAAGACCAAACATTTCCGCATACCGGCTGCGGACGCGATCGGCGGGCCCATGCTGGCGCTTGGCATGACCTGGTATCGCATGCGCGACGCGCTCGGCGTCTAGTTTATTTTGCTTTCGTCTTCGAGATCGTCATCAAGGAGGACTCGCTGCGCCGCGCCGTCGAGATCCTCATACTGCCCTGACTTCACCGACCAGAAAAACGCAACGAGCGCCCCCCCGCCCATGAGCAGCGCAATGGGGATGAGATAGAGCAGCGCGCTCATGAGGCCGATTTCTTCGTTTTCATGCGCAGCGCATTCAGCGTCACAATCACGGACGAACCCGACATGGCGAGCGCGGCGATGAGCGGCGTCACGAAGCCGAACACGGCGAGCGGAATGGCGCAAACATTGTAAAGCGCCGCAAACGCGAAGTTTTCAAGAACGCGCCGGCGCGCCTGTTTCGCGACATCGTAAGCAGTCAGCACAGGCGCCAGGCTGTCGCCCTGAAACACGAAATCCGCCGCAGCCTGGCTGGCGTCCGCCGCCGTGCCTGGCGAGAGCGAGGCATGCGCCGCCGCGAGCGCCGGGGCGTCGTTCAGTCCGTCGCCGACCATGGCGGTTTTGACGCCTTTATCGGAGAGCTCTTTGAGGCGTGCGATCTTGTCCGACGGCGTCAGTTCCGCCCGCCATGCAGCAAGGCCGGCCGACTTTGCAATGCGCGCCGCCGGCGCCTGCCGGTCGCCGGTGAGCATTTCTGAGACGACGCCGCGATGATCGAGAGCGCTGATCGTTTCCGCCGCTTCGGCGCGCAAAGAATCTTCGAACAGGAAGCGCACCGGCGCCTGATCGCCGAGTTTGAACCATGCTTCGCTGACAGCGTTGTCCGCATCGCTTGTCGCGCCGACCCAATCTGCGCGGCCGAAGCGCGCCTTTTCTCCGTTGATGACGCCTTCGACGCCGTATCCCGGCATGTCATGAACATCGTCGGCGAGCTTTCCGGCGCCTGCCGCCATGACGACGGCTCTCGCCAGCGGATGACGGCTGGCGCGGGCGAGCGACGCCGCCTGCATCAGCGTTTCGTCCGAGATTTCCTCGCGATTGGAAAGCCGCATCCGCCCGAGCGTCAGCGTGCCGGTCTTGTCGAAGACGAAAGCGTCGACTTCCGCCAGACGTTCGAGGGCGTCGCCGGATTTCACCAGCACGCCCTCCTTAAACAACCGTCCCGTCGCCACGACCTGCACCGCCGGCGCGGCGAGCCCCAGAGCGCAGGGACAGGTGATGATCAAAACGGCGATGGCGTTCATGGCCGCAACGCGCAGAGACGCATCGCCAATCACGAGCCAGCCGACAAATGTCGCCAGCGCCAGCGTATGCACCACCGGCACATAAAGCGCCGCGGCGCGGTCGGCGAGGCGCACATATTTGCTCTTGCCCTGCTCGCCCGCTTCGATCAGACGCGTGAGGTCGGCGATCAACGAATCTTCGGCGCGCGCCGTCGCACGCATGATGAGTCGCGATGACATGTTGAGGACGCCGGAATAAAGCACATCGCCCGCTTTCATATGCGCCGGCGCGCTTTCGCCCGTGACGAGGGAAACGTCGACTTCCGACGCGCCCTCTTCGACGACGCCGTTCACCGGCGCGCGATCGCCCGGCGACAACAGGATGCGGTCTTCAGGGTTGATGTCGCGCGCCGAGACGGCTTCGAGCGTTCCGTCGTTTTTGAGACGGCTCGCCGTCGTCGCCTGCAAGGCGAGCAGGCTTTGCGCCGCTTCGCGCGCCCGGGCGCGCAAACGATGATCGAGGAACCGTCCGATCAGCAGAAAGAAGAGCAGCATCACCGCCGCATCGAAATAGGCGTCGGGCCCGTGATTGAGCGTTTCGTAAACGGAGATGCCGAGCGACAGGAACACGGCGAGCGATATGGGCACGTCCATATTCGCCTGGCCCTTTTTGAGCGCACCCCAGGCCGACCGGAAAAACGGGCGCCCGGCGAACATCGCGGCGGGGATCGCGATCATGCCGGAAATCCAGTGCATCATCAGCCGCGTGGCGTCGCCCATCTCGCCCCCGGCGCCAGCCCACACCGCAACAGACAAGAGCATGATGTTCGCCATGGCGAATCCCGCGACGGCGAGACAGCGCAGGAGGAACAGTCCTTCCGCATCGTTTTCCTGCGCCGCCACATGCGGATCGAAGGGCGCCGCGCGATAGCCGAGATCGGAAATCTTTTGTGTGATGTCGCGGGGGCGGATCATCTCGCCGCGCCAGGCGACGGCGAGCTTGCCCGTGGAGAGATTGAGCCGCGCCGTCTCGACGCCGGGCAGCGCGTTCAGACCGCCTTCGATTTTCGAAATGCAGCCGCCGCATTTGGCGCCATAGACGGATAATTCGAGCGCCTTTGCGCCGTCCTTGGTCCGGCGCACGAAAGGCGCAGGATCGATCACCCCGGCGTCGGCGGCCGGTTCAAGGCCGCTGGGGCATCCGGGCGCCTGTTCGAGAGGCTGGCTGACGCTCACGGCGCGATAATCCTCGCTTCCACGTCGAAGGCTTCGCCGAGTATGTTTTCGGCGCGCAGGGTCATGTCCCATGCGCCGGGGGCGAAGGCTTCGACCTCCGCCTCATATAATCCTCCGCTGAGGGCTTTAAAGGCAAGGGCCTGATCGGCGTCGTCGCTCGCCGGACGCTTCAGGATGCCGGTCAGCGCAAGGTTAGACAGCGCCGCATCGCCTTTCGCCATCCGGACAACGATGCGGCCCTCGCCGCCCGACTGCTCGACTTCCGCGATTTCCGCCGTCCAGCCGAGCTCCGCCTGGGCCGCCCGTTCGGCAAGCGTGTCATTGTAATTGAGGCCCTGAAGATAGGACTTGTCTTCGGTGACCCCGGGAAAGGTCGTCACCGCCGCGCGGATGAAGATGACATTCGCCGCGATCATCACGCCGAAAAATGCGAGCACCATGATCAGCACATGACGGCCGGTAAGCTTGCCTTTTGCCTCGTCGCGCGCGGTCATCATTCCCTCCCCGCCATGAAGACGGTTGGATTAAGCACTTCTTCGCCGGTCTCAGGATCGGTGACGCGGATCGTGACGGGGATCGAATTGCCATGCGCCCGATCCTTGGCCAGCGTTGCGAAGATGCGCACGGAACGCACCGTGTCACCCGGCGCGTCGAGCGTCACGGTGGCGCCTTCTGCATCTTCGCCAACGGCGCCGACGGTCATTCCCTCCGGCCCTTCGACGGTGATTTTCAGTTCGCGCTCATAGTTCTCGCGATTGACGATCTTCACCGTATAGGCGTTGCGGATGGAGCCGTCGGACATGAGGATGAAGGGCGGCGTGCGGTCGCGAAGGACGTTGACGACCATAGTCGCCTGCGTCGATAGGCCGATGACCATCAGCACGCACACAAAGGCGAGAACGCCCGAATAAAGAATGGTGCGCGGACGCACGAGCTTGGTTTGCGGCTTTTCGCCAGCTTCGCGGCGCGCGATATTGGCGTCGGTGTCATAACCGATCAGCCCGGTGGGGCGGCCGACCTTTTTCATGATGTCGTCGCAGGCGTCGATGCAGAGCGCGCAGTTGATGCATTCAAGCTGCGGGCCCTCGCGAATGTCGATGCCCATGGGACAGGAAATGACGCAGGCCCGGCAGGAAACGCAGTCTCCGCGGCCCTCCCATGTATCGCCTTTCTTGTGCGGGCCGCGCGGTTCGCCCCGGTCATACTTGTATGTGACCTGAAGCGTTTCCTCGTCGGTGAGCGCGGCCTGGATGCGCGGCCAGGGGCACATATAGGTGCAGACCTGCTCCCGCATGGAGCCTGCGAAGATATAGGTCGTCAGCGTCAGCAGCGCGAAAAAGAAATAAGCGGTGAACGGCGCGTCGCCTTTAAAGAAATCACGCGCAATGGTCGGCGCGTCGTGAAAATAGAGGATCCACGCGCCGCCGGTGGCCATGCCGATGAAAATCCAGATCGCATGTTTCGCAACGCGCTTTCTGATCTTGTCGGCAGTCCAGGGCGCCTTGGCGAGTTTCATGCGCGCATTGCGGTCGCCTTCGATCTTCCGCTCGACCCAGATGTAAAGGTCGGTCCAGACCGTCTGCGGACAGGAATAGCCGCACCAGACACGCCCGAAGAGCGCCGTTGCGAGGAACAGCGACAAGGCGGCGATGATGAGGACGCCGGTCAGGAAATAAAGCTGGTCGGGCCAGATCTCGATGAAGAAGAAATAAAACCGCCGCCCGGCGAAATCGACAAGCACCGCCTGATCGGGCTCGCCAGGCCCGCGCGGCCAGCGGATCCAGGGCACCAGATAATAGACGCCGAGGGTCAGCGCCATGATGATCCATTTGAGGTTGCGGAACGTTCCCTTGACGCGTTTCGGATAGATCGGTTCGCGCGCCTTGTAGAGCGTACGCGTTCCGGCGGCGTTGACCGCTTCTACCTCGTGACGCACCACGCCGCCGCTTAGTTCAGACGACGGCGTCGGTTCGGTTACAGACATTGCTTTACCTTCAGGCGGGTTACTCTCCCCCGCCAAGCGAGTGAACGTAAACAGCGAGCGCCAGAATTTCCTCTTCGCTCAGGCGGCCTTCCCATGCCGGCATCACGCCGGCGCGGCCGTTCCAGAGGGTTTCGCGGATGGTCGCCGCATCGCCGCCATAAAGCCATATGGGGTCGGTGAGGTTCGGGGCGCCCTGCGACTGATCGCCCTTGCCTTCGGTCCCGTGACATTGCGCGCATTGCGCCTGGAAGACCGGCGCGGCGCGCGACGCCGCCGCGGCGTCATGCTCCTCCCCCGACAGGCTGCGCACATAATGGACGAGATCGTCGACCGTTTCGCGCGGCAAGAGACCGCCTGCGCCATAAGCCTGCATGATGGAAAGATGCGCGTTCTCGTGTCCCGAGCGGATGCCGTAGCGCAAAGTCTGGCGAATGTCTTCAAGCCGGCCGCCCCAGAGCCAGGAATCGTCGTTCAGATTCGGGAACCCCTTGAAGCCCTGCCCGCCGGCGCCGTGACAGGTGGCGCAATTGTCACCGAAAAGCGACTCGCCCGCGGCGAGCGCAAAGGCCTGAAGGTCGGGATCGTTTTCGATCGCCTGCATGTCCGGCGCGGTCAGAAGCCGCCGCGTCGCGTCGGCGCGCTGCGCGTCGAGCGCGGCGACCGCTTCGGTCACATTGGCGCGCTCGGAATGATTGCGCGTCCCCTTGAGATAGCCATTGATTCCGGGCCAGGACGGCATCAGCACCCAATAGCCGATAGACCAGGCAACCGTAATCCAGAAAACGATCAGCCACCAGCGCGGCAGCGGATTGTTCAGTTCCTTGATATCGTCCCAAGAGTGGCCGGTGGTTTCAACGCCGCTCGGTTCGTCAATCTCTTTTTCCGCCACGGTCCTTGTCCTCTTCTTCAGGCTCGTCATCCTCAAGCGGGATGCGCTTCGCCTTGTCGAATGTCTTCTTGTTGCCCGGCGCCAGCGCGTAAATCAGCACCAGGACGAACGCCAGAATGAAAAGCAAAAGCCCCCAGGTCTGCGCAAAGGATGCAAGCTTTTCATACATGGGCGAGCCTTACCTGTAGTTCTCTTCGGCCTGATAGGTCTCGAAATCGACCATCGTGCCGAGAATTTGCATATAGGCGATGAGCGCGTCCATCTCCGTCACCTTGCGCGGATCGCCGTCGAAGTCGCGGACTTGCGCTTTCGGATAGCGCGCCATGAAGCCGTCGAAATCATCGGCGAAAGGATCGAGCTGGGTCGCGATATCGGACTTCGCCCTCTCGATCATCTCATCCGTATAGGGAACGCCGACGGCGCGCAGCGCTTTCAAATCCGCCTCGATATGCTCATAATCAAGCTGGTTGTCGGCGAGAAACTTGTAGGGCGGCATGACAGACTCAGGCACGAGACTTCGCGGATCGATCATGTGTTGCCGGTGCCATTCGTCGGAATATTTGCCGCCAAGGCGCGCAAGGTCCGGCCCCGTGCGCTTCGAGCCCCATTGGAAGGGGTGGTCGTACATGCTTTCCGCTGCGAGGGAGTAATGACCGTAGCGCTCGACCTCGTCGCGCAGCGGTCGCACCTGCTGGGAGTGGCAGACATAACAGCCCTCACGGATGTAGATGTTGCGGCCTTTCAGTTCGAGCGGCGAATAGGGTCTGACGCCTTCGACTTTTTCGATTGTCGATTCGAGATAGAAGAGCGGCGCAATCTCAACGACGCCGCCGATGGCGACAACGACGAGAATACCGATGGTGAGAAGCCAGCCATGCTTTTCGAGAAGTTCGTGACGGTTCAGCATCTTCAAAAACCTCCCTATTCCGCCAGCGCCGGCTGCGGCGCCATAACGGGCCGTTTCTCGCCGGCGCGCAGATCGCCGCGCGCCGTCCGCCACAGATTGTAGGCCATGATGAGCGAGCCGATCAGGAACAGCGTCCCGCCGGTCGCCCTGATGATGTAATAGGGGTGCATGGCCTCGACAGTTTCGACGAAGGAGAATTCGAGGAATCCGAAGGCGTTATAAGCGCGCCACATCAGCCCCTGCATGATGCCCGACACCCACATGGAAGTGATGTAGAGGAGGATGCCCAGCGTCGAAATCCAGAAATGCCATTCGACCAGCGCGCGCGAATAAAGGTCCTTGCGCTTCCACAGCCACGGCACGAGGCAATAAAGCGCGCCGAAGGAGATGTAGCCGACCCAGCCCAGCGCGCCGGAGTGAACGTGCCCAATGGTCCAGTCAGTGTAATGCGACAGCGAGTTGACCGCACGCACCGACATTACCGGTCCTTCGAAGGTCGACATGCCGTAAAACGCGACGGAGACGACGAGCATGCGCAACACCGGATCGGTGCGGAGCTTGTCCCAAGCGCCCGACAGCGTCATCAGGCCGTTAATCATCCCGCCCCATGACGGCATCCACAGCATGATCGAGAAGGTCATGCCGAGCGTCTGCGCCCATTCGGGCAGCGCCGTGTAATGAAGGTGGTGGGGCCCCGCCCAGATATAAATGAAGATCAGCGACCAGAAGTGAACGATGGAAAGCCGGTAGGAATAGACCGGCCGTTCCGCCCGCTTTGGAATGAAATAATACATGATCGCGAGGAAGCCCGTGGTGAGGAAGAACCCGACGGCGTTGTGGCCGTACCACCATTGCGTCAGCGCATCCTGCACCCCGGCGAAGAGCGAGTAACTCTTGGAACCTGCAATCGACACCGGCATGGCGAGGTTGTTGACGATGTGCAGCATCGCGATGGTGACGATGAAGGAGAGATAGAACCAGTTCGCCACATAGATATGCGGCTCTTTGCGCTTCCAGATCGTGCCGAGGAAGACGAACAGGTAAACAACCCAGACGATGGTGAGCCAGAGATCGGCGTACCATTCGGGTTCTGCATATTCCTTCGACTGCGTGACGCCCATGAGATAGCCGGTCGCGGCGACGACGATGAAGAGATTGTAGCCCCAGAAGACGAACCACGGCGCAAGCCCGCCGGCGAGCCGCGCGCGGCAAGTGCGCTGCACCACATAAAACGACGTCGCGATGAGAACATTGCCGCCGAAAGCGAAAATCACCGCCGATGTATGCAGTGGCCTTAAGCGTCCGAAATTCGTCCAGCCGAGCGCGTCGAAATAAAGAATATTCGGAAAAGCGAGCTGAAACGCGATGATGACGCCGACCAGAAAGCCGGCGATCCCCCAGAAGGTCGAGGCGAAAACGCCGGCCTTTACGACCGCGGTCTGATAGCCTGTCTCCTCCGCGGGCTGGCTTGTCGCATAGAGAACAAGACCGAAAAGCCCCGCCGTAAACGCGATGATGAAGACATAGGCGTGAAACGACATCAGCGGGTCGAGGGCCCGGGCGGCGACAAAGAGCCAGTAGAAAACGCCGATGCCGAGCGCGAGCGCGATCAGCATGCCGTCCGTGCCGAGACCGCGTTGGGCGACGCGTGTGTGAGCCATCTTGTTCCCCGTCAGCTTGCGCCAGAACCGGCGCGAAAGAGATCAGCGGGCCAAGAGACGCGACGCGCCCTATATGATTCCCGCATGCCTGAATTTACATGGAGATTCAATCGTGATTTCGGGTTGATGGAAATCAACCTCTACAGCTTTTCTTCGCATCTGCGACAAAATGAGCACCCGCACACGAGGCTCCTCCCGCCTATTCTTTCGGCGAGCCGTCAAGACGTGCTAATCATTAACAAAGGATTGCGGGGAGCCCATGGCGGCAAGCGGCGTCAGCAACATGCAGAACGAGCGTTTCTTGCGCTCGGTCATCAATGCTTCGCCCAACGCTGTCATTACGATCAACGAAACCGGCGAAATCCTGATTTTCAGCCGAATGGCCCAGGCCATGTTCGGGTTTTCGGAGACAGAGGTCCTCGGCAAAAACGTCAGCATGTTGATGCCCGAGCCGGATCATTCGCTTCATGACGGATATATGCGGCGCTATCTCGAAACCGGGGAAGCGCAAATCATCGGCAGGGCCCGTCCCGTGATGGCGCGGCGCAAAACCGGGGAGACATTTCCCGCCGTCCTCCATGTCAGCGAATTCGACGAAGATGAGCGCATTTTCGTCGGTTTCATCGAGGATGTCACACGCCAGAAGGCGACCGAACGCCGGCTTGAAGACACCCAGATCCAGCTACAGCATGCAGGCCGCATCGGCGCCATGGGCGAGATCGCAACCTCCATCGCCCATGAGCTGAACCAGCCCCTCACTGCTGCGGCGAGCATGGCCGGCGCGGTCGCCCTCACCCTCAAGAAAACCTCCTTTGACGGAAAGGAAGACGCGCTCGCGCTGATCGATGATGCGGTCGCGGAAATCCGCAGGGCGAGCGGCGTGATCCGCCAGATGCGGGACTTCCTGCGCAACCGCGAGACCGAACGCGCCGCCCACCCCGTCAACCGGATTGTCGAGGAAAGCTGCCTCATCGCGCTGATCGGCGCTGAAACCGAAGGGGTCATGGTGGCGAGCGCCCTCGATCCTCATGCGGGCGAGGCGATGGTCGACCGCATCCAGTTGCAGCAAGTGATTGTGAATCTTATTCGCAACGCTGTCGACGCCATGCAGGAAACCCACAACAAGCGGCTCACGATTGCGACGTCGAAGACCGGCGACAGCGTGGAGATCCGCATCGCCGACACCGGTTGCGGCATTTCGGCGGAAATGAAAAAGCGGTTATTCGAGCCTTTCGCCACCACCAAGGAAGACGGCATGGGCATCGGACTTTCCATTTCAAAGTCTATTGTCGAGGCCCATAAGGGCGAAATTTACGCACACGACAATCATCCGGCAGGGACGGTTTTCGTGGTGAAGCTTCCCATATTAAGGGATGGGGCCAAGGAAGACGCCTGATCATGACCACAAAAGGAAAAGTCTTTCTGGTGGACGACGACCCGGCTGTGCAGCGCGGCGTCAGCGCGTTATTGAAAGCCGCCGATTATGATGTCACGGTTTTTCCTTCCGGTGACGCTTTTCTTGAAAAAATTTCGGGGCTCGACCTTGGCGGCGCGGCTCTGCTCGTCGATGTCCGGATGCCTGGCATTCAAGGCCTTGAGCTTCAGGAAAAGCTTCTCGCCGACGGCGTCGCCCTGCCCGTCGTCGTAATGACGGCTCATGGCGACATTCCCATGGCGGTGAGGGCCATGCAGAACGGCGCGGCGAGCTTTCTCGAAAAGCCTTTTACGGCGGAGGAAGTGACCGACGCGCTCGACCGCGCGCTGGCGGGCGGCGGCGCATCCGCGTCCGTTCCGGCCGCGCTAACCGCGCGATTTGAGACCCTTACCCCGCGCGAGCGGGAAGTCATGGCTGAAATCGTCAAAGGCGGCGCTAACAAGGAGATCGCCCGAATTCTCGATGTCAGCCCGCGCACTGTCGAGGTTCACCGCCAGAAGGTGATGAGCAAAATGGAGGCCGGCTCCGTCGCCGAACTGGTGCGCATGGGGCTGACGCTGGGCCTCATCGCCTGAACTATGTACTTCTACTTAGTCCGCGCCGGTCACCCCCGCCTCATTACGCATTCGCCCCGATATAAACTCCCGCCGTTCCGCGCTTTAGTCGTCATCATCTACCAGCGAAAGGATATGGGCGATGGAACAGCACGAACGCGGCGGCATGGCGGCTCCTATGATCTTCACCGCGGCGCTGGCCGACGGCATGGGCGCAAATGTCTCCATCCGGCGCATCAAAGCAGGTGAAACGCTCTATGTTGAGGGCGAGACCGCCGATTATTGCTACGAAATCGTTTCCGGCGCTGTGAAAGAATACAACACGCTTGAAGACGGACGCCGCCAGGTCGCAGAGTTCTATAGCGCGGGCGACATGTTCGGCTTTTCCGAAAGCGCCGATCAGCTGCACACCGCCGAAGCGATCACGCCCTGCGCCGTGCGCTGCTATCCGCGTGAGGCCTTCATGAAAACCGTGGCCGCGTCACCGTCGCTTTCGGCGAGTTTTCTTGAAACCCTGATGACGCGTCTTCACCGCGCCCGTGAACGCATGGTGATGATCGGCCGCATGAGCGCCATACAACGCGTCGCGACGTTCCTGCTTCGCCTCACCGGCGATCAGGACTCGCTTGAGAATGCGCCGCCGATTCAAATCCATCTCGCCATGAGCCGTCAGGACATCGCGGACCATCTGGGGCTAACCATCGAGACAGTCTGCCGCACGCTGACCGAGCTTAAAAAGAAAAAGGTCATTGTGATGGAATCGGCGCGGGTGTTCGAGATCGCCGATCTCGAAAGCCTTGAGGCGGTCGCCATGGGGTCGCGCGCGCGCCTCCATTAAAGGAGAGCGATATGAGCAAGACGATCTGTATTCTTGACGGTCATCCGCACCGGGCAGGCAATCATCTCTGTCACGCGCTCGCCGAAGCCTATAAGGCCGGCGCCAAGGCCGAAGGGCACAAGGTCACGACGCTGACCCTCGCCGATATGGATGTGAATTTTCTGCGCGACCCTGCAGAATTTGAGAAACCTGCGACTGGCGATATCGCCAAAGCGCAAAAGGCCGTGCGTAACGCCGACCATGTGGTGGTCATCTATCCCCTCTGGTTGGGGACCATGCCCGCCCTGGTGAAAGCCTTTTTCGAACAGCTCGCGCGCGGCGGATTTGCAATCAAGGAAAGCGAACACGGCTGGCCCTTGAAAATGCTCAAGGGCAAATCGGCGCGCGTGATCGTCACCATGGGGATGCCCGCCGCCGCCTATAAGATCATTTTCGGCGGCGCAGGCGTAAAAGGGTTTGAAACAGGCATTCTAGGCATGTCGGGTTTCAAACCGGTGCGAGAAACGCTGATCGGCGGCGCCTACAATCTCAGCGACAAGCGCGCGGCGAGCCTTTTCGGCCGCATGCGCGCGCTTGGCGCCAAGGCGTCTTAAGACGATTACTCCGCCGCAGCGCGCTGCTCGTCGCGCAGGGCGCGGAACTCGTTGCCCTCATACCAGTTCGGCCAATCGTCCGAATAGGCCATCATGGCGCCGACTTCCATGAGCGTGTTCATGGACGCTGTCATGCCGGTGAGATCCCAGTCAGGCGAATAATTGTCCGCCGGCTTGTGATAGCGGTTCGCTGTATAATCCTCGGCGAGCGCCCTGCCCGCTTCTTCGCCGCCATCGACGAGATCGAGCCCCGCATCGGCGTAGAGCATCGGCACGCCCTTCTTGGCGAGCGAGATGTGGTCGGAACGGTAGAAATAACCCTTCTCCGGTTCAGCGTCGGGACGCAGATAGACGCCGCGCTTGTCCGCCGCTTTTTTCAGGAGATCTTCAAGCTCCGACGCGCCATAGCCGACGACAATGATGTCTTTCGCCGGCGGCATGGGCAACACGCCGTCAATATTGATCCCGCCGACAATCTGCGCGAACGGAACGATCGGGGCCTCGCCAAGGTAAGCGGAGCCGAGAAGGCCGGATTCTTCCGCCGTCACCGCGACGACCATGATGGAGCGTTTCGGTTTCGGCGTGGACTTGGCGAAAGCTTCGGCGATGGAGAGGATCGCCGCCGTGCCTGTCGCATTGTCGACCGCGCCGTTGGAGATGGTGTCGCCATTCTCGTCCGCCGGGCCGACGCCGAGATGGTCCCAGTGGCCCATATAGAGCACATATTCATCGGGACGCTCCGTCCCCGGAAGAACGCCGACGACATTGGCGGATTCGCTGCGCCGGATGATGTTTTTGAGCGTCGCGGAAGCTTTCAGCCCTTCCATGGGAACGGCTTCAAAGCCGCGCTCCTGAGCGGAGGCGGTTACGGCGTCGAAATCGAGATTGGCTTTCGCAAAAAGATCGCGGGCGACCTCTTCCTGAATCCAGCCCTCAAGCGCGACGCGGCCCGCCCCGCCATCGGGCCGTTCGAGATCGAGCTGCGCGCCAGACCAACTTCCCTCAACAACACCCCAGCCATAGGCGGCGGGCGCTGTCTGATGAATGATGAGGGCCGCAGCCGCGCCCTGGCGTGCAGCTTCTTCATATTTGTAAGTCCAGCGGCCGTAATAAGTCATGGACCGGCCATTGAAGAGCTCTGGGTCTTCGGTGGCGTAACCCGGATCGTTGACGAGAATAACGACTGTCTTGCCTTTGACATCGACGCCTTCGTAATCATTCCAGCCATATTCGGGCGCAACGACGCCATAGCCCACGAAAACAAGGTCGCTGTCTTCAAACGCAACGTCTTCTTCGACGCGCTTTGTCCAGTAAACCGCCTCTGGTCCGAGCTCCAGCGTTTCGCCATTGACGGAAAGGGTCGACGCGTCCGGCTGCACCGTGAGCTCGACCAGCGGCACTGGCTGTTCGTAGCTGTCGCCATTGCCTGGCTCGAGCCCGATGGACTTCATTTCCTCGATCAGCCATTCGCGGGTTTTGGCGCCGCCCGGGGTCGCCGGCGCGCGGCCCTCGAATTCGTCCGAGGAAAGCGTCGCGATGCGGGCGCGCATGTTCTCTTCGCTGACCGGCGCCAGCGTTACTTCCTCAGCATCAGTAGAAGCCGCAGCGTCAGGCGACGACGCCTCAGGCGCCTCGCCGCCTTGCCCGCAGGCGGAAAGAAGGACGAACGCCGCCAGCGCGGCCGGGATACGCAATGTCATGGAAATGCCCTCTGATCTGGAATCGTTGGGCCGGACATTGCCTTGCCGTCGGCCTCGCGTCAAATGCGAGGATTAGTAGGATATAGACTTGATTCTCAAGGCTCTTGCGCCGTCGCGGTTGCCGAGCGCCGCATCAATCAGCAGCTTCGACTCCGTCGGCCGCGCCGAATAGACGGTGATTTCGTCAATCGTCGCCGTCGAGAGGTCGATCACCTGGCCCGGCGCGAAGTTCATGAGCATGCCGAGCGTGATCTCTTCCTGGGTGAGGTCGGCGCGCAGCGCGATGGGCGACATGGCGGCGAGCTTCATGAGGTCTCGCTTCCATTTCGCCTCAGCGAGCGGAACGGCCTTGTCATAGTAATCGCGCATGGCGACCGTGAGGCGCTCAGGCGCGATAATGCGGATCGTTCCCAGCACCTCTTCTTCCAGCGTCTTCACCGAATAAGTCGCGCAAACGACGCGCTGTTTGTCGTCGGTGAAATCGAAGCGGCGGGGATCGTTGCCGCTGGCCATCAGCTCGACGCCGCCGCGCGCGACGCCTGAAGCATCAGCCTTTGAGAAAATCAGCTCCGCGGAACGGACGGCAAGATTCTTCGCCAGGCGCCGGTCGATGGCGCTCACCGATTCCGGCATGGGATCGGGAAGGTCTTTCGATCCGGCCAGCGACCAGCCCGCGGCGCGCATGGCGGTTTCAAGATCGAGAACGATGATGAAGTCTTTTTCCACATTGTAGCGGAAATGATAGATCGCCGCCTTGCCCGCATGGTCCGCGAGGGCTTCGTCGAGATTGCTGAAGCTGGCCGGCTCGGTTTCGGCGAGTTGGCACTTTTCACCGTAGAATTCCGTAAAGGCGCCGGCGGCTTCCGTTCCCATGCGCTGGGGCAGATCGGCGATGAGGTGCAACGGACCCGGATCTTTCCCGGCCGCCGCCATTTTCTTCTTGATGATCTTAGCGGTGTCGCCGCTCATACCTGCCCTGGCCCCCTGGAACGCCCGTTTACATGTCGGAAACCATATCAACCATCAATAGTTGTAAATTGCGTAAACGCGTAAAACCTGCCGTAAGGAGTTTAGGTTAACCCGATCCGTAGATTGCAATCGGGTGTATGGATGGCTGGCCGGGGCAAAGGCGAAGCGCCGATCAT
The DNA here is from genome assembly GCF_965267305.1 of Hyphococcus sp. GTDB lineage: Bacteria > Pseudomonadota > Alphaproteobacteria > Caulobacterales > Parvularculaceae > Hyphococcus. The sequence continues at coordinate 10,713 of NZ_OZ253945.1, read as the reverse complement.
CATAAAAAGAAAGAAGGTGATCGCCGGCGGCGGGCATCATGGCGGCGCGTGGAAAGTCGCCTATGCCGACTTCGTGACGGCGATGATGGCCTTCTTTCTTCTGATGTGGCTGTTGAACGCTACGACGGAGGATCAGCGCAAGGGTCTCGCCGACTATTTCAATCCCTCAATCCCCGTCAGCCGCGTCTCCGGCGGCGGCAATGGCGCGCTCAACGGCGAGTCCGTCTTTTCCGAAGACAGCGCCGTCTCCAACCGCGCCGGCTCCAACAGCGAATTCCCGAAGTCGAAAGTCCTCGAAAAGGACGGCGACAGCGATGAATTCGACCTCGAAGGGGCCAAGGAAGGCCGCGGCATGGACGATGCGCTGGGCGCCGGCGACGGCGATGAGGCAGGCGTCGGCCAGACCGTCGAGGAAGCCGAGAGACAGCGCAACCCGGAGGACGGTCAAACACAAGACGAAGCGGAAGGCGCGGCCGAGAACAGCCTCGAAGAGGTTCAGGACCGGATCGACGCGGAATCCCTGCAGGCGCTTGAAGGCGGGCTTTCCGAACATATCCATACGCGCATGACGCCCGACGGGCTCGTCATTGAACTTGTGGATGCGGACGGCGACCCCCTTTTCAATCTCGGTTCTTCGACGCCCTCGCAATTGCTGCACAATCTTCTGGAAGTCATCGGTCCGGTCCTCGCGACCGTCTCGAACGACATGGCGATTGTCGGACACACCGATGCGCGCGCCTTTTCAGTTAACGCAAATTACACCAATTGGGAGCTCTCCACCGACCGCGCGCTCGCGGCGCGACGCGAGCTCATCAGGAACGGGATATCACCGGACCAGATCGTCCAGGTGACCGGGAAAGCGGCGACGGAGCCCTTCTCGGAAGATCCCCTGGCGCCGCAAAACCGGCGCATCGCAATCACGCTGCTCACCAAAAAATAACTATCAAGTCCCGCTTGTTCATTAGGCCTTCCTTAAGCACGGCGGAGATAAAACTAACGACAGCAGTAAAATTTTTTCTCAACTGGAGAGTGACATGGGGATTTCGTCTGCGCTGAACGCCGGGGTTATGGGTCTTGCAGTGAACGCGGTTAAGCTCAGCACCATTTCTGACAACATCGCAAACTCGCAAACTTACGGCTACAAGCGCGCCGACACCGAATTCGCCGACATGGTTCTGGCGCAAACCAACGGCGACTATAACGCAGGCGGCGTGCGCGCCCTCACCTATCGCGACGCCGGCGCGCAAGGCTCTCTGGTCACCACCTCGAACGCTACCGACATTTCGATCTCCGGCCGCGGCATGCTCGCCGTCACCACTGGCGCCAGTCTCGATCAGGCCGCCAGCGACCGCACCTTGCTGCTGACCTCGACCGGCTCGTTCTACACTGATGAGTCCGGTTATCTCCGCACCCAGAGCGGTCTCTATCTCCTGGGCTGGCCCGCCGACGTGAACGGCAATGTGGGCTCGCCGGTGCGCGACTCGATCGCCGGCCTTGAGCCTGTGCGCACGAACCTCAACCAGAACGCGGTTTCTCCGACCCAGAACATCACGCTCGGCGTCAACCTGCCGGCGACGGAAACGGAAGACGGCGCGCCGGCCAACACTTACGACCTGCCGATCGAATATTATGATACGCTCGGCCGTTCGCAGACGCTCGATTTCGAATTCATTCCCACCCCGCCGGCGAACCCGGGCGATCCGGCCACGAACACATGGACGGTCAACGTTCGCGACCAGGCTGGCAACCCGGCTGCGGTGATCGCCACCTTCACCGTCGTCTTCGACGATACGGTCGCCTCCGGCGGCTCCATCGCTTCGGTCACGGCCGGCGCAGGCGCGAGTTACGACCCCGCCACCGGCAACATCTCTCTGACCACCGCGAGCCAGGATATCGATGTCTTCGTCGGCACGGCCACCGGCACCTCAGCCCTGACCCAGCTTTCAGCGAGCTTCTCACCGCTGACAGTCACCAAGGACGGCGCGCCGATCGGCAATCTGAACTCCATCGAGATCGATCAGCGCGGCATTCTGCAGGCGGTTTACGACACCGGCTTCCGCCGTACGATTTTCCAGATCCCGGTTGCAGACGTGCCGAACTTCGCCGGCCTTGACGCCGTGGGCAGCGCCGCCTTCGCAATCTCTCAGAATTCGGGCGACGTTTATTTCTGGGATGCCGGCGACGGCCCCACCGGCACCACGGAAGGCTATTCGCTGACGGAATCGACGACCGATATCGCCGCGGAACTGACCGACCTCATTCAAACGCAACGCGCCTATTCATCGAACGCCAAGATCATCCAGACGGTCGATGAGATGCTGCAGGAAACCACTGACATCATCCGATAGGCGCGTCAGTAACAAGTAGGAACAGGAGACGTCGTCAATGACAATCTCCCAGGCGTTGAGTAATGCAGCTTCCGGCCTGACCGCGGCGTCGCGGCGGGCCGGCGTTACATCGAACAACATCGCGAACGCGCTGACCGAAGGCTACAACCGCCGGGATGTGAATCTCGCGGAGCGAGTCACCGCCGGTTCCGGCGCAGGCGTCCAGGTCGCAGGGGTCTCCCGCGCCAGCAATCCGGCTGTCACCTATGAGCGCCGGATCGCCGATGCAAACCTTGCTTATAATAGCGCCAACGCCGATGCGATGACGCGCGTTTCGGATTTGCTCGGCGGGCCGGAAGACGCCACCTCGCTGTTCCAGAAATACGCCAATCTTGAAACGGCGATGCGCGCGCTGGCGGAAACGCCGAACTCGACGCCGCTGCAGCAGAAAGTCATCACGACGGCGAAAGACCTCGCGACCACCTTCAACCAGATCGCGGAGAGCTACCAGAAAATCCGCACCGACGCGGAAAAGGAAATCAGTCTGCGCGTCAACGAAGTGAACGACGCGCTCAAGAAAATCGAGGAGCTGAACGGGTCCATCGGCCGCGGCGCCGCCGCCGGCGCCGACGTCACCGCGCTCATGGACCAGCGCCAGCTTCTTATCGACAAGGTCAATGAATCGATCCCCGTGCGCGAGCTCGTGCGCGAAGGCGGCCGCATCGATTTGATGACGCCGGAAGGCGTGTTCCTTCTGTCGGGCACAGCACGCACGATCGAGTTCTCGCAGGCGCCTCTCGTCACCGCCGGTCAGGAATATCTCGGCGGCGCAGGCTCGCTCTCCGGGATCACGGTCGACGGCAAGGACATCACGCCGGGCGGACCGGGTGCGCTGCAGATCTCGAACGGCGCCCTCGCCGGACTTTTCAACGTTCGCGACAACACCGTTCCGGAAATGTCGCAGGCGCTCGACGCGCTCGCTTTCGATCTTCTCGGCCGGTTTGAAGATCCGACTGTCGACCCGACGCTCAATCCCGGCGATCCCGGTCTGTTCACCGATAACGGCGCCGCCTCCGATGTTTTGAACATTAACGGCCTCGCTGGACGCATTGAACTCAACTCGCTCGTAGACCCGGCGCAGGGCGGCGAAATCTGGCGCGTTCGCGACGGCGTTCAGGCGGCCGTGCCGGGTCCTGCAGGCTCCGACGCTTTCGTGCGCGCCATGATCGCTGCGATGACGGATACGCGCCCCTCCCATGCGTCGCTTCAGTCGCCGGGCAATCTTAACGCCAGCGAAGGCGCCGCCCATCTCGTCGCCCTCGCCGGCGGTGCGCGCGCCAGCGCAACGGAGCAGATGACAGCCTCCTCGGCGCTCGCTCAAACTCTTTACGAATCCGAGAAACTGGAGACCGGGGTCGATACCGACCGGGAATTGCAAAATCTCATCATCATCGAACAGGCGTTCGCCGCCAACACGCGGGTCATTCAGACTGTCGATGAAATGATCCGCCGTTTGATGGATATCTGATATGTCTGGTTACGGTTTTCCCACGCTTCTTCAATATAGCCGCTTGACGACGGCCGCCGCCGACCTGAAATCGCGGGCCGAACAGGCGCGCACGGAAATGGTTACGGGCCGGCTCGCCGACATGAAGTCGCAGCTGAGTTCGAAGATCGGCGACGTGCATCTTCTGCGCAAGGCGATCGACGATGTTACAGCGCGCCAGGATGCCGCGACCCGCGCCCTCGGCCGCACCACAGCGTCACAGACCGCGCTGACGCTCGCCTCGGACGGGGTCGTCACGCTCGGCGCCGATCTCTTGTCGGCCGTCGGCCAGAACAATGAACCGAGCATCGATATCGCCGCCACCAAGGCAAGGTTGCAACTCGACGCCGCCTTCTCTGCTTTCAATACGCGTTACGAAGGCCGCAGCCTGTTCGCCGGCGACGCCGCCGACGCCCCCGCTCTTGGCGACGCGGAAACGCTGCTTGCTGACGTCAGCGCGATTTTCGTTGGCGCGGCCGACAACGCCCAGCTTCAGACCGATCTCGATTTCTATTTCAACGATCCTGCCGGGGGGTTCGCCACGACGATCTATACGGGTGGAACCGGCAATGCGGCGCGCACCGAAATCGCCGATGGCGAACTGGTCGATTACAGCGCTAAGGCCGACGAGCAGGCGGTGCGCGACTTGCTGCGTCATCTTGCGACGGTTGTCGTCGCCGACCAACAGGCCAGCTTCGTTGACCGGGATCTTGCGCTTTCCACCGCCGCAGGCGGCCTCATTCAGGCGGACAGCGACATTGTCGCCATCCGCTCGCGCATCGGCGCCGCGGAAGAACGCATCGCCGCCGCAGATAGCCGCCTCGAAGCGGAAGCCACCGCCTACAGCCTCACCTATAACGAACACACCGCGCGCGATCCTTACGAAGCAGCCTCGCTCCTGCAGCAGATCGAATCGCAGTTGCAGGCGTCCTACCTCGTCACCTCGCGCATTTCGCTTCTCTCCCTCGCCAATTTCCTGAGATAAGAATGTTTGAACGCCTGAAAATCTTCCTCGCCGCATGTCTCGCCGGCTTCGTTTTCGCCGCCGATGCGTCCGCAGACGTGCGCCTGAAAGACATCGTCAATATCGAAGGCGTGCGCGGGAACGATCTCGTCGGCTACGGCCTTGTCGTCGGCCTTGACGGGACAGGCGACGGCGTCCGCAATTCGCCCTATACGGAAGAAGCCCTGTCGAGTTTTCTCGAGCGCCTTGGCGTGAACGTGCAAGGCGAGGATTTCCGCCCGCGCAACGTCGCGGCTGTGGTCGTCACGGCGACGCTGCCGCCCTTCGCGCGCGCCGGTTCGCAGATCGACATCACCGTTTCCGCCATCGGCGACGCCTCGAACCTTCTCGGCGGCACGCTGATCATGACCCCGCTCCACGCCGGCGACGGACAGATCTATGCGGTCGCGCAAGGGCCGGTGCTCGCCAGCGGCTTCTCCGCCGAAGGCGACGGCGCCTCGGTGACTTTCGGCGCGCCGACATCCGGCTCGATCCCGCAAGGCGCCCGCGTCGAACGCGAGATCGAATTCAACTTCGAGGACATGCAGACCCTGCGCCTTGCGCTCCGCTCGCCCGACTTCACAACTGCGGCGCGCGTCGAGAGCGCCATCAACAACGCCTTCGGCCAGCCGGTCGCGAAAATTCTCGACCCCGGCACCATCGAGCTCGCCATGGCCGGCGCGCCCATGAGCCCGGTTCACATGATCGGCCGCATCGAGAACATCCGAATCACGCCGGAACAGAAAGCGCGCATCGTCATCGACCAGAAATCCGGCACCGTCGTCCTTGGCGCCGATGTGAAGATTTCCCGCTTTGCGGTGACGCAAGGCAATCTCACCATCACCGTGCGCGAAACGCCCTTCGTGTCGCAGCCCAATCCCTTCTCCCGCAATGGCGAGACCATCGTTCTCCCCGATACGACCATCGAGGTGAACACCAACCCCGAAAAGCGCATCGCGGAAGTCGATGAGAACGTCTCCCTTTCCGACCTCATCGAAGGCCTCAACGCCCTTGGCGTCGGCCCGCGCGAGCTCATCGACATTCTGAAATCGGTGAAAGCCGCCGGCGCGCTCCACGCCGAACTCGTGTTGATGTAAGCGCTAGAGCTTCGCGCTCAACAACTCCACCACTCTTAGTCGCGCCTCGGGCAATTGCTTGTCCGACAGATGCAGGATGCGCGTTTCGAGAAAAAAGCCGGTGGTTTTGAGCGCATCGACCGCCTCCTGCAACGTCGCCTCGCTGGAGGCGCCGCGCAGAAACGCCGGCAGCGGCAGCATCTTGTCCTTATACGGCTCGCCCGCTTCGGCGGAGACGGCGCAGGCCGAGCGCGGCGACACATAGATGAGATTTTCGCGCGCGCCCGTTGCGGCGCACCGATCCAGCGTCAGCCCGAAACCGAGCTCCGCCAACAGCCCCAATTCCCAGCGCGCCATCAGCGCCGGCCAGACGTCCATATCGTCGAGATTGGCGAGCAGCACCGACATCGCCGTATAGGCGCGGCTGTGCGGCTCACGTTCGGGGAGCGTTGCGAGCGCTGTGGCGCAGGCCGCCGACAGGGCGGCAAGGGAAAGCCGTTCGCCCATGGCTTCGCCTGCGCGCGCATGGGACATCTCCAGTGCAAAATGCCCGAGCGAGTCTTCCCCGCGCCCTTTCCATTCCACCGTCACTTCATTGCCCGGCTGCAACAGCGGGCGCATCTTGCGCCCCTGCCCGCCATAGACGAGCCCCGCCCAGCGCCCGTGACGCTCCGTAAAAACATCAACCACCGCATGGGTCTCCCCATGGGCGCGCGCGTCAAGAACGATGCCGGTGTCGGTGAAGTTCATCTAATTTTCAAAAGCGTTCCTGAAGATACTTCCTCTAATATTTTTGGTTTTACTCCGTTTTTTCTTTTTGACGTCCATGTAAGTGTGGCCGTCTTTGAAGTAGGGTCAAAGTCTATTAGATCGGGGAGGAAAGTGGGCCGCCAAGAAGACAGATCAGTCCTATTCCAAAGGGTAGTGTCAAAGTAACTCAACAGAATTCGACGATCGTTTGGAGCATTCAAATCCTTGTCGCAAAGAGGGGGGCGCAACATATGTATCAGTAAATTCTCCATCGCCTCTATGTCGTTTTTTTCGGACGACCACACAGACTTTAGATTGACTGAAGTTTCACGCAGACCAACCCAAATTGAATCTATCTCACCAATATTTTCAATATACCATAGCTTATTTGCGCTCGACGGGTTGGATATATTGACGGCTAAATGCTCTTTAAATCTGCTCAAGAACGTTCGCCTGTGTCCCTTTAAGTCGCTCACCTTTCCAACGTACAAAAGCTCAGGCCGCTGAAACAGAGTGCCGATTATTCGTCTTTTTCTCCGACCAACAAACATATACAATCCAGCATTCATAGCTGGCGCATTCTTAAATTGGACTAGCCTTTCGTTGGCGCTACTTTGTGGCCCTCCCTCCAACGTGAATGGACCGTACCAGCGAATAGCAGCAATTCTTGCATTCTTTTCCATAGCTCCCCCCCGAGGTTTTTATTCACTCCACGCTATCCAGCCCGATACTCCTGAGCCTTGCCGCCTCCTCGTCCCAGCCTTCGCGGACCTTGACGTGGAGGAAAAGATGGACGGGCACGCCCAGAATACCTGTCAGCTCCTCGCGCGCGGCCTGGCCGATAGCCTTCAATGTCTGCCCGTTCTTGCCGAGCACGATGGGTTTCTGGCTGTCGCGGGCGACGTAGATCGTCTGGTCGATGCGGATGCCGGTCTTGGTTTCTTTCCAGCTTTCGGTTTCTACGGTGGAGTCGTAAGGCAATTCCTGATGCAGGCGCAGGAAGACTTTCTCGCGCGTCACCTCCGCCGCCATCAGCCGGTCGGTGATGTCGGAAAGCTGGTCTTCGGGGTAAAGCCACGGACCCGTAGGCGCTTTTTCGATGAGGAAGCTTCGCAGATCGCCCAGCCCGTCGCCATTCTTCGCCGAGATCATGAAGACATCCGTGAAGACGCCTTCTTCGTTGAGACCCTGCGCCAACGCGAGGAGTTTCGGCCGCGCAATGTCGTCGATCTTGTTGAGGACGAGCACCGCCTTGCGGTTCGAGGATTTCAACCCTTCGATGATGCGTTCGGCGTCGGCGCGGCCCTTGCCCGCCTGCCCGCGCTCGCTCTCGCCCGCAAGATAGGACGGCGCATCGATCATCAACAGCGTGATGTCGGCGCCGTCGATCCCTTCCCATGCGGCGGCGACCATGGCGCGGTCGAGGCGGCGCTTCGGCGCGAAGATGCCCGGCGTGTCGATGAAGACGAGCTGCGTCTTGTCTTCCGTCAGGATTCCGCGCACCCGCGCGCGCGTCGTCTGCACCTTTTGCGTCACGATGGAGACTTTCGCGCCGACAAGCGCGTTGACGAGGGTCGACTTGCCGGCGTTCGGCGCGCCGATGACGGCGATCACGGCGCAGTTTGTTTCGTCAGCGGACATCGGTCGTCTCCATTCCTCCTCCCGAAAGTGCTGCGCACTTTCGACCTCCCCTCAAGGGGGAGGTTGAATTCCGACCATACTCGCTACGCCCCACCTCCCCCTCGCGGGGAGGTCGACGGCGCGAAGCGGCGGCGGGTGGGGGGCATGCGAATATATCACTCATCATCATCCGACCATACGCCTTCGCGCACCAGGAACAGCCGTGCCGCCTCCATCTGCGCCTCGCGCTTGGAGCGGCCCTGCCCCTGCGACGGCTTCTTGCCTTTCACCTTAACCTCCACTGTGAAAGCGGGCGCGTGCGCCGGGCCTTCAGCTTCGAGAACGTCGTAGTCCGGCGTGCCGAGCTTTTTGTTCTGCGACCATTCCTGGAGCGCGGTTTTCGGATCCTTGTGCAGCTTCGACAGATCCTCGAGGTTCGGCGTCCAGAACTGATCGTAGACATGGCGCGCCGCCTCCAGCCCGCCATCGATATAAAGCGCGCCGAGAAGCGCCTCCATCACATCGCCGAGAATCGCCTTCTTCTTGCGCCCGCCGGACTGCGCCTCCCATTCCGACATGCGGATATATTGCTCGACGCCGAAAAAAAGCGCCGCCTTGGCGCAGGTTTCTTTCCGCACCAAGGCATTGAGACGCGGCGCCATATCGCCTTCAGCATAATGCGGATATTCACGCCAGAGCGTTTCAGCTGTCAGAAGACCCAGCACGCGGTCGCCGAGAAATTCCAGCCGCTCGAGATCGCGCACCACCCGGTCGCCGCCGGAGAGGCTCGAATGGGTGAGCGCGCGCGCAAGCAGGCTGTGGTCGGAAAATTTATGGCCGATGCGCTTTTCCAGCGCGGCGGTATCCTCAATCGTCATCTGACCGGATCGAAAATGCGGCCATAGCGGATCGCGAAGGGCCAGTTCCAGACGGTCCAGAACTGGGTTTTTTCTCCGTCCACGGAGAAAAACAGCCGCTCCGCCTTGCCGACCACGGCGTCTTCGGGAATGTAGCCGACTTGCGAGATGACTCGGCTGTCCTGGGACTGGTCGCGATTATCGCCCATCATGAAGTAATGGCCCGCGGGCACATGATACGCTGATGTATTGTCGAGATGACCCTCGTCGCCGGCGCATTCCTGCACCACATAGGAAACGCCATTGTCGAGCGTCTCGCGATAGGCCGGCGCGCCGTAACCCGGGCCGCATACGTCGGGGACATTCGCGTTGATGAGCTCCTTCTCCACCGGCTTGCCGTTGATGTGGAGCCGGCCGCCGAGCATCTGCACCGTATCGCCGGGAAGGCCGATGACTCGCTTGATGTAATCCTTGTTGCCGTCCTTGCGGTTCTTGAAGACGACAATGTCGCCGCGCTGCGGCTTCGCAAATGACAGGACCCGGCCATGCATGGGCATGCGCGTCAGGGGATAAACGAGGGACGCGCGCGAATAGCCGAAGGTCGGTTTTGAGACGACGAGGAAATCGCCCACCAGAAGATTGGGCTTCATGGAGCCCGAAGGAATATTGAAGGGCTGGAAGATGACAATGCGTAGAACGAGGGCGATGGCGACGGCGAAGAACACGGTCTTCGCAAGGTCCCACGCCTCTTCGGCGGCGGTCATCTGCTGTTTCTGGGGCTTGGCCTCTTTCCTGGCCGCCCCTGATGCGCCGCTTTCTTCGGTTGTCGACATCACGCTACCCTTTGCTGCCCGCCCCCTGGACCTGAAGTCACGGCGAAAGACCTTATTTAGCCTGCGCATAGATTATGACAATGGCCTGGGCCAGGGGAAAATCGTCGGTAATGGTAAGGTGAATGTCCGGAACATGGCCTTCGGGCGTGATTTCCTTGAGCCTTTCCGCCGCCCCGCCGGTGAGTTTGAGGGTCGGTTTGCCGCCCGGCAGGTTCACGACGCCCATATCCCGCCAGAAAACGCCCCGGGAAAGACCGGTCCCCAGCGCCTTGGCGCAGGCCTCCTTCGCGGCGAATCGCTTGGCGTAGGACGCCGCCCGGTTGCGCCGCCGGTCGGATTTCGCCCGCTCGATCTCGGTGAAGATGCGCATGGTGAATCGCTCGCCATGACGCTCCAGCGTCTTTTCCACGCGGCGGATATCGATGAGATCGTTGCCGAGACCGATGATCATATGAAGCTCTCTAAAGTTGCGACATCGCGGCGCGGCGCGGCGTTTTGAGACCGACCGTTTCTTCCGTCAGTTTGAGGCCGATGTCCGCGGCGATCCTGCGGCGTTCGAGGATGGGCGCGACGATCAGCGCGTCTGACCATTCATTCACCTTCGCCATAACGGGCTCGGCTTGCGTCCGCTCCAACCACGCACATGTCTTCGGCCAGCGCTTCGCGTCCGGCGTCCACTCGGCGTAACGCATGCAGCAGAA